>JBDUDA010000206.1:0-5467 GCA_040003205.1 Acidobacteriaceae bacterium | reverse complement strand
CTTAACCCAAGCTTGATGAACGGATAATGTCATGACCATTAAGACAAGTTTTGCGGGAAGCGAGTTCATGGGCCCCGATGCCACGCGCAGGCCCGGCTCGACTGAAAAAATTGCTGCCACGATTCTTGCCGGAACAGTCTTAGCTGCGTTTGGAATTGTGCGTCGCGGATGGACTGGAGCAGCTTTGACCATCGGCGGCGGCTATTTGGTCTATCGCGGGGTGATGGACAACTCAGCGCCTCACCATGACAAGGTGCGGGTAGGGTTCACTATCAACAAGCCAAAGGACGAGGTTTATTCATTCGTTCGTGATTCCAACAACTGGCCTCGCTTTCTACAGGGAGTAAACATGGAATCGGAAGACGGCCGATCATTACAGGTAACTGTAGGAAAGCAGGCCGGATTCTCCATCGAGTCTCACGTTATGGTGACCGACGAGGAGGCAGGAAAATACATCGCATGGAGTTCCACCCCTGGTCCGGTTGAACACCGCGGAGTCATTCATTTCAAAGATGCGCCTGGAAATCGGGGCACGGAGATTGCGATTGCTTTTGAATACAAGATCCCCGCCGGGATGGTTGCACGTGGCTTGGCGTCGATGGTTGGATGGGACCCCGAACAGCTTGTCCGCGAGAGCCTGCGTCACCTCAAGCAGTTGCTGGAGGCAGGTGAATTGCCTACCACAACAGGGCAATCGGCTGGCGACCGAGGCATGAAGGGAGCCGCTCTGCGCGTTCTATATCGCGAGGGAACGGCAGATGATGCTATGGAGCGGACCCGCCTTGCGGGAGATTAGCGTTGTATAACTTTTTGGAGGGTTTCTGTGAAAGCACTTTGCTGGCACTCAAAAAATGACGTCCGAATTGAAAACGTAGCGGATCCACATATTTTGAACTCGCGCGACGCGGTATTGAAAGTTACGCGCACCGCTATCTGCGGATCGGACTTGCATCTTCTGGACGGTTTTATTCCGACCATGGAACCTGGCGACGTTCTGGGTCACGAATTCATGGGCGAAGTAGTTGAAATCGGATCGGACGTGAAGAATTTACAGATCGGCGATAAAGTTGTCGTTCCGTTCACGATCGCGTGCGGCAACTGCTATTTCTGCAAGCAGCAACAGTGGTCCCTGTGCGACAACTCCAATCCGAATGCGTGGATCGCCGAGAAAATGTATGGCTATTCGGGCTCTGGACTCTTCGGATATTCCCACATGCTCGGAGGTTACGCCGGCGGCCAGGCACAGTATGCTCGCGTCCCGTTTGCTGACGTCGGACCAATTAAAGTGCCGTCCGACTTAAGTGATGAGCAGGTGCTGTTTCTCTCGGACATTTTTCCCACCGGCTACATGGCAGCGGAAAATTGCGATATCAAAGCCGGTGACGTGGTCGCGGTCTGGGGATGCGGCCCGGTCGGCCAGTTCGCGATTCGCAGTGCATTCATGTTGGGAGCCGGGAAAGTAATCGCCATTGATCGTTTCGCAGAGCGTTTGAGTATGGCGCGTCAGGCGGGCGCCGATGTCATCAATTACGAACAAGTGGACGATATTGTCGACGAGTTGAAATGGATGACCGGAGGCCGTGGACCCGACTCCTGCATCGACGCGGTGGGAATGGAAGCGCACGGGAAAGGCTTCGTGGACGCTTACGACAGCGCGAAACAAAGTTTGAAGGTCTCATTTGATCGACCCAATGTTTTGCGTCAGGCGATACAGGCCTGCCGCAAGGGCGGCACGGTTTCAGTGCCTGGTGTTTACGGGGGATTTTTGGACAAGATTCCTTTCGGCGCCAGCTTCGGCAAGGGGTTAACACTCAAAATGGGTCAGACTCATGTTCACAAATACTTGAAGCCACTGCTCGAACGAATCGAAAAGAAGGAGATTGACCCGTCATTTGTGATCACCCATCGGATGAGCTTGCAGGAAGCACCTCAGGCCTACAAAACTTTCCGGGACAAGCAGCAGGAATGCATCAAGGTGGTCTTGGATCCGTGGGAGCAGGCTGAAGCAGCATAACGAATTCCCTGGAGCGGGAAATTCCGGATAAGAATCCTATTGTCTGGAAACGGAGCGGGACTGCCGAACCGGCAGTCCCGCTCTTCTTTTACAGTCTTGGGCCAGCCCGAGCAAGGCAAAGCGTCGCTTAACGGAGTGGACCTGCCTAGGCCGCCAGAGGTCTTGCACGTATGGGAACCGCAATCATTCCTCGTCCAGGTTCAAACGTGAGCGTGACAATCGGGGAGCAATGACCACAGAGCCAGTAGTGCTGGGCGCGCGAGCGCTGGCGATTTTTTCGTGGAGGCAGAACCAATCGCGCAATGAGCTTTTCATTTAAGCGAGAGTTGTCCAGGCGGGGACCGTCGTCTTCGACCTTAAACAACTTCCCATCGTAGAGGCTGCGAAAGAGATTCAAACAGGCAGGATTGGCGCATTTGTAAAGCATCGGCTCGCACGCAACTTTCCGGAACTGCTTTAACAGCGTGCATGCATAGAGCCGCAATGTTTTCTGAAGCCGGGGTCCCTCTTAAACGAGAAGTAAAGGAGTTACGGGGTGGCAAACTTTTTTCTGCGAACCGACTGCCGGACCCCAGTCAGATGCTGACTACAGTTCGGCAGATGATGCGAAAGTGACGGCTTAGTGGAACAAAAGTTCCGCACATCACAGAGGTCATCCTGACGCAACCCTAAACTTTTCTTGCGAAGGCTTGCCTAGGAACGATCCCTGGAATTGTCCCCGTCAGCTTTGCAGTTCAGTCACCCTAACCTAATGGATGAGCAGTCCGGTCACGGCCACCGCAATCCCCAGGCAAGCCATCACGATCCCCGAATGCCAGAAAATTCTGCGTCCGGAAAGCAGTGTGATGGAAGTGATGACCAGAGCAATTTCGAGAAAGACTTCGGCCAGATCGAAGCGATCGGCACGTCTACGCTCCTGCTGCGTTTCCTGCTCCAGCTTTCGGGCTTCGGCATCCAGTTCTTTTTGCTCGTCCCGATAACGCTCCGCTTCCGCCGAATATTTTTCCCGTAGCTTGCTGGTTCGTTCGGCATCTTTCGAAGCGATCACTGAAGCAATGTCCGCGAACTGTTCATCGCTGTGGCGGCGAATATTTTTAGCCTGGTAAAAAGCCCATTGATCGCTCGCCTTATTTTGCAGGATCACTTCTTCTGTATGAGCGCGATGTCCCAGCAGCGTAATCGTGGCCACGAGCACGGCGACGATGGCCATGGTTAGGGAAACTGGAGCGAGGTCAGGATTATGCTTTGCGTGCTCGGCATGCTCCTGCAATTCTTGAAGTTCGTCGGCGCTCATAAAATCTCCGGGATTTTCTCTGCAATCCTAGCGCAGTCCAAGTGAGAGACTCAAATTATTCACCCATCACTTTCACCACAACGCGTTTATCTCTGCGGCCATCGAACTCCGCATAAAAGATGCGCTGCCATCTTCCGAGGTCTAATTTGCCTGCGGTAATCGGCACAATCACTTCGTGATGAATCAGCAGCGCTTTCAGATGCGAATCGCCATTATCTTCGCCGGTCTGGTGATGCTGGTAATTTTTGTCGAAGGGCGCTAACTTTTCAAGCCATAGGTCAATGTCTTCGATCAAACCTGATTCGTTGTCGTTGACATAGACTCCCGCAGTGATATGCATGGCTGACACCAGAACCATGCCTTCTTTCACTCCGCTCTTAGCCATGATGGCTTCGATTTGGGGAGTGATGTGGATGTATTCGCGATGTTTCCTGGTGTGGAACGTTAGGTAGTCGGTGTGGACTTTCATAATCGGTGGGACACGGGCGAAATTTCTACGGGAAACTCGTTAGCTGAACGCCAACTCCTTTGCGCGCTGGGCAGCTTTTACCACGGCCTTAATCAGAGTTACCCGCAATTTTCCTTCTTCGAGTTCCATGATGCCGTCAATCGTGCAGCCGGCGGGAGTGGTAACAGCGTCTTTGAGAAGGGCAGGGTGATCGCCACTTTGCAGCACCACAGTGGCGGCACCCAGGGTGGTTTGCGCTGCGAGGAGAGTGGCAACGTCGCGAGGTAGTCCAACTTTAACTCCGGCCTCGGCGAGCGATTCCAGAATGATGTAGATGTACGCTGGGCCGCTGGCGGAAAGGCCCGTCACGGCGTCCATATGTTTCTCGTCCACAACTACCGTCCTGCCGATGACGTCGAAGAGCGCGCACGCGATTTCCATGTCGCGTGCGCTGGCGAATTTGCCTTTGCACAGGGCCGTCATCCCGCATCCGTGAGAGGACGGAGTATTCGGCATCGCGCGCACTACGGCCGCTTCAATTCCTAATTCTTTTTCAATCTGGGCGGTGGATACCGACGCTGCCACCGAAATAATGATTTGTTTGCGTGTGATGTTAGGGCGGACTTGCTGCAACACATCGCGCACGATCTGTGGCTTCACACTTAGGAAAATGACATCGGCGTCCTTCACGGCGGAGAGGTTATCGGTCCCGACCGGAATGCCAAGTTTTTCCGACAGCCCGAGCGCTTTTTCTGCATGCTGAATTGTGGCAACAGTCGAGTCGCGAGATAGCAGCCCTTTTTCGAGAAGAGCTTTGAGCAGAATACCGCCCATCTTTCCTGCGCCTAGCACGGCGACTCGTTTGCCCGAAAAGTCGGAACCCATCCTTTACCTCCGAAGCTGGTCGCAAACCAATTTGCTGTCGCGCGAAGCGTGCTCGCAACATTTGTGGAGTAAAACCAGCGACAGAATATCAGAGATGTTACGGACAGTTTAAATGGAAGAATGCAAGTATTGCGAAGGGCGATACGGCGTCGTCTACTTGACAGTCATATTCACCTGAATGCTATGGGTGAAGGAACTAGAAGAACCGGTCACAGTGATTGCATAACTGGTGGCGGGCGTGCCGGGAACCCCGCCAGAATTGCCGTTTCCTTGCAACCCCCCTCCGCATGCCAGTTCTGAGCTAATCAGCGTGAGCGCGAAGAGCAGAAATGCGAGAGACACGGACCGACGAAACCTGGCATTTGCGCCACGCCTCACTCCAACTAAGAGCAAAGCTGGGAAGGGAAGGCAAAAGGCAAGAATGGCCTCCGGCAGGTCGGGAGAAGATTTTAGCAAAGCGGTGACTGGGGCAGTGGTTGCGATGGAAAGCTGCGCTGCCGCGCTGCCCGCCGTACCGTAAGGTATTTGGGAAGGGAGCAGCCCGCAGGAACTGAGTGGAGGCAGTCCGGAGCACGAGAGCACTACGACGTCCTGGAAGTTCGCAGTCGACGGAGCGACATCTAGGCTGTAAGTTGCCTGTCCTCCCGCGGGGATTGTTTGAGCGCCAGAGTTATTGGTGATCGCGAAATCGAACCGCGGCGTTCCCTGGATGTTGAGAGAAACTGGGAAAAGTTCTGCAGTCCAGAGGAATCCTGCGCGACAACGTTAAAGTTGTAGGTCTGAATCGTACTGGCGCTGGCGATAAGGTTGAATGTTGCTCCGCCAG
>JBDUDA010000029.1:0-18567 GCA_040003205.1 Acidobacteriaceae bacterium | reverse complement strand
CCATTTGGATTTGCCCAAGCAACGACCCCGCGAATCTCGATCTCCGTGTCCGTTTCCTTCAGCATGAAGTGGGCCAGGACCGCGGCCGATGGGCAAAGGGGCTGCATTGACAGAATGTCCATGCCATCCTCGCTGAGATCGAGCAGGATGGCTTCCATTTCCAATCCGTTTTGAATCTCGAGACGTACCGGAATTTGCACGGCCACTCGCAACGATCCCCGCCGCTCGCGTTTAATCAGCGTAGTGGCGGCCCTCAAACTGGCTTGGGTCTGCTCGGCAGAAATTGGCTTGTAGAGCACGAAATTGGCGCCGGCAGCGAAAACCATGCGCGCCCTGGTTTTATCGCTTAGCAGAGCGATGGTTATAGCGTTCTTTACTCCCACCGCGGCGGAAGCATTTTCCAGCACCCGGGTAGCGTTGTGGGGATCGTCGAAGTCGACGATGATCGCGTCGAATTTTTCTTCTTTTACTCTTTGGGGCCCATCGGAGTTTTCACAAATCTGAACGCCCACACCAAAGCCATGGAGGGCAGGAATGAGAACCGCCGCCGCCCGTTCATCACGCGAAACCAGTAGTGCTTGGAATGCCATGTGTAGCCCGTGAGAACTACGGCTTCTGCCTACGGCCAGCGCGGAGCTATGCCGCGTACAGGTTTGGCCGCTGAAGGCTGAGTGGACGAGGCGGACGCCCCTGCTTTCGCCGCCATGCTTCCGGACTCATCAACTTCCAATAGAACGGAATTATCATCGTCATCGTTTTCGGCGAGGAGCGGGGCGACTTCGCGGAGTTTTTCCGCAACCTGTTGCAGGAGTTCGATCTGTTTACCCAATTGCGCGTACTTAGCCTGCTTGCGGCGCAAAACCTCGTGAATATCCTTCATGCTTCCCCCTGCTTGAAATCTAAGGACATCGATCATCAGGGTCAACGCTTATCGCCCAAAGTAAGATTACCGAAGTAATTCGATCGTCCCAGCGAAAGCGAAAGCGGGAAGGGAGGAAGAATAAGAAAGGCCCCAGGGAGGGGGCGGTTTGAAATCAAACTGTTAAAGAGGGTATTAGGCCTTGACTCTGCGACGTAGAAAGCCGGCGATTCCGAGCGCACCCGTACCCAATAACGCCAGCGTGTTGGGCTCTGGAACCACGACCGTAATGGTGCCGCCGCGCAACTGGGCAGTTTGCGGAATATGTCGCCCAAGGTCGAATTGCAGTTGAACCTTGGCGCCCCTGACCATCATGCCATTGCTTAGGGTGCCGTTCACTAATCCGCTTAAGCTATAAGTGTCGACACCAGTGGACGTCCAGGTTACGGGGCCGCTAAAGGTGCCACTAAACAGAGTACCTGAGGGTGCGCCGTCTTTCCCGTTACCGACAATCTTAAACATCCCACCGGCTGCGAAAATTCCGCTTTGGCTCAAATTCCCTGAGGTCAGGATGCCGGTGTTGAAACTGACGGACCCTATATTTCCTTTTGAGGTTATGCCGTTGAGATTGGTAAAGCTGATCAATGTAGAGTTGCTGACAGCGATGGAAGAGTTTAAACCGGTTGTCAGGGTAACCTTGCCCCCGCGGTTTGAGAAAACCATGCTGGAACTATTAGCAAATGCGGCTGTAGGTAGAAGAAAGGCCAAAAGTGCGGTGCAAAAAACTGCTCTCTTCATAAAAAATCCTCCCTCACTGCCAAAAACCACAATCCATAACGGGTGTTACAGGCCCGAAACCCGGAAACGTCAACTTGGCGAGTCTACTACGCTGGATTTGGAGTCAAGCATGAATTTCTGGGGAAGTCGTTAACCTGGGAGTGCCAGATTCCCGTTCCCGCACCAGTTTGTTTTAGGAACCCGCCTGACCTTGGAATGGTGGACCCGGAGAGACTTGAACTCCCAACCCCTGCGTTCGAAGCGCAGTGCTCTATCCAGTTGAGCTACGGGTCCGAAATGATGACACGACAGAAGATATGGTGCGCCCGGAGAGATTCGAACTCCCGACCTAACGGTTCGTAGCCGTTCGCTCTATCCAGCTGAGCTACGGGCGCTTGCGGTTGGATTATAACGGCTTCGAAGGCATTATAAACGAAGAGTTCGCGATTTGGTCTGAGTGCGCTTAAGTGGAAGAGATTCTGTTCCGGTGAGCACTCACCAACGATTTTTTTCCGTATGCGAGCAATTCCTACCGACTCATTTGCTGGGAAAACATTTTACAATCAACGACTTAGGATTGGCACCCTGCCTGCAACGCTTGCACCAGACGAAGTGGCGCGCAATGGGGCGTTCTCGAGAATAAACTTCGGCCAGAGGTTTTCGAGAACGTTCCCTTGCACAAACTGAATGACCCCACATCAGGCGTTCTTCGGCGTGCAGCCCTCCCCATTCAAACGTAATTCTATTCAGACTAAAGCCAGTTTTTCGTAGACATCAATTCCCGCCCCTCGCAGGAGCGCGGTTACAGCGGCTTCCTGTAACCTTGAGGCGTCGTACTCGATCCGAACGGTTCGTTCCACTTCGTCAAATTTGAGCCTGCGAATTCCGTAAACTTCACGCATTCCATCCATCGCCCGCATTTCCGCTTCTCCAGGCATCGCGCGATAGCGATAGGCAACTTCCATTTGAGTCATTTGCGCCATATCCTCCTGGTGCCACGATACAACATCTTTGACGCACTCACGTTAATCTAAGCAAATGCGGTTGCAGGTAAATCAAGTTCTTACAGGAATGTGGGTCAGATGACAGACACAGCTCCTACCGTTCGGGATCCAGTCTGCGGAATGACCGTTGACCCCGGTTCGTGCCAGCATCGTGTTGAGCGAGGTGAAAAAAGTTACTTCTTTTGCTGCCAAGGCTGCGCGGTAAAGTTTGAGAAACAACCGGATAAATACCTGAACCCTGGCTTTCAGGCGGGGTCTCCGGGTAGCGTTGTCGTTGCTCTCGGCGAGATTAAAAAAGCTTCTACCTCGCCATTAAGCCAGCATGCAGTTGCCGTGAAAGATTTGGTTTGCGGCATGACCGTCAAGCCAGATGCGGCTAAATACAAGCTCGATCATTCCGGTAAACCGTATTTTTTTTGTAGCGCCGGGTGCCTGGAAAAATTCAAGAGCGCACCAGAAAAATATCTCACGGCAGAAGTCCCGTTAGAAAAGCCAGACAAACTTGGGAACTATGTTTGCCCCATGTGTCCTGAGGTCCACAAAAACAAGCCCGGACCATGTCCGAGTTGCGGCATGGCGCTCGAGCCCGACGTGCCAATTTCACAGTCTCGAGTTGAATACACGTGCCCAATGCATCCGGAAATAATCCGGCAATCGCCGGGCAATTGTCCGATCTGCGGCATGGCCCTGGAAGCGCGCACCGCGACAGCGATTGAGGAAGAGAATCCCGAGCTCCGCCAGATGACCCGCCGCCTCTGGGTCTGTGCCGCGCTGACTCTGCCCCTGCTGGCGCTTGCGATGGCAGAAATGCTTCAGGGGATGAGCATCCACCGTCTGCTATCTCCAAGGTGGCTGACGTTGGTCGAATTATTCCTCGCGACTCCTGTAGTTCTTTGGGGAGGCCTGCCTTTCTTTCAGAGAGGATGGACATCCCTAGTCAATCGCTCAACCAACATGTTCACGCTGATTGCGATGGGAACCGGAGTTGCGTACGGCTTCAGCCTGACTGCGGCGCTACTGCCGCAACTTGTCCCGGCTTCGCTGCGCGAGATGAATGGAAGTCCGCCTTTATATTTCGAAGCCGCGGCGGCGATTGTGACGCTTGTACTGTTGGGACAGGTCATGGAGTTACGTGCGCGCAGCCGCACTGGTTCCGCTATCCGGGCCTTGTTGGATTTGTCTCCGAAGATGGCACGAGTGCTGCGGGATGGCACGGAACTCGATATTCCACTCGACCAGGTGCATCCAGGGGACAGTCTGCGCGTGCGGCCGGGCGAAAAAATTCCTGTGGACGGCGTGATTCTTGAGGGAAAGAGCTCTGTCGACGAGTCCATGATCACGGGCGAATCCATGCCAGTGGAGAAATCGTCCGACAGCAAGGTGATCGGCGCAACGCTTAATGGCACTGGCTCATTTGTAATGCGAGCGGGTAGGGTCGGAAGCGAGACTCTGCTGGCACAAATTGTTCAGATGGTAAGCCAGGCGCAGCGCAGCCGTGCGCCCATTCAGCGCCTGGCAGACAAAGTTTCAGCCTGGTTTGTGCCCGCAGTAATTGCGGTAGCTGGCTTGACCTTTGCGGCCTGGAGCACGCTCGGGCCCCAGCCTCGCTTAGGGCACGCGCTGGTCAACGCCGTTGCAGTACTGATCATCGCGTGTCCGTGCGCGCTGGGCCTCGCGACTCCCATGGCGATCATGGTTGGCACCGGACGCGGCGCTGCGGCAGGGGTCTTAATCCGCAACGCTGAGGCGCTGGAAACTCTCGAAAAAGTTGACACTCTGGTTGTGGACAAAACGGGCACCTTAACCGAGGGCAGGCCGAAAGTAATTTCTCTGAAATTTGCTGGCAAAGATGAACTGAACATCTTAGGACTGGTAGCGAGTCTCGAGCAGGGAAGCGAACATCCTCTTGCTTCGGCTGTTATAAATGCGGCCAAAGAGCGAAACGCTACTCTGATGCAGGTCACAGATTTTCAGTCTCTTACGGGACGTGGCATCGTTGGCAACGTGAGCGGACAGGAAGTGATCGCAGGCAACGAAGTTCTTTTCAGAGAACGCGGCATCCCTGTCGAGGCACTCTTACCGGCGGCGCAAGAACTCCGCAAAAAAGGAGAAACGATAATTTTCGTTGCTTTAGACGGGCAGCCGGCAGGAATCCTTGGCATCGCCGACCCTATCAAGAAATCCGCAGCCGCTGCGCTTCGCAGCTTGAGGGCCGAGGGACTGCGTATCGTCATGCTGACGGGAGACAACCGTGCTACCGCCGAAGTTGTTGCCCGCGAGTTGGGGATTGAAGACTTCGAGGCGGAGGTACAGCCTGGTCAGAAATCTGAAGTGATCGAGCGCCTGCAAAAACAGGGACATGTGGTCGCCATGGCAGGTGACGGAATCAACGACGCCCCCGCCCTGGCGCAGGCGAATGTTGGAATTGCAATGGGCACTGGGACCGAAGTCGCCATGGAGAGCGGTGGCGTCACGCTGGTCAAAGGGAACCTTGAGGGGATCGCGCGCGCGCGCAAGCTCAGCCAGTCCACTATGCGGAATATCCGGCAAAATCTGTTCTTCGCCTTTCTCTACAATCTTACTGGCGTCCCAGTGGCGGCGGGTGTGTTGTATCCGTTTTTTGGATTGGTCATGAGTCCCATCTTCGCTGCCGCTGCCATGAGCTTTAGCTCGGTATCGGTAATTGCAAATTCGTTGCGACTGCGAACGGCGAAAATCTGACCGCGAAGGGCTGCTCCTAGAAAACGACGAACAGTGTTCCCGATTGGTAACCAAAGTTTTCGTCGGATGCCATCCCTTAAGCTAAGTTTGACACTCTAAGTGTCGATCAGAATGGTTTAGGCCATGGTCGTTGCATAGTTCTGGAGGAGTGATGCCCGACCGTTCGTCGGAACCAGCCGAAAATTATCCGCATTCCGAAAGCAATGCCGGCAAGTGGACGCTGCTGATGCTTGCCATTGTGTATGTCGCGGGATCGCTCTATCTCATCCTCAATCTGCGGACACGCACTGAGTCACTCAGCCAGGACCAAAACACCGCCAAAGCGCAGATTGCGCAACTCGAAAAACAAATAGAGAATTCCGAAGCCAACGATGAAACGCTCGCCCGGCAGTTGGGGATAACCAAAAAAGATCTCAATAGCCGTTCGCGGGAGTTACAGCGCGGTCAGCTCGCGGCAGAGGAGCGGATTCTCGCGCAACAGCGACAAGAGATCGGTCAGGTTAACGGCGAGGTTGCGAACGTAAAGACCGACGTCGGAGGAGTGAAGAGCGAGGTGGCATCCACAAAGACTGAGCTCGATGCGACGCGCGCGAAACTGGAGAGCACAATCGGCGACCTGGGGTTGCAAACCGGACTGATTGCTAAAACCCGCGACGATCTCGACCTTCTTAAGCACAAGGGTGACCGCAATTACTACGAGTTCACTCTTGAAAAAGGAGCGAAGCCGAAACCGGTCTCGACGGTCAGCTTACAGTTGACGAAGTTAGACTCGAAGCAGGGAAAGTACACACTGGCCGTGATCGCGGACGATAAGACGATCTTGAAAAAGGACCGCAACATCAGCGAGCCAGTCCAGTTCTACACGGGGCGCGACCGGCTGCTTTACGAGTTGGTAATTTGGTCGGTGGATAAGAAAAATGCTTCCGGATATCTCAGCGCTCCCAAGGGCGCGCCAGTTCCTATCACCCCATCCCAATAACCTGGTTCATAATCACACGATGATTAGCGGACACACAGTGCTGGAGATTGTCCTTCGTACCGCGACGGTTTACGCCGTGGTGTTGTTGGGCGTGCGGCTGAGCGGCAAACGCGAAGTGGGACAGATGACTCCTTTCGACCTTACCCTCTTGCTGCTCATCAGCAACTCGGTGCAGAACGCAATGACCGGAACCGACACATCGGTGATGGGCGGCGTGGCCGCTGCCGCAACCCTGCTAATTTTGAATTATGCGGTTGCCGAGTTGTCGGGGGGAAATCGCCGTTTTCGGAAACTAGTTCAGGGTCAGCCGTCATTGCTCGTGCATGACGGACAAGTCATCAGCGCGCATATGGCCAGGGAGCACGTGAGCATGGACGAACTTGAGCGAGCGCTGCGCGAACATGGTATCGCCAGCTATCACGAGGTCGCGCTCGGAGTTTTGGAGGTTGACGGGTCGATTAGCTGCCTGAAATACGACGAGATCAAGCCCGCCGTAAATTCGCATCTTAGCCGAAGAAAATTTCTGCAAAAACGTCAGTAGAAAATGAGGACGAGGCCGCTACGAGATTCTTTACTTCACCAACACCAGCGGGACTCGTTGGTCGTATGGCTGAATGGTGACCGTGAGTGATTTCCGGTTGGCGAAAGCTTCGGCCGTGACGGCAAAACTTACGACGATTGTTCCCCTGACTTCGGCCCGCGGATCAATCTTGGTTTCCCGAGCGAAAGGGGCAAGCGCGTGTTGCTTGAGCGCAGGAAAGGCCTGGAAGTAGCGGTCCAAATCCACGACTGCGGCGGCTTCGTCGGTAACGTGTCCGCTGCCAGTATCGAGGTCGGCGGTGACGGTGCGAATCCAATAGGGCTTCTCGCCGTGATTCTGCACCGTGAGGTTCACAGCAACCAGCAGGAAATTCTGGTTGGGCACCTCGACGGAAACGACATCGTCAATAGATCCCGTGGCGGCGGAATGCGGCCGCTGCATCAACACTAAGATCACGGCTATCACGCCGACTATCGCCAGACATACCAGCACAATCTTTACCGGCGGGAGGCTTTTCGACGCGGTGCCATATTCCTCGCCAATATCAAAAGCAAGGGGAAGATCGCGTGAAACTGGCGCGGAGGTCAAAGGAACTTGCGGGTCGTCAGCCATCGCATCCTCTTTCGTCTTCGTTGCGCCGGAATAAGTTGCTGCGAAACGAAGTTTACACCAACTCGTGTTTGATCGCGCGCGCGAATTTCTCCACCGGCAGAGTGTTGAGCACGTCATCTTCAGCCAGCCATGCGCGGCGCGCTTGCAACACCCCATAGCGAATCTTGTCGAGATGCGAAGTGTGATGGGAATCTGTATTGATGACCATCTTTACGCCTTGCTGTTTCGCCAGCCGCAGATGCCGGTCGCACAGATCAAGCCGGTCGGGATAAGAATTCAGCTCCATAGCCACTCTGTTACGCGCCGCTGACTTCAGTATGGCGTCCATATCGAACTGGTACGCGTCGCGGCGAAGCAAAAGGCGTCCAGTG
The DNA here is from genome assembly GCA_040003205.1 of Acidobacteriaceae bacterium. GTDB lineage: Bacteria > Acidobacteriota > Terriglobia > Terriglobales > Acidobacteriaceae > JALYIM01. The sequence continues at coordinate 10,703 of JBDUDA010000029.1, read as the reverse complement.
GGATGGCCAAGGATAGAAACGTTCGGATTGCTGAGTGCCTTCAGCAGGCGATCGGTCATCTCAGTGGAAGCCTGTCCGAAATGCGAATGCACGCTGGCGATTACCAGGTCCATTTGCTCGAGGACCCCGTCGGAGAGGTCAAGCGAACCGTCCCCGAGGATGTCCACTTCGATGCCGGCAAAAATTCTGATTCCGTCCGTGGTTTCATTCGCAGCTCGAATGCGCGCGATATGTTCAACAGCACGCTTGTCGTCCAGGCCATTGGCGAATGCCAGATTTTTGGAGTGATCGGTAATGGCCATGTATTTGTATCCATGCTGGCGAGCGGCCTCGGCCATCTCCTCAATTGTGTTGCGGCCGTCAGTCTCGACCGTATGCATGTGGACATCTCCCTGCAAATCTCCCTGGGTAATTAATTTCGGCAGAGTATGCTGTGCCGCGGCGTCAATCTCTCCGGCGTTCTCACGCAACTCGGGGGGGATGAAGTCGAGGCCCAACCTGGCATAAATTTCTTCTTCGCTCTTGCTGGCGACGACGTTCGCGTTATCCAGTTGCGACAGGCTGTACTCGCTCAAGGTGTATCCCATTTTCAAGGCACGCTGGCGAAGCGCTACGTTGTGGCTTTTCGATCCGGAGAAATATTGCATCGCCGCTCCGAAGGAATCGGGAGCAAGAAAGCGCACATCCACTTGCATACCGCCACGCAGGCGGAAACTGAGCTTGTTGTCTCCGCGCGCAATAATTTCCATCAGGCCGGGAAATTTGATCATGTGCTCAATCAGGTCTTCACGAGCCTGGTCGTCGCAGCAAGCTTTTCCGGTGACGAGGATGTCGAGATCGCCGACAGTTTCTCGTCCCCTTCGGAGAGAACCTGCGGGCGAGACCTTCTCCACGCCCGGATAATTCTCGAGATGCGCCGTGATTTTTTCGGCCTGAATCTGGGCGAAATCCAGAAGAAAACGTCCTGCGATGCGGCGGTAGTCCTCGATGGATTTCAGCAGCTTAAGCTCCTGCTTTTCTCCCATGCGAGGCAGGACTCGAATCTTTCCTTCGCGCGCAAGTTTCTCTACCTCTTCCACGCTGCAAACCTGGTATGCGCTCCAGATGAGAGCAATTGTTTTCGGGCCAAGGCCTTGAATCTTCAACAGGTTCAGCATCGATGGGTGGTACTTCTTGAGCATTTCCGCATGCAGCGACAAGCGGCCCTCTTTGAACAGTTCTTTTAGGTTGGCGAGCATGCCCTTGCCAATGCCAGGAATAGCGAGCACCTGCTTGGGGTCGTCAATCAGATCTGAAATTTGCTGCGGGGAAGCCTCGATAGCCTCGGCGGCGTTGCGGTAGGAGCGGATGCGAAATGAATCCTGGGCATCAATTTCGAGCAGGTCGGCCGTCTCGTAAAAAATTCCGGCGATGGCTTTGTTGTCCACGACTAGAGATTAACAAGTTTTGGCGGGAGAGGAACATGTGCTCTTTATGCACATTGGACATGCACAAGCAGGTCCCTCGACTGCGCAAAGCGTTCCGCTTTGCTGCGCTCGGGATGACAGTTTAGGGGTGAATGCAGCGCGACTCGCTGCGCTCGTCATGATAAAGGCTTTAATTTGGCCCACCAGCGGGCGGAGGAGGAATGCTGATGTCAACCTCCTTCACGGACCCTAGCGAAGACATTGGCTTGTCGAATTCCGCTGGATTCCCAACAACCAGGACCGCGAGTTTCTCTTTGTGCAAATATTTGGCGGCGACGCGCGCTACATCCGCTGCCTGAACTTTTTCGATTCCGCTGCGATACTGTTCCAGAAAGTCGGCGGGATATCCGTAAAACGCATAAGACATCTGCTCGCGCAGAAGTTTGTCCGGCGAATCCAGATTGAACACGAATGAGTTGAGGATGGAATCTTTAGCACGCTTAATTTCGTCTTCTCCGATAGGATGCGTCTTCAAATCGTCGATTTGCGCGTAGAGCGCCTGGATGGATTGAATGGTAGAGCCGCTCTTCGTTCCCATCGTCATTTGCAACACTCCGGGATGATCGAAGCGTGCGCCGACGCTTCCGCCTACGTTGTAAGCGAGCCCGAGCTCGGTTCGAATGTTTCGAAACAGGCGTGAAGAGAAGCCCCCGCCGAAGGCTTCATTCAACACCTCGACCGCGAAATAGTCGGGATTATCGCGCGTGATACCCATTGAAACCATACGGATGATGCTTTGATTTACGTCGGCTTTCGTCACCTGGTAGTAGCCGGGAGCACCGGGGTTGAATTGAATTTGCGGCTTTTGCCAGGCAGTACCTTTAGGCCAGGAGCCGAATGCCTGCCGCAATTTTGCCTCCATGGCGGCAGAATCGAAATCTCCTACAATCCCGAAAATTATGTTGTTTGGCTGGACGTAGGTTTTATGCCAGTCCAGCAGATCTTGCCGGGTGATGGCGGCAACGGTGGCATATTCCGGTTCGCGCGCGTACGGATTGCTCGCTCCGTAAGCGAGCTTTATCGCCTCGCGCGACGCGATGCCTCCCGCCTCATCATTGCGGCGCGAGATGGAGTCGAAGGCTTCCTTCTGCGCGAGGTCAAGCTTCTCGGCACGAAACTCGGGATTGCGTATCAAATCAGTGAAAGCTTTGAAGACGTCATCGAAATCTGGCTTCAGGCATGATAGTGAAATTGTGGTGGAGTCGGCGCTTCCTCCGGTCTCCACTTTGGCCGCCCGAGCTTCCAGAAAGTCATCGAGTTGATCGCCAGTCTGAGATTTTGTACCTCCGGTGCGCCAGACTTCACCGTAAAGATCTACCAGGCCGATTTTGCTTGCGGATTCGGAGCGTGACCCGTCGTGGATGCGCGCCACTGCGTCAATCAAAGGGAGTTCATGATCTTCCTGAAGCAGAATTACCATGCCATTCGAGAGCTCAATTCGCTTGGGCTTTTTAGGATTGAAGGTGGGTAGCGGCGGAATGGGAATCTGACGCCACGCGGGTGTTTGTGATGCTGAGGAAGAGTTTGTCTGCTGCGCTTTACTCGAAGACGAAAACACGCAGAAAGCCGCAGCCAGCATTAATATCACAAGCTGTTTTAGCGAATTCATTTTGTGAAGGCTCATTGCGCGCCTCCTTGAGCGGCGGCTTCCGCAGGCGTATTTTCGATCACGCCAATCGTGCGATTTGTGGGAAGAAAAATCTGGTTGGCAACGCGGCGGATGTCCGCTTTGGAAACTTTATCGATCCTGTCCACGGTCCGGAATAGTTCCCGCCAATCCTCATAGCGGGATTGGAAGAATCCGAGTTGTGAAGCGAGGCCGCCGTTGCTGTTCAGTCCGCGTATCAAGTTTGCTTTTGACCTCGTTTTAATCATTTTGAGTTCGTCGTCGCTGATATCTTCTTTTTTAATGCGCTCAATCTCGCTGTGAATGGCGGCGGCGATTTCATCGTTCTTATGGCCGGGCATGGGAAACGCGTAAAAGGCAAACAGATGGGGATACTTGTTTCCCGGAAAACCTGTGAAACCCGCGGCCTCGGCTGCAATCTTCTTATCGCGCACCAGGGAGCGATAAAGGCGGGACGTCCGGCCTTCCGACATTAGGTCCGCGATAGCGTCATAGACGGCATCGTCTTTATCGCGGTAACTGGGGCGATGATAACCCTCGATATATATCGGCTGGGAAGCTTCGTGCAAAGTCACATGCCGCTCGGAATTCTGCGGGGGCTCGGTAGTCGTGCGCTCGTTCGGCTTTTCGCGCGAGGGGATACGACTGAAATACTTCTCAATAAGCGGCATCGCGGTAGCTGCCTTCACATCTCCCACGACTGTTACCACCATGTTGGACGGAATGTAGTAACGATCAAAGAATTTCTGAGCGTCGCTGGCGGAGAACGAATTTAGGTCCGCCATCCACCCAATCGTAGGACGATGATAAGGATGTGCTTCATAGGCGGTGGCGATGAATTGCTCGATCAAGCGGCCTACCGGACGGCTGTCCGTCCGCATGCGACGTTCTTCAATTACGACGTTGCGCTCTTTGTAAAACTCCCTCATGACGGGATGCAGAAAGCGCTCGGACTCGAGGTAGGCCCACAACTCCAGACGATTTTCGGGCAGGGAATAGTGGTATTCGGTTTCATCGTCGTTGGTGGATGCGTTCAAATCTTCCCCGCCATTACGCTCCACGATTTCCCCGAACTCGTTTCCCACGACGTACTGATTGGCTTCGGTGACTGCATCTTGCCAGCTCTTTTCCAATTGTTTGAGCTTGGCGTCATCTCTACCAACGGGGCGATCGCGCTCGTAGATGTAGGCGGCGTATGCGGTCTCCACTTTTTCAAGGGCGGCCTTCTCGGCAGCATAGTTTTTGGTTCCGATCGTGTCGGTCCCCTTGAATGCCATATGCTCGAACATGTGCGCCATGCCGGTCTGACCCTGCGGGTCCTGAACGGAACCGGCGTCCACGTGGGTGTAAAACGAAAAAACGGGAGCCTCAGGGCGCTCGCATATCAGCACCGTTAGCCCATTCGATAGCTTCTTGACGGTGACGCGCTTTTCAAAGGAAGCGATGTCTTGCGCTGGAACTTTCACCGGCAGAGCGCAAAACGTGAGGGCGCAGAATATTGCGACGGTAATGGAACGAGCCTTCATTGGACCTCCGGAGCGGTTACACAAATCATGAAAGGAATCTTGAAATTACGTGCCTTAGAAGCGGCTTGTCAAATGATGTGCGCTTCCGGCTACTTTTCGGCATCAAAGAAAATCGTTCGCAAAACCATCCTAAGTTAGACGTATGAAATTGTGCGACGTTAGGGTCTAGACCCACAGGGGGCAGTACATGAGCACGGCATCCACCATCGAAATCGAAGGCAAGCAACTGAAGCTGACGAATCTCGACAAAGTGCTTTACCCGGCGGCTGGTTTTACCAAGGGGCAGGTGATTGATTATTATGCCCGCATCGCGCCCGTCCTGGTGCCGCAGCTTGCCGGGCATCCATTAACGTTGAAGCGTTATCCCGGTGGAGTGGACCAGGAATTCTTTTTTGAGAAAAATGCCACCAAGCATCGGCCGGACTGGGTGAAGACCGCTCCATTCTGGAGCGAAGGCAATCAGCGTAACGTCAATTACATACTGGCCGACAATTTGCCGACGCTGGTGTGGATCGCGAATCTGGCTGGAATTGAATTGCATCCGTCGCTTTCGATGGCGAAAGAAATTACTTGTCCGCGCACGATGGTTTTCGATCTCGACCCCGGCTCTCCTGCCGATATTGTGCAGTGCTGCCAGGTGGGGATGTGGCTGCGGCAAATATTCGAACATTTCGGATTGCAGAGTTTTCCGAAAACGTCAGGATCGAAAGGCCTGCAGATTTATGTACCGCTGAACTCGCCTACCAATTACGACTTCACAAAGCCTTTTGCGCATGCGCTGGCACGGTTGCTCGAAAGCGAGCACCAAGAGCTGGTTGTGTCAGACATGAAGAAGCAATTGCGGGTCGGCAAAGTGCTGGTGGACTGGAGCCAGAATGATGAGCACAAGACCACGGTCAGCGTATATTCACTGCGTGCGCGCGAGCGTCCAACGGTTTCGACGCCGTTAAAATGGGAAGAGGTTGAACAGGCGCTGACGAAAAAAGACGCAAAACTTTTGGTGTTCGAAGCTGATCAGGTTCTGAAGCGCGTGGAGAAGATGGGCGACCTCTTCGGGCCGCTGCTCACATTGAAGCAGAAGCTGCCGAAACTTCCAGGGATTGAAGACGCCACGCCGCAGGCGGTGGAAGCGGGAATGCAAATGTCCGCGCAGGCAGCGAAGAAAAAGGCTGTGATCAAAGAAACTTTGCCGGTCAAGACCGCGAAGAAAACTCGCATAGCCAAAAAGAAAACCGGGCGGAGATAGTTTCATTGCCCGTTACCGGAGATGGTATGGCCGCGGTGGCGCAAACTTTCGTTGGCACTTCAGGATGGGCTTATCCCAGTTGGAAGCCTGATTTTTATCCGGCGAAGTTGGCGCAGAAGAACTTCTTGCGGCACTACTCGTCGCAGTTGAATGCAGTGGAAGTGAACTTTACCTTCCGCCAGCTGCTAAAAGAAAGCACGGCGCAGAAGTGGATTTCTGAAACTCCGGAGTCTTTTCGTTTTAGTGTGAAGGCCCATCAGGTTCTTACTCACATCAAAAGATTGAAAGGCGCGGAGGAATTCGTGACGCGATTCCTGGGCACGATTGAACCGCTGGCTGTGGCTGGAAAGCTGGGGCCGATACTGTTTCAATTGCCACCAAACATGAAGATTGATGCGAAATTGCTGGAGGATTTTCTGATCTCGCTGCCGCGCGGAGTGCTGGCGGCATTTGAATTCCGCAACGTGTCATGGTTCACCGATGAAGTTTTCGACTTGCTGAAGAAATACAATCGCGCGCTGTGTGTTGCTGAAACCGAAGACCGGGTCACGCCGGACGTGATTACCGCTGACTTCTGTTACTACCGCTTCCGAAAGCCGACTTACACTCCGGAAGAACGAAAAAGCATGGCTGACCGCATGCGCCAGCATGTCGCTGAAGGACGCAATGCGTTCACGTTCTTCAAACACGATGAGACGCCTCAAGGCGCGGCCTACGCGGTGGATGTTTTGAAGGAGCTCACACCGAGCGCCATTTAGTTTGAGTACCCGTCCCAGTACTTTCCCCGGCGTCCGCCAGTGCGCATACTGTAATGGTGGCTTCAGAAGCGAATTCGCGGGTACTTTCCAGCTTTCTCGATTATTTAAAAATCGAGAAGGGCCTCGCGCCGTTGACCATCGCGGCTTACACCACCGACATCGGACAGTTCGCCGGCTTCCTCGAAAAACGTAAGCGTGTTCTCACCCGCGCCCGACAGGAGGACGTACGTGAATTCATCCAGCAACTGTTTGCGAATCTGGTGGATGGCCGCTCGGTAGGGAGGAAGCTGTCGGCCTTGCGTCATCTGTACCGCCACCTGTTACTCGACAAAATCGTGACCCGCGACCCAACACTCAACATTGACTCTCCCAAGCAGTGGAAGGTTTTGCCGAAGTCTTTAGCGCGCGACGAGATTGGAGAAATGTTGCGAGGCCGTGCGCGCGATTCCGCCAACCCACAAGATGCAGCGATTTCTGCCCGCGATCAGACCATGCTGGAAGTTTTTTACGCGGGCGCATTGCGGGTTTCGGAAATTATCGGAATCAAACTAGAAGACCTCAAGCTTGATCTGGGATATGTTTTGGTGCGCGGTAAAGGCGACAAGGAAAGGATCGTTCCGCTGGGAAAATCAGCGCAGGACGCGCTTTCTAATTACATAAAGTTGGTGCGGCCATTACTGGTTTCCGCCTCCAAGACCGCAAACTCTCCGCTTCTTTTTGTGGGCCGGAGAGGTTGCAAGCTAACTCGTCAGCGCGTTTGGCAATTGGTCAGGGCCGCAGCTCCCGGCATTGGACGGAACGTCAGTCCGCACATGCTGCGCCATAGTTGCGCTACCCACATGGTCGAGAACGGCGCCGATCTCCGCACAGTGCAAACGATTCTGGGCCACGCGGATATTTCAACCACGCAGATTTATACGCATCTCGCGCTCGACCGGCTGAAAAACGTTTATCAGAAGCATCATCCGCGAGCAAAAGCACGATGAAGGCCGCCCCCGCGAAAACTGCTGTTGGAAAAGCCATCGAGCAATTTCTTCGCTCGCTGACGGAACGGAATGCTTCGAAGCACACCATCAAGGCTTACTCCGGAGATTTGGAAAGCTTTTCCGCTTACATCGGGTCGCGCTCGTGGAAGAGCATTGACCATCTGACGATTCGAGGGTTTCTGTCGGAGTTGTACGCGAAAGGCCTGAGTAAGACTTCGGTGGCGCGGGCGCTGGCGGCGGTGCGATCGCTCTACCGCTGGCTGGCGCAACAGGGACTGGCGGAACAGAATCCGGCCGCGCTGGTGGCGACCCCCAAGCTTCCCAGAAAATTACCACGCGTTCCGACCATCGAAGAGATGAACGTTGTGATTGACGGCGAGATGCCAGAAGGCGCGGCCTTTCCGGAGCGTGAACGTCTGATGCTGGAACTTCTCTATGGATGCGGCATCCGCAACTCTGAGCTCGTCGGCATCAACGTGGATGACATTCGATTGAGTTCGGAAGCCATCCTCATTCGCGGCAAAGGTAAAAAAGAACGCTACGTGCCCTTTGGAGATTCGGTTAGAGCGGCTTTGGCGACCTATCTTCCGGTGAGACAAGACGCACTGGCGAAATTGAAGAAGGCAACGACTGCGTTATTGATCAACCATCGCGGGGGGCGTTTGACAACCCGTAGTGTCGGACGAATCATAAAAAAGGTTGCAGTCGCTAAAGGGCTCTCGCCCGATGTTCATCCTCATACCCTGCGGCATGCCTTCGGCACGCATCTATTGGAGGAGGGAGCTGACCTGCGCGCCATCCAGGAAATGCTGGGCCATGAGCGGCTTTCGACAACGCAACGCTATACCCAACTTTTGATGAAGCATGTATTAGAGGTCTACGATCAGACGCATCCGCGAGCGAAGTAGAAAGAATTCGGGTAGTGGCTCAATTCAAAAGCTACAACCAAAGGTTGTCATCTCGAGCGAAGCAAAGCCGCTTGGCTTTGCGGAGTCGAGAGACCTGCTGTTAGACGGGGAAAAAGCAGGTCTCTCCACTCCGCGGTGTCTTCGCTGCGCGAAGCCACGACTCCGGTCGAGATGACAGGGTATTTTGAAATTGAGTCACTGCCAAAATTGACCTCAGTCGGGCGCGTGCTCATGTTCACTTCTTAATCTCTCCCACATAGTCACAACTCGCGATCTGAGTTCAGCGGTGAGTTCTTCATACGCCTGTTCGGAAGTCTGTTTTTCCTTCGATGGATAAATCGGCTTTCCAATCGAAATCTTTAGCGGCGCAAACTTCTGAAAGGACTTTCCGCGCGGCCAAGTGTCATGAAAGCCCTCGATCGCGACTGGAACGATGGGCACATTCAAGTTCATCGCGAGAATCGCAGCGCCTTTCTTGAAGTTTTTAGGAGTGCCATCAATGCTTCGTTCTCCCTCGGGATAAAGAATCAGAATTCTGCCGCTGCGGAGGCCGGCCGCACCCGCGCGCATTGCGGACATTAAATTCGCATCCGGATCTACCACGATGACTCGCAACCAGCGCGCTACCCGCCGCATGATTCCGGCCCCGAAGATATCGCTCGTGCCGACTGCAAACAGTTGGCGAAAGAGTTGGCGGGGGACAACACTGCACAGCACCACTGGATCCAGGTAGCTTTGATGATTAGAGCAAAGGATGTACGGTCCGCGTTCGGGCAGGTTCTCTGAGCCTTCCACGTGCAGATTGAAAGCAAGGCGAGAGAATTGTTTAATAACGCGGCTCAACAGGAACGTAAAACTATCGGGGATAGGCGCGGGCGCCAAGGTGCGAAGCTCGGCCGCTGGAGGGTCCTGCCGCAACACCGATTCCCATCCTTCGAACTGAGTGCGCGCTCCTCTGTCATCTGAAGTGTTTGCCGCGCTCGCCAGAATTGCGCCCACCAACTCACGGACGGTATAGATTTCAGCCAGGCGCGACTCCTCTACATTGCCCCCCAATTGCTGTTCAAGCGCGACCAGAAGTTCGACCCTCTGCATGGAATCAAGTCCGAGATCAAGCTCGAGGTTGTCAGACGGCTGCATCGCATCGCGTGATTTCGAAGACTGCTGGATGATCGCGATTGCTTTCTCCACCCCGGGCTGGCGCAACCAGATAGCATCGTCCTCAGAGAAAGTTGCAATCGGACGCACGTCCGCGTCATCCGATTTCTTCTGCTCACGCCCCGCGCGTACACGTTTTCCCACTTCGAATCGTTTGACTTTCCGGGTAGTGGTGCGCGGTAAATCCTCCTGCCATATCTCGTAGCTGCCGAGACGTTTGGTGGAGGGTAGCTGGGCCGAGAGTCCATCAATATCGAAGCGGATGACCTCCTTCGCATTAACCACTTTTCGTTCCTTAAGGACGTCGAAATTCGGCACCACCACCGCATGCAGCTTGTCAGACCCTGGACCAAGGTCTAATCCCATCACGCAAATTTCCTTGATGAAGGGAGATTTCTGATAGTGCGTTTCGATCTCTTCAGGGTAGATATTCTTCCCATTACTGAGAATGATTACTTCTTTCTTGCGTCCGGTTAGGAATAAGTTGCCGCCTGAATCGAGATAACCAAGGTCTCCGGTATGGAGCCAGCCGTCTTTTAGCACCTCGGCAGTCGCGTCGGGACGGTTCCAATATCCCTGCATCACGACGGCCCCGCGAATCGCCACTTCGCCGATTGCAACCGCGCCGCCCTCTGGCAAAGCCGAATCAATTATCTTTACCTCAACGCCCTTCAGTGGCTTGCCGACTGAGCCGATCACGTTGTCAGAAGGCGAAGTTGCCAAAGCGCCGCCAGTGGTTTCCGTCAGTCCATAGGCTTGCAACACATCAATCCCCAACGCGTGGAAGTCGCGAGCGATTTGCGGATCGAAGCGCGAGCCTCCCGTGACCAGCAGCCGCATTCGATCTCCAAAAACGTCGTGGACTTTGCCAAAGAAAAGTTTGCCGAAATTAAAAGTGCGAGAAGTTTTTAAAGGTAATTTGCAGGTCGGAGAAGTTCTTGAGTTTGATGAAGTTTATCGTTGTAATGTTATTTTTGCGGAAGTTGGCAAAGATTCCCTGGGCGGTTTCGGGGCGGAGGTAGACTTTG
>JBDUDA010000028.1:0-18578 GCA_040003205.1 Acidobacteriaceae bacterium | reverse complement strand
GCATCTGTCGAGCTTCGCGAAGGTCGAGCACGCTGATTTTCTAAACCAGATGTTGTATCTGGACAGCAAGATTTTCATGACAAGCCTGAATCTGAACTACAACGACAAGATGAGCATGGCATCCTCGGTGGAGGTGCGCGTGCCGTTTCTCGACCGCGAACTGGCGGAATTTGTGGCGTGGAATGTGCCGCCGGGGCTGAAGTTGAAGGGAAGGTGGCGTCCGACGACCAAATATATTTTCCGCAAGGCCATGCAGAATTTCTTGCCGCGAGAAGTTTTGCGACAACCCAAAGCAGGATTTGCAGCTCCAGTGGATTATTGGCTGGCGAACGATCTCAAAGAGATGGTGGATGACCTGTTATCTGAGACACGGATTCGCGAGCGCGGCTTGTTTCGTCCCGAAGTTGTTCGCGCCTATGTTGATGAACATCGCAGTGGCGCACAGGATTGGTCCATGCAAATTTGGCAATTCTTGACGCTGGAAATCTGGATGCAGACTTTTCTCGATGAGACGAAGAGCGTTTCGCGATCGTCCTCTCATCCGCAACGGGTCGCCACCGCATGACGCGAATAAGTTCGTTGCAACCAGAGTTTCTCGAACGAGGGGTCCCATGAGCGGGCACCAAGCGGCGTCCGGTTCCAGAGCCTTTCTTGCGGCTATTCGAACGCGCAAAGTGTTGCAGGAAGTTGCGGGCCTGGTGCGCGGGCCCCAGCGTGTACTGCCGCTGCTGGGCAAGGCGGGCGCGGATAAGCTACGAATGAAGTTCGGTTCGCGGGATATTTATTCTTACACGGAGACAAAACAAGACACTGGCGAAGCCCTCCAACTGCTGGTTCGTTGGATCAAGAGGGCACAGCGTCAGGATGGTGGTATTGCGGCTTACTACAGTCTGCTGACCGGCTACTCTGAATCGTATCCGGAAGTGACGGGCTACATAATTCCCACGCTTTATGACTGCGGCCACGTCACAGACGATCGGGAAGCGTGGGGGATGGCCGAACGCGCCACTGCATGGCTGCTGTCGCTGCAAATGCCTTATGGCGCTTTCCCGGCGGGACTCTATCGCGGCGGGTCGCAACCTTCCGTGTTCAACACCGGCCAAATTTTGCAGGGGCTGGTGCGGGCTTACACGGAAAGCAACAGCTCGGATGTCTTGAGAGGCGCAATCGCAGCCGGGGAATGGCTAGCCAACGCGCAGCAGGCGGATGGGACATGGTCTGGGCCGAATGCCTACCAAGGTGTGCCTCATACTTATTACACTATGGTGTCGTGGGCGCTGATCGGGTTGTCGAAGATATCAAATTCATCATTTGCAATAGTCGCAGAGAAAAATTTGAGTTGGGTGCTGAAGCAAGTTAAACCGAGTGGCTGGATTGACCACATCAATCTGACCGGGCATCCGACATACTTACACTTCATCGCCTACGTAATTCAAGGCCTGCTCGAGTGTGGAATTCTTAGCAACAGAGAAGATCTCATTCGGGCAGCTTCGAAGCCCGCGTGGGTTCTGCTGCGCAAATTCGAAATGAACAGGCGGCTGCTTGGGTCGTACGAAGAAGACTTTCGAGGAGGCCTGCACTTCTCGTGTTTAACAGGTAACGCTCAGATGTCCTGCATCTGGCTGCGTTTATTTGAGCGGACGAATGACCCTCGCTACCTGAATGCGGCAATCAAGATGAACGAGTTGTTGAAGCAGAAGCTGCCCGTTCGCGGCGGTTCCGGAATTCTAGGCGGTGTAAGTGGCTCATATCCAATTTGGGGAGCTTACCAGCCGTTTCGTTACATCAGCTGGGGGGCAAAGTTTTTCGCAGATGCTCTAATGCTCGAACAACGCCTCTCCGGATCATTTGAGACCTCCCGATGCGCATTGTAGTTCAGTGCTCTAGTCCATACAGCGAGACTGGATGCGCCATGGCGGGCCGACTGTGCCAACTAGGGCAGATTCCTGTGGGAGTTCTAACTCTGCCCGCGCTGGATCGGGCCACATTGTTCCGCAAATTTCGGCAATGGGGATGGAACGATTTCTGTCGTTACGCATGGAATAAGCTGGGGCCCTCGGGGGACAGCGCAACAGCCAAACTACGCAATCCTTATCTGGAGACTGCGCTCCGGCATGAGGACGGACTATTCCGCAATCTGCATGAAGTAGCCAGCGCCTATCACTTCCCATTGATGGTGACCGCTGACCAGAATTCGGAATCCTGCATAAAACAGTTTAAGGACTGGGCACCCGATGTCGCGATCTTTACGGGAGGCAACATCCTTCGCAAGGAAATCTTAATGGTTCCGCGTCTGGGAATTATCAATTCGCACCTCGCCCTGCTGCCAAAGTTCCGCGGCATGAGCAGTCCAGAATGGTCTCTGCTTGCTGGTGATCCATTGGGTATAACCATTCATTACATGGACGCCGGCATAGACACCGGTCCTGTCTTGCTGCGGCGTGAATTTTCTGAACTGTCCCACTGTGAGTCTTTGAGTGATTTGCGTAATCGTTTAATCGCCGGCGGTATCGAAATGGTGATGGAAGTACTCACTTCCTTAGAGCGAGGCAGCATCACGCCGGTGGAGCAAACTGAGGTTGATCGCGATCACCAGTATTTCGTGATGCACGACCGGCTGAAGGTGCAGGCCGCAAAGATTTTGAAGCAGAGGCAAGTGGCGGCATTGGCCCAGCTACTGGATAGAAAAGCGGGATGAATAAGTTGCGCACGTTAGTGCAGATTGGGCGCACGTTTGGAATGCGCCACGGAATGCTTCGCCTCGGCTACGAGGTGCGGCGCGGAAGCGGGCTGCTGTCGCAGCGCATGCGATCGGCCGAGGGATGGCAGCATTGGGGACTGAAGACGATCGCTCCCGGAGCGTCGGCCGAATATCTTTTGAACGTTCGACGCAAGGGAAATATTCCGTTTTTCTTTCAGAATGCCCGCGCCCTTTCCTCTCCGATCAAATCGATTGCTGGATCGGAGGGAGAGAGAGCAATCGTCGCCTCCGCTGAAAACATTCTCAACGGCGACCTGCCTTTTTTCGGACGCCACACCTTCGCATCTGGCTTTCCACCAGACTGGTTTCGAAATCCTGTTACTGGGCAAAGAGTTGACCCTGAGCGCTCCTGGACGAAAATGCGTTTTGCCTCGCCAGATTACGGCGATCTGAAGTTCATCCTCGAGCCCTCCAGATTTTTGTTCGTTTATCCCCTGGCGCGCGCCTACGCAATCACTGGCGATGAAAGGTTTGCCGAAGCATTCTGGAGGGCTATCGAAAGCTGGGCGCAATGTAATCCTCCGATGTCTGGTCCGCTTTGGATTTGTGGCCAGGAATCATCCCTGCGAATCATCGCATGGACGTTCGCGCTGAATGCTTTCATCCACTCCGCCGCAACCACTCCCGCGCGCACCGCCTTATTGATTTCAATGATCGCCGCTCACGCCTGGCGCATCGAGCGGACGCTTGACTATGCACGCTCCCAGCGAAGCAATCATTTGATCAGCGAAGCGGTTGCGCTGTGGACCGTGGGAACGATGTATCCGGAATTGGAGCGCGCGCGAGGCTTGCGGGAACTTGGCTCACGACTCATGCGGGAAGCGATCGTGGACCAGATCACGCCGGGCGGATTGCACCTGCAATATTCGTTTAATTACCAGCGCTTTGTGCTTCAACTCCTCTTGTGCACACTTCAGCTCGCCAAAATTCACGACTGCGATCTGCATGCTGACATTCATCAACGCACGACCGCAGCCTACTATTTTATTAGCGAATTTGTTGATCCGATTTCAGGACACGCTCCGAATCATGGGTCTAATGATGGCAGCAATATTCTCCCGCTTACGAGTTGCGACTCTGGCGATTATCGTCCGTTGTTGAGATTGGGCGCCGCTGTTCTGAACCGTCCGACAACACTCTCGGCAGGGCTTTGGGACGAAGCTGCGATCTGGATCTGCGACGCCTCGAAGGCGGGTTCCGACAACCAGGTGCCAGAAGCATCGCAAGTGTACAACACAGGATTTTTCCGGCTTGGATCCCAACAATCGTGGGCGCTGGTACGGGCGGGTCGTTATTCACGTAGACCTTTTCAGGCCGATCAATTGCACGTGGATCTGTGGTGGCGCGGCATCAATCTGGCGCGTGATGCAGGCACATATCTCTACAATGGCGATCCGCCCTGGGACAACGGCCTCGCGGGAGCTGCGGTTCACAACACCGTCACACTGGATGGCCGCGATCAAATGCGCCGCGTGACTCGCTTTTTATGGTCTGACTGGGCGCAAGCGACCGGTCGCGTTTCTTCCGTTCTCAAGAACGGAATCGCCTGCAAGGACCGGTTCGAAGGCGAGCACGATGGTTACAAACAGCTCAGAGTGACGCACCGCCGAGTGGTGCAATCTCTCGGCGAAGATGGATGGGTGATTGTCGATGATCTGCTCGGTGCGGGTGTCCATGAGGCTACACTGCACTGGCTGCTGGCCGATTTGCCGGTTGAGAAGACGGAAGCTTGTCCCTTCGCCGCCGAATTCCGCACAGAGAGAGATCGCATTCGTTGGAGTATTTTTTCGAGCTCCCCAGGAACCGGAGAAATAATCAGGGCAGGGAAGAAACCCAAAGCCGACTCCGGCACCGAGGTTTCAATTCGCGGATGGGAGTCGCCAACTTACGGTGAGCTTGTCCCAGCAATTTCGCTTGTTTACCGGGTTAAAACTCAGCTTCCTTTGAGACTTATAACGGTAGTTATGATGGATGACCAGCTGCAACTTCGATCAGACCATCCGCAGTTAGAAGTCGTTCGACAAGCAACAACTTTATTTCAGGTAAGTCTGCTTCCGCTGTCGGATGTCTGAAGTTCTTCTGCCATTAGAGTCTCTTCTAAGATTTTCGCAACCAATGTCATCTACAATCACCTGAATGCCTTTGCCCCTTCGGTCGCTGAACGTTGCAACGGTCGCGGCCATCCTGATGAATCGCTCATGAGACAAGTACTTCAAGACGCGCGCAACGGAGACATCACGGTCGCTGAGGTTCCCGCTCCCAAATTGCTGGCGGGATGCATTCTGGTACGCACGGCGGCGTCACTACTCTCTGTTGGGACGGAACGCGCGTCCTCCGAATTCGCCAGCAAGAACCTCGCGCAAAAAGCGAGGATGCGTCCCGACCTGGTCCGGGAAGTTCTCAACAAAATAGGTCGCGATGGCCTGATCGCAACCGTTTCTGCGGTGCGCAGCCGCCTTGATCAGCCCAGTGCTCTTGGTTATAGCAGCGCTGGCACTGTGCTTGCCGTCGGCGACGGAATTAACGACTTTGCGGCCGGAGACCGGGTCGCGTGCGCAGGCGCCGGATACGCGGTCCACGCGGAATTCGCGTGCATTCCCCGTCTGCTGGCTGCGCGAATTCCTTCCGGAGCAGTCGTCAGCTTAGAGCACGCCGCTTTCAGTACGGTGGGAGCGGTGGCGCTTCACGGCGTACGAACTGCAGACGTTAAACTGGGAGACGTTGTCGGCGTGATCGGCCTCGGACTTCTGGGCCAAATCACGGTACAGATTCTAAAAAGCGCGGGATGCTCAGTGATTGGAATGGATCTTTCTCCTGAGCGCGCGCAGTTGGCGTTGCGCATGGGTGCTGATGCTGCCAGCAATTCATCGCTCAACTTCAAAGACTTATGTCTGCAATATACGGGTGGCCACGGAGTGGATGCAGTACTGATCGCGGCTCAAACGGCCAGCAACGATCCCGTTAATCTCGCGGGAGAAGTTGCCCGCGACCGCGCCGTGGTCGTTGCAGTCGGCACCGTGGGCATGGAAATTCCCAGAAGATTGTTTTACGACAGGGAACTCGATTTCCGGGTTTCGCGTTCTTATGGGCCCGGGCGTTACGATTCCGCTTATGAACAAAAGGGCCGTGATTATCCCATTGGATACGTGCGCTGGACGGAGAACCGCAACATGGAAGCTTTTATCAAGCTGCTTGCGGACCGCAAACTTAACCTCGACGCGCTGATCACCCACCGGTTTGCAATTGAACGCTCAAACAATGCTTACAATTTGATCCAGGGTAAAAGCGGTGAAGACTTTCTTGGAGTGCTGCTTACTTATCCTGAAGACGCCGAACTCAGCCAGCATACTGAGTTGCGGCCGCTTTCATCGCGCTCAAGGCAGAGTTTTGCATCTGGCCAAGAAACGAAGGCGGTTTCAGTCGGAGTTCTGGGAGCGGGAAGTTTTGCCACGGCCACACTTCTGCCCGCGATAAAGCAAATCGATGGAGTGGAGTTTGTCGGTGTTTGCGCCGCGAACGGATCGCACTCTCGGCACGCAGCCGAAAAATTTGGATTCCGCTATTGTGTAACCGACGAAAAAGAGCTTATCGAGGATCCAGCAACCAACACCATCGTTATCGCGACCCGCCACAACCTTCATGCCGCTCAGGTCGTCGCCGCTCTTAACGCGGGCAAGAATGTTTTCTGTGAAAAGCCGCTATGTCTAAGTGAAATGGAGTTGCTCGAAATTATTGAAGCCTATGACTACTCACAATCACGAGATGAGCCTGCACACCCTCCCTTGCTCATGGTTGGGTTCAACCGGAGATTTGCTCCGCTTGCAGTGAAGATGAAAGAGTTTTTTAAAGATATTCACGAGCCGCTGGCGCTGCACTACCGCATTAATGCCGGATTTATCCCTGCCGACCACTGGTTGAACGATCCTGAACAGGGCGGCGGACGACTCATTGGCGAGGCCTGCCATTTCGTTGATTTACTTTGTTTCCTGACCAACCAGTCGCCTGTAGAAGTGCATGCCCACGCTTTGACGAATCCTGGGAGATACAGTAACGACAACGTAATTTGCTCGCTCCGCTTCGCCGATGGCTCGCAGGGCACGATCAGTTATCTGGCTAATGGCGACAAATCGTATTCCAAAGAAAGATTGGAAGTCTTTGGCGGGGGGCGCGTCGCGATGCTGGAGGATTTTAGACGTTTGGAACTGATAAAACAGGGTGGCAAACAAGTATTACAATCGCGCTTCCGGCAGGATAAAGGTCACCGAAGCGAGTGGAGCGCGTTCGTCGACGCGATTCGAAGTGGCAAAGAATCTCCGATCCCATTCGGCCAGATCCTTACCAGCATGCTCGCCACGTTTCGCCTGGATGAATCGCGATCGCTAGGACGGTCGCTGCCGGTTGGGTCATTGCCTGGCCAGGCTTCCACTTTTTAGCTTGATCTCCTATTCTGTTCGCCGTCTTAGTGAACTCGTTTGAAAATTCTCTACCTTTCGCACTACTTTCCGCCAGAGATAGGCGCGCCCGCAGCGCGTGTCTCCGAACTGTCGCGCCACTGGGTGACTGAAGGGCATGAAGTCACGGTCCTCACCGGATTCCCGAACCACCCAACTGGTGTTGTTCCTCAAGCATACCGGCGCGGGCTTCGCCGTCTGATCATGCACGATGCTTTGGATGGAATCAACGTCGTGCGAACGTGGCTGCTTCCGTTTCCCAATCGCAAAGCCTACGAACGGATGCTGAACTACAGTTCTTTTTGTCTGTCGTCGGCGATCACTGGGCTTTTCGTATCGCGTCCTGACATTTTGATCGCGACTTCGCCGCAGCTTCTAGTGGGACTCTCCGGATGGTTTCTGGCGCGCTGCAAACGTGCTCCTTTTATTTTCGAAGTGCGGGATTTGTGGCCGGAATCGCTGGCAGCGGTCGGCATGGGAAATTCGCAATCGCTGTTGCATCGAGTTCTGAGAAAGATTGCGGGATTTCTTTACCGGAATTGTGATCACATCGTCGTGGTCACAGCAGCCTTCAAGGAACATCTGATTAACAAATGGCACGTTCCTGCAGAGAAAATATCAATCGTCGAGAATGGAGTTGAAACCGAGCTCTTCGCGGCGGGAGAAAGAAGCGCTTCGCTGCGTGCGGACTTGGCGGCTGAAGGCAAATTCGTGGTTGGATACATTGGCACCATTGGGCTGGCGCACGGGCTTGAAACGGTGCTCGAAGCCGCCAATGAAATGCGAACCACCAATCCCGGCGTGCTTTTTCTGATGGTGGGCGAAGGAGCGGACAAAGAGAGAGTGCTGCAACTTGCGGCCGCGCGGAAGCTTTTTAATATTCGCTTCGTGGGGGAGCGGCCTCGCAGCGAAATTCCCGCCTATATCCGTGCCTGCGATGTATGCCTCGTCCTGCTGAAGAAAACTGACATCTTTAAAACTGTAATTCCTACCAAAATGCTGGAATTCATGTCCTGTGAACGCGCGGTGATTGTTGGCGTGGATGGGGAGGCGCGGAGCATTGTGGAAGCCGCAGGAGCCGGAATTTTCATCGAGCCGGAGAGTGCCCAAGACTTGACAGCCGCGGTGCGGAGGCTCAGGGAGAATACCTCGCTGTCAGACGATATGGGACGCAACGGACGCCAATACATCCTTCGACATCTTTCCCGCGAGGAAACCGCGCGAAAGTACGAAAAGGTACTGGAAACGGTTTTGCAGAATTCTAAGAAGCGCCCCATCCAGTCTTGACCCCTCTCCCGCAGACGTATAAAGTTTGACTTAGCGGAACTGCTTTCAATGTCCTCAGAAACCATCAGATATCTAAAGTTCGGTGGTGCAAGCTTCCTGATCGTTGTGTCGCTGGCCTACCTTGCTTACACCGGGGTGCAAGAAAGCAAAAGCTATTACGTAACCATTAAAGAGCTGCAGGGAATGGGAAATTCCGCATACAGCAAGCGACTGCGAGTCGCGGGCAACGTTCAGCCCGGCTCCATCAAGCGTTCGGGGACAAAAGTTGAATTTGTATTGGTGGAGAACGACAAGACTCTCTCGGTAATTTACGGTGGAACAGAGCCTCCGCCTGACACTTTCAAAGACAATTCCCAGGCTCTGGCGGACGGCCGTTTCGACCGCGACGGAAAGTTTTATGCCAAGCAGTTGCAGGCAAAGTGCGCCTCGAAGTACGCTCCTCAGCAGCCTGGCGCGCCCGCTAACACATCCCCACCCGTCGCGCCTGTGCGAAATGTCACTCAGATGGAAGCCCCACAGGCTCCGCCAATCTCGAATTGATCCAGGCTTCTACCCGCGCATTTATTTCAACGAGTTGATGTCTTCGATATACTCAGCGTCTCGTGTCCCAAACTTCTGGAGCTTTGCCTGATTCTGCGATTGTCACGATCACGGACTTAGTCAAGCAATTCGGACGCTTCGCTGCCCTGCGTGGAGTGACTGCCGAATTTCTTCCGGGACGCCTCTACACAATCCTGGGTGACAACGGGGCAGGGAAGACTACTCTTCTCCGTATTCTTGCCGGACTGGCTACACCCTCCCGCGGCGTCGTTTCAATTCTGGGGACGAAAGATCTGCGGTCAAAGTGCGCGCAGATCGGCTACATGGCGCATCCGTCGTTGCTATATGACGAAATGAGTGGGATGGAAAACCTGCGATATTTCGCCCGCCTTTATGGGATATCAGACGACCAGCGCTGCGCCGCAGCCATCGCCTCCATGAAACTTGATCCGGCATTGGCACGGCCAGTAGCACAGTATTCCCAGGGCATGAGGCAAAGATTGTCCCTCGCGCGAGCCATAATCCACGATCCTAAAATTCTGTTGCTGGACGAGCCTTTCTCGAATGTTGACAGCCGTTCCGCGCGTGAGATGGTGGGTCTGATTCGACGGATGCGGGATTCCGGGAAAACTATTTTCGTCGTGACTCACCAGCCTTCGATGCTTGAGGGCGTGGCGGATGAATTTGTTTTACTCGAAGATGGCCGCATCGTGAGTCGCGGCGCGCACTTACCGAATCCCGATATTCGACCCTGGTCAGAAGCATGAGCGTCCCGTCTGGAATTACGCGAGCGACCCTGGTCAAAGACCTCCGCCTGGAGTGGCGTTCGAAAGACGCCATCAACTCGATGCTGTTTTTTTCTCTGCTGGTGGTGGTGATCTTTAGTTTCGCATTCGACCCCACCGCTGAGGAATCCAGGCGCATAGCGGGAGGCCTGGTCTGGGTGGCATTTTTATTCGCCGCCGTCGTGGCGTTAAATCAGACCTGGGCGAGAGAATTGAGAAACCAGGTATTGGACGCCTATCGCGTTTCGCCCGCGCCCGCGAATCCGCTGTTCCTTGCTAAGGTAATCGGGAATTTTATTTTCGTGGCGGTGCTAGAAGCCGCAATGACGCCGCTCTTCGTCATGTTCTACAAGCTGCGTCCCCTTGGCCCTGCGTGGCAACTTATTTTTGTTGCCGCTTTCGGAACCTGGGCTCTGGTGGTGAACGGTACGTTCTTCGCCGCCATGTCTTTGCGCACTCGCAGCCGAGAGATCATGCTGCCGCTGCTGCTTTTTCCGATTTCCATCCCCGCGATTCTTGCCATGGTAAACGCCACGACCGCAATTTTGACTGGAGAGAGCCCCGCCAAATTCTGGATCGTATTGCTTGCGGCCTACGATGTAGTGTTTACTATCGCTAGTCTACTTTTATTCGAAAGTGTGCTGGCAGCGGAGTAATTTACCTCACCTGGAGTAATGAGCAGAGGAGTGGTTCCCCCGTAATGAAACGAGCTTTTCTTATTGCTGCTGTGTTCACAGTCGCGGTACTGTGTTTCGCAGCCTATCAAGCCCTGGTAGTAGCGCCCACGGAGCAAACGATGGGCGACGTGCAGCGAATCTTTTACTATCACGTGCCTTCCGCCTGGACGGCATTTCTGCTCTTCCTGATCAACTTTATTTCCTCGGTCGTATATCTTATTCGCCGGAGCGTGAAGGCTGACACTCTGGCGCTCGTCTCCGCCGAAGTCGGAGTCGTCTTCTGCACCGTCGTGTTAGTCACCGGGCCGATTTGGGCGCGCCCGGTCTGGGGAATCTGGTGGACCTGGGACTTGCGACTCACTCTGACGCTAGTTCTGTGGCTGATTTACGTAAGCTATTTGTTTTTGCGGCGCTTTTCGACCAGCGGACAAACTCCAGTGCTGGCGGCGGCACTGGCGATATTCGGAGCACTGGATGTGCCGTTGGTTTACTTCTCAATCTGGTTCTTTCGCACCCAGCATCCTTCGCCCGTCATTGGAGGTGGCGGCTCGCTCGATCCTCGAATGGCCCACGTCCTCCTGATAAATTGGGCGGCATTTTTATGTCTGGCGGGTTTGTTTTGCTGGGCGCGCTACCGTCTGGAAACCGTGCGTCAGGATCTGGAAGAAACCCAGGCGCTCGAATCTCTTCTGGAACCGCGGAGTCTGCGATGAGATCCCTCCATTTTTTATATTCCGCCTACGCCGCTACCTGGCTGATCCACCTTACCTACATCGGCATTCTTTTGCGGACGTACGTTCGCCTGCGCAAGGAGTCCCGAGAAATTGCAAGAAAAGATGGCGGAGTCTAGAAACTAAGATCCGCTCGCCGCGATGTATTCCGGCACTGGGTGGGAATGAAGGAATTCGTACTCCTGAATCATGGCCGCGATCCCTATGCGCGAAACTGGTAGTGGAGGCTCCACCCTCACCACCCGGGCCGTGAATCGGACACGGACAGGTTCGGTCATCGTGATATGGGGCGGAAAAGTCATCGTCACTTCAATGCGAGTGCCTTCGGCAACTGCGTGGTCGAGATAAAAGAAAATGCCACGCGCGCTTACGTTATGAGTTTCGGTTAATATTTCTTCGACATCTAAAGTTTGACCGTTTAATTTTTCTTCGCTCGAGTCGATTTTAATTACCGCAGGCAGGCGCATGTCAAAACGCCGCATGGTGCGGCGCTCGTCTGAAGGATCACCGTGTTGTGGCCTGGAAATCATGACGGAATGTTGTGGGAAATCCCCTAATCAAGGCTTAATCGATTAGTATCACATTTGCAACAAGAAAAGCCCGAGAGCATTAACTGAGGAATTACTCCGCAGGGCTTAAGGTTTCCCGAGTGAGCAAGGCGAAAACTGCGATGCGAGACAATTTTTTCAACTGAGAGCTAAAAGCGGATAGCTGAGAGCTGAGAGCTGAAAGCAAGTCCACTCGGCATCCAACCCACCTGCATCCAGCATCTGACAACTCACCTGACCGGGAATGAGGGGATTGCACGGTGCCTCCCGCCTTGACAGGCCAATCGTCAGATGTTTAAGTAGAAACTTAATTTAGCCATAGTTTGGTGACGTGTACGCATACCGCTTCGCGGGCCGCGAGCCGGATTGTCGTTCGTGCGCCGTTTCTTCTTTTCTCCATGGAATCCGCACTTCGGAGGAGCTCTTGAGATCAAATCGCCCTGGGTCGCGCGCAGGTAGTTCGAGCGCTCGTTCTCTTATTTTCATTTGTTTAATGCTGATCGCTGGTCTTGGTCTGTTTCGGATGGATGCCGGCGCGGGGAAGTCTGACGCCACGGGCCCTACATTCACGCACTCTGACGGGGCGGTTTTGTCGAGTGCAATATCCCGCCCTAAACTGACTCCTGATTACGGTCGCCTGCCGTTGATTTTTGAACGCAATGAGGGGCAAACCGATTCCCAGGTGAAATTTCTGGCCAAGGGAAGAGGATATGGACTATTTCTGACATCCAGCGAAGCCGTGCTGGAACTTCAGGCCGGCGCAGGAAGGCCAAATTCAGTCGTCAGGATGCAACTGGCGGGCGGAAATCAGGACGCCACAGTCAACGGCGCCGACAAGCTGCCGGGTAAAAGCAACTATTTGCTGGGAAACGATCCCTCCAAATGGCAGAGAAACGTTCCGCAGTACGCTCGCGTTCGGTACAGCGATGTTTATCCGGGCATCAATCTCGTTTACTATGGCGTTCAAGGGCGGATGGAATTCGATTTCGAAGTTGCGCCGGGCGTGGATGCCAGACAAATCGCTCTACGTTTCAGCGGTTCCAAAAAGCTGAAAGTCACGCGCGATGGCTCGCTGATCTTGGCGAGTGGCGATCGCGACTTACGTTTTCAAGCTCCTAAAATTTATCAGCAGGTAGGCAGCGAACGCCGCCCGGTAGCTGGCAAATTTGCCATGCGCGGAAATTACGAAGTGGGCTTCGATCTCGGGACCTATGATCGGGCGCGAGCACTGGTCATTGATCCAGTGCTGAGCTACTCCACTTATCTCGGCGGGAACGGCGCCGAGAGCTGCTCCGCCATCCTGGGAACGTCTATACCTCCCGGCCCTGGCACCCCTGGCTGTCCTGCGATTGCGGTGGATTCCGCGTCGAGGGTTTATATTGCGGGATCAACGACCTCGACCGTTTTTCCAAATCCCACGGCGTCGCCTACACTGCACGGAACCGCGAATGTTTTCATCGCGCAACTTGATAGTTCCGGCGCGGCGCTTCTGTTCAGCACGTATCTGGGAGGCAGCGGAAAAGATGTTCCGGCGGGAATCGCGATTGACTCCGGATTCAATGTCTACGTGGCGGGAACCACGACGTCTTCAGATTTCCCAACCTCCTCGAGCGCTTTTCAAACCAGCGCGCTGAATGCCGGCTCGCACGTTTTTGTCAGCAAGCTAAATTCGACCGCGTCCGCCGTGCTGTATTCGACCTATTTGTCCGGCAGCGGAACTGATACCGCTACTGGACTGGCAATCGATCCCAGTGGAAGAGCTTACGTGACGGGAACCACAACCTCACCCGCTTTTCCGACCAGCGGAGGATTTCCAGTTACAACGGGAGCGTTTCAAACCGCTCCCAAGGCCACCAACCAATTTTTCTTGAGCCGATTGGATACTGCTCAGACTGGTTCGGCAAGTTTGCTTTACTCCACCTACATCGGAGGAAGCACTCCCGCCAATGGCGTAACTGTTGGTGGTGGCATCGCCGTCGACACGAATTCCAGCGCGTTCATCACCGGAGGCACCAACTTCACGGATATGCCGGTGCTGAATGCTTCGCAGGGCACCAACAACGGAGGTGTAGACGCTTTCGTTGGAGAATTTCTCTTTCCGAGTAACACGCCACCAACACAAAATTACCTGACCTACCTGGGCGGCACCGGAGACGAAGCTGGCTACGCGATTGCCGTTGACTCCGGGTTCAGCGCCTATGTCACCGGCTCTACCACATCGAGTACCATTACGATTCCAACTGGCACCACCCCCTTCCAAGCTGCAAGCGGCGGCGGCATGGACGCATTTGTCGCCAAATTCGGAAACTTGACTTTAACCACGACCACGCCAACCGGCACCGTGCCATTCAGTTATTTTTCATTTCTTGGCGGTTCCGGCAGCGACGTCGGTTTGGGGATCGCGGTTGACACGATTGGTGGCACGCGAGTTACTGGCTGGACGAACTCCGGAAATTTTCCCACTCTTAATTCGCCCTCCGGCCTGGGGGCAGGCGGTGGGGTGGACGCCTTCGCGGCGCGGATTGAAACCACCGCCACAAGTGCCACCACGGCTGGCAACTATTCCACGTATCTGGGTGGAGGTGGCTCCGATGTAGGCACCAGCATCGCGGTGGATAGCACAGGCGCAAGCTACATTGCGGGAGAAACTGCTTCCGGTAATTTTCCGGTGGTCACACCCTTTCAGGGAGCCCCCAATGGATCCAGCGACGCCTTCGTGACCAAGCTTGGACCGCTGGTGAATTTGTCGATGACGGCAACCGCTTCGCCAAGTCCTGTCGGAGTTGGAAATCAGGTCACCTTTACGTACACGATTATTAATCACGGTGACTTCGTTTCAGGTGTCACGTTCACGGATCTACTTCCTTCATCTACCACCGCAGCCTATGTTTCCGCGACCGCAAGCCCCGGAGCTTGTGGACAAACGGCCGGCACCGTGACCTGCACGTTGGGCGCCCTGAATACGGCAGCATCTTCGACTACGACCAGCGCTACTGTAACCGTGGTTCTGACGGCGGCAGCTCCAACTCAGACCACACAAGGGACCATCCCGTCTCAGCCGCCGCCGTTGGGCAATAGCGCACGGTTGACGGTGCCCGGATCGAACTTCCAGACTTCCGCAAGCGCCGCTTCGGTGACGGTAAACGATTTTGGAGTCACGGTTTCACCAGCGACGATTACAGTGCCGGCCGGAGTTCCCGCCGCCTACACGGTCACCGTCACGCCCACCGGCGCCGGCTTTCCGGAGTCGGTATCTCTCGCGTGCTCCGGGCTTCCTACGAGTGCGACCTGCAACTTCACGAACAACCCAATCCCGAATCTCAGCAGCGGTGCACAAAGCCGCGCCCTTGTGATCAATACGACTGCGCGCGTGAGCACGACAGCGGATTTGATTCACGGGAAGCCCCCGTTTTACGTTACCTGGTTGCCGGTTTCAGGACTAGCTTTGCTGGGGGCTGGGTTCGGCGGGAAAACAAAATCCTCGAAGAGGCGTCTTTCAAGGATTGTACTTCTGTTGGGTTTCTTCGTGGCCCTGATGATTTTTCAAGCGGGATGCGGGAGCTCGCATAAGAGCACAACCACCACCACCGGAACGCCGGCAGGCTCCTACACAATCACAGTTGCCGCAACTTCCGGTACTGCCACTCGCAATGCGGTATTGCAGTTGATCGTGCAGTAGAAGCGCTGCGGGAGTGACAAGATACTATGCTCCCGCTGTCAATTTGTGATGACTCTTCGCGGTCTGGGCTATCCCGTACTGGCGGATTTTGTAAAGCAGCGCCTTGTAGCTGATTTGAAGTAACGCTGCCGCCTGTTTGCGATTCCAATTGGTTTCATCGAGCGCGCGGCTGATGGCTTCGGCCTCCGCTTCATCCTTGGCCCCGCGGGCCACGGATTTAAGTCCGCCGATCGCATCGATTAAGGCATTGCCGCCACTTTCAAATTGTGCTCCGCTGCCGTCTTTCTTGGGCTGCAACTCATGCACTGCGAGCTTCTCGTCTCCCAACACCAGAAATCGTTTAATAAAATTTCCCAGCTCTCGCAAGTTGCCAGGCCATGAATAGTCCATGCAGGCCTGCATCAGCTCGGGAGAAAATGGCAGTGGCGCACGCGCGTACTGCTCCGACAACTGTGACATGAAGTGTTTGAGCAGAATCGGAATTTCTTCTTTGCGCTCGCGTAATGGTGGTATTTGTAGGGTGAAGGCATTCAGACGGTAGTAAAGATCTTCGCGCAGGCGCTTTTCTGCCAGCGCTTCAGGAATATTGATATTGGTGGCGGCGAGAATGCGTACGTCCACCTTGATCACGGACCGGCTGCCCAGTCGGGAGAATTGCTGGTCCTGCAAAACATGCAGCAGTTTGGCCTGCAAGCTGGGCGGCATCTCTCCAATTTCGTCAAGCAGGATCGTGCCTTTATTGCAGATTTCAAATTTGCCGGGCTTAGCGTGGTTCGCGCCCGTGAATGCACCCGCTTCATATCCGAAGAGTTCGCTCTCTAGAAGATCGGCCGGGACTGCCGCGCAATTGACCTTTAAAAACGTCCGGTGAGCACGCGGAGAGAGCTTATGGATAAGGCGAGCCATCACCTCTTTGCCGGTTCCACTCTCGCCCAACATCAGTACTGGGATATCGACGTTTGCGACCAGAGCGGCTTGCGATCGCAGAGTCCGCATCACTGGACTGGCTGCGACAAAGAAAACGTCGTCGCTCAACTCCTCCACATCGCCGGGATAGTTCTGCTGATTCGTCCCCAGGCATTGATCTATGACTGCGTTCAGATCTGCTTTCTGGAACGGTTTGGTTATGTAATCGTGTGCTCCCAGTCGAATTGCCTGTACGACCTTTCGGGTGTCGGCGACGCAGGAAAGCATCACTACCTTCAATCCGGACTGAAGCTGGCGTAACTGTTCCAGTGTCTGCAACCCATCTATGCCTGGCATCAGCAAATCGAGCAGCACCAGGTCAGGATGCAATCCCTTCCGCACCAGCTCAATCGCTTCTTCGCCCGTACTGGCGGTCGCAACTTTGTAATTGTCGACCTCAAGCAGGGTGCGAATGTAGCGAAGCATTCCCGGCTCGTCGTCAACGAGTAAAATCTTGGCCGTATCGGTCATTTAGTTTTCCCTTGATTGGTGCTGCTGACAGCTGGTTTCAGCGGAAGCAGAAATGAAAATTTGCAGCCTGCGCCAGGGTCGCTTTCCACCCAAATCTTGCCGCCCATGCCGCTGATCAGGCGGCGTGCGATCGCCAGGCCTAAGCCCATTCCGTCAGCTTGCGTGTCGGCCTGAGGCAGGCGAAAGAAATCATCGAATACTTCAATATGGTACTCGGGAGGAATACCGGGTCCGGTGTCGGAGACGCTGACTTTCACAGAATTCGGTTGCGCCATCTGCCGTCGCCGCCGCTCTGCGCCCACCTCGGGTTTGTTGCCGGTGCGGCGTTCCCAGGCGTTAGGCTCGGCGTGAAGCCAAACTGTCCCACCTGCGGGCGTAAATTTGGACGCGTTCTCGATCAGATTCGAAACCACACGCTCGACCTTGGGAGCGTCATAACTGAAGTCTGAAAGCTCGTCGTTCGCGAGAAAGTAAAGTGCGAGACCCTTTTCCTGAAAACGGGGAGACCAAAGACGGCAAACTTCGGAAAGGCAGGAATTAAGATTTCCAACCTCATACCGCATTTTCATTTCGCCGGTCTCGAGGACGCTGAAGCTCAGAAAATCCTGAATAAACGTGAGTAGGCGCAGACCGCTGGAGCGCATGTCGCGCAGCACCTCGCGCTGCCGTTCATTCACCGTCCCAAGTTTTTCGCTTTGCAGAAGCTCCACGTAGCCATTCAGAATTGACAACGGGGTCTTTAGATCATGGGCAGCGGAGGCAAGGGCGTTATTGGTGCGCACGGAACGCTCCCGAAGCTGAACGTAGTCTCGTGCCTGCTGGACGCATGCAGACTTGCGGCAATCTCCGGCTCCCGCCACAGGGCTTCCGCCGGGCGCAATCGCATCAATCGGGGTCGCTGTAGCTAAAGGCGGTTTTTCGGCTTTTGTGACCATGAAATCGGGAATTTCTCAGAACCAAAATGGGGGAGGGACTTGCAGTTAACGGCTTTTAAATGAATGTCGTACTTAACGATGTTATGTTACCGCTTTGCCAGGTGTCAATTCGCAAATGCAGATGGATGGTCACTAAAGGGAAAAGACTTTCACCCTTGCCTGCTTGTGGGGAATTACCAGAAGATCGACCGGATTTGGGTGTTCCATCTGCCGATATTGCCCGAATTGGCCTCGAAGCGGCGAGGTTACCACGGTCACCTCAGTTTATGAACTTGTTTGGCACCCAGGATGCAAGAAATTGTAGATATTCCCCTGTGCGCGAGGTGTTCTTGAGCCGAACGAAGTCGGAAAGCGAACGTCGTCAATGGATTCGTCTACCCTTAGCGATCCCGGTATTCGTGCGCAGCCGGGACGAAAATGGAAAAGAATTTTTGGAATTTGCCACTGCTCTAAACGTTTCACCTGGCGGCGCTTTGATAGCTGTACGCCGCCCATTGCCGCCATCCGCCAAGGTTTCCCTGGAAATACCCAGCGCTCCTTTGGCATCCTCGATCGAGGTCCGCAAAGCTGCTAGAAATCTGCAAGCCCGTATTTTGCGTAGCCATTACTCCGAAGGGTTTCATCTTCTCGGTATAAAGTTCGCCCATTCCCTCTTGAACCACAATAACGGGCACCTTACGGTAAAGAGGAAAGTTGTGTCTTCGTTGTGAAAAGTTTTTCCCACACCTTTTGGCACCTTTGAGCTAT
>JBDUDA010000205.1:0-5505 GCA_040003205.1 Acidobacteriaceae bacterium | reverse complement strand
CAGTAGGGATACGCTGAAGCGCGGACTAAACCGGAAACATCGTGATAGCGGCTCTCCAGCACCCCCATGGCGCGCCGGTGCTCAAAATCGCGAACGCCCCAAAGCAGGGCCATACAAGCCAAGGCTAAAGCAGCAGCTAAGCGCTTCGTTACAGCTGACCGAAAAAACACCGGCAGCAACAGTCCACCCACCAGAAAAATTAAAATCGCAGGCTCAACAATAAAAACGATATCCCACGAATACCACTTTTCGTTGAATGGCCAGAAAGGACGAACGCCATAATTATTCGTGAAGTCCAACAGAATGTGGACGACACCCGCGAGATAAGCGAATCCGAACAGCACGACCCACCGCGGGGGTAGGGCCGGATCCTTCAGTTTTTTTCCCCGAACTCGCCAGATCAGATATACAAATCCCACCACAAGCGCGGAAACAAAAAACAATCCAAGAAAAGAGTGAGTGAATCCCCGGTGATGGGCAAACCCGAAAACGGGATCCTTGAAATTTCCCACAACATCAATGTCAGGCGCCTCGGCTGCCAGGGTGAGCGTCAGAGTAGCCAGCGCCGTCTTGCGATTGAGGCCGGCCCGCCCCATGCAAGCGCCGGTAAGAAAATGAGTAATAGGCTCCAAATATTAGTTCTAACACAATCTTTTTGTCATGCTGAGCGTGTTAAAGCTTTCGCTCCTATGTCATGCTGAGCGCGTGAGAGCCTTCGCTCGCGAAAGCTCGAAGAGTCGAAGCGTCCCTATTCCCCTCCCGTTTCCTTTCTCACCAGAATCGTAAGCGCATCCGGAACAATAGAAATCTCCGCAGGCAATGTCCCCACTAGTTCTCCATCTGCCTCGACAAAAATTCTCGCATCGTCATGATTTGAAGCAGTGCAACGAACCCGGTCGGCAAACGCGAGCTCGATGCCCGGAACGTCCCACGAAACCCCCACGAATCCCCGCAAAATGTACATCAGATAATGCAATCGGTTGTTCGTTTGAAATAGAACCAGTCGAAGGTCGTTTCGCCCCAAAGAAGCCCCAGGAGCGACTTCTCGCAACACGCCCCCAAATTGCCGGATGCGCACCGCGAGAAGTTCCGAAACGATGTGCTTGCGTGTCTCCGACTCTTCGTGATTCGCGAGCTCGACGTCAAAAAACGTCATCCCATGCGTCAGCCAAACATGAGTGGCCTTTGCATAATAGGCCAACATCCCCAAACGCCCTTTCACGAGCATGTTCAATTTATAAAAAAGATGAGCGTCAAGGCCGATGCCAGCGGCAACCGTGAAATAGCGGGAACTCCGATTTCCCGACATGTCCTGGTATTCAAGCTTTCCCACCGCGAAGCGGCACGCTTCAGCAGCGAGAGCAGCCCGCGCAGCACGGACAGGAGAAAACGGAATCCCCAAATCGTGCGCCATGGCGTTGGCCGTGCCGAGTGGGATCACGCCCAGCGCGGCATGCGTGCCAACCATTGCCTGTAGAACGCCGTGGATGGTGCCGTCGCCTCCACACGCAAAGATCGTATCGCAGCCCCGTTCGATAGCTTGCCGCGTCTGCTTTTCTACCTCGACGCCCGGGCGAGTCGCTTCCGCGAAAATATCGATCCCGGCCGCGCGAAATACTTTTTCCACGGACTCTATGTCCTCAAGTCCCCGGCTGTGCCGGGGCCCGGAATGCGGGTTATACAGCAGCGCAGCCTTTCGTATGGGCATAAAATGTCGGGAACTATGGATTGTAGCGGAAGGTGCCCAGCTTCTGAACGAATTACGCGGCAACACACTTGACTGCTTACAGCGCTCTCGGAGACCCCTGGGCCTGAACGCGACAACTAGCAGTTGCGCAACTCGTAAAGTTTTACTAAGCTTCCCTGAAACCGACTACTGAGTCCTAAATAGCACTTCGCCGGCAATCTTACTGGAGGCACATTCTCATGAGACATCGCATGGTGTTTTTTCTGTTCCTGTTGGCATCCGCTTTCAGCGTTGCGCAAAGCCACGCACCTGAAAGTAAGCCCCGCCCGGTAACTCTGATGGCCGGAGTTGGCACTGCGCATCACCCGGTTTCCACTCGCAATTCCGAGGCGCAAAAATTCTTCGATCAGGGATTGCGGTTCATCTATGCATTCAATCACGACGAAGCAGCGCGCTCGTTCCAGCATGCGGCCGAACTCGATCCCAAGCTCGCCATTGCGTACTGGGGAGTCGCCGAGGCGGTTGGGCCGAATTACAACGATCCTGCCAGCGACGACCGCTTTCTTCAAGCGCACCAGGCAATCCAGAAGGCTTCAGATCTTTCAGCGAATGCCTCCCCCAGCGAGCAGGCTTACATCCACGCCATGGCGCTGCGTTTCCCTGAAGACGCAAAAGCGGACCGTCGCAAAGCGGCCGAGGACTATCACGACGCCATGCGCGAAGTTGCAAAAAAGTCTCCCGACGACCTCGACGCCGCCACCCTATTCGCTGAATCCGGGATGGACTTGCATCCTTGGGGACTGTGGCACGCCGACGGCACTCCTGAAGCCGGAACCGAGGAAATCGTCGCCACGCTCGAATCGGTAATGCGAAGAGACCCTAACCATCTGGGCGCGATTCACTACTACATTCACGCGGTCGAAGCTTCGCAGAACCCCGAACGCGCTCTCGCCGGTGCAAACAAGTTGGCATCTCTCGCGCCCAACGCCGGACACATCGTCCACATGCCGGCGCATGTTTACATCCGCACCGGGGACTACGCGGCAGCAACTAAGACCAACGAAGATGCAGCCATCGTCGATCGCGCCTATATCCGTGCCAGCGGGGCGCAGGGCATTTATCCGATGATGTATTACAGTCACAACCTGCATTTCATCGCCGCTTGCGCCAGCATGGATGGCAACTATGCAGAGGCAAAAAAGAATGCCGATCTGCTGACTGCCCACGTTGGCCCGCACGTGAAAGACATGCCGCCGCTCGAGGGCTTGATGACCATCCCTATGGCCGTGGAACTTCGCTTCCACAAATGGAACCAGATTCTTTCCATGCATCAGCCGGATGCGGAGATGAAAACTACAACGATGTTCTGGCATTTTTCCCGTGGCATGGCCCTGGCCGCCACCGGCAAGTTGAGCGATGCGGAAGCGGAATACAAAATCGTTTCAGAAGCAGAACAGAGCACGTCGCCCGACGTGGTTTTTGCCATGCCGGTCGACAATAAGACTAAAGACATTTTGAAAATCGCTGAAAATGTCCTGGGAGCAAAGATTGCCCTCGCGAAAAAGGACAGTGCGAAGGCCATTTCGATGTTGACCGAAGCGGTCGAAATTCAGGACTCGCTGAAATATGGCGAGCCTCCAGATTGGTTCTTTCCAGTTCGCGAATCTTTAGGCGCTGCCCTGCTAATGAATGGCGATGCCCCTGGCGCCGAAAAAGTTTTTCGTGCAGATTTGGATCGCAATCCCAGAAACCCACGCTCGCTCTTTGGCTTGCACCAGGCATTAAAAGCGCAAGACCGCGCCTATGACGCCGGCTTCGTACAAGATCAATTCCACGCGGCCTGGAAGGGTGGGGATTCTACCCTCAAAATTGAGGACTTAGGATAGTAGGATCAAGAGATAGAAATTTTCCTGATGCAGGGCCGGCCGGCGCTGGCCCTATTTTTTGGTCATCACCAGTTCGCCGTTTTCCACCTTAATGTTATCGACGTTATCTGGCAGCTTAAGCTGATCGCGCTGGTCGGCGAGTCGCTTCTGAAGGGCCCCGTTGACAAGCGCTACTGGAATATCCAGGTTTCCAACTTTGAATTCGGTTGGGACAAACGTTGCATAACCCTCGCTCGATCCCAAATGTCCCGCCAGTGTAACGTAGACATTTTTTCCCGCGATCTTTGTTGCGAACTGTCCGCGCGCGATGTCGCCGACGAAATCCACCTGGTAGTTCTGCACTACTGGCGCGCCGCTTCCAAAGCTAGAACTCGCCGAGAGAACTGATGCCTGTTGCAGCGTTGCATTCTGGCCGTGCGAACCCTGGTGGGGAGCGGCGGTTGAAGCCGACTTGGTCCCCACTGATTCAGTTAGGGCGGCAGCCACCTCGCCTGCTGTGAGTCGAATTTCCGACGGACCAGCTGCTTGATCGCCGTTCGCCTGCAATTGCTGGATCTTCTCCTGGAACGCTTGTGCGTTAACCGCAGCCACCGACGCTATTTGCGGCTCCGTAAGCGGTGCGGGCTCCTGCAACACCAAAGCAAGCGCGATCGCAGACGACGTTACCGTGACAACACTAACGATCTGATTAATTTTCCATGTCATCGCCAGTCCTCCGCGAATCCCGCACAAAGCGAAACTCAGATTTCAATGTTAACTGGACGTGGGCGGACTTATTACGTAACGGAGGTATTGCGCCCACGGGGGCGCTCGGCCCACAAGGTTTAGCGTACGGAAAGGCGACAGGTGCCCCACCCTCCGACTTTTGGATGGTGGGACTCGGAAATATAACCTCAGGGTGCCCCACCCTTCGATTTTGAAGGGTGGGATTTCAGGAATACAGGTGTGGAGTAGAGCTACTCACCCAATTTCTTCGCGACCAGTTCATTCACCAATTGCGGATTCGCCTGACCCTTTGAAGCCTTCATCACCTGGCCCACAAAGAACGCCGCAACCGTTTTCTTTCCGGCACGATATTGTTCAACCTGCTTGGGATTGCTGGCAATCACGTCATCAATGATCTTTTCCAGAGCCGATGTATCGGTGGACTGCTCCGGCCTGCCTTCCTCTTCGTAAACCGCCGGAAAGTCCTTGCCGCGCTGGAACGACAAGTCGTAAAGCTCCTTCAGCATCTTGCCGGAAATCGCTCCGCTCTCCACCAGGTCCGCCGACGCCGCTACCCCGGCCATCGAAATCGGAGACTGCTCGATTTCCAATCCCTTGGCGTTAAGTCGTCCCATGAGTTCGCCCTGCACCAGATTCGCAACCCGCTTGGGACTCTTCGCAGCTTTCGCCGCCGACTCGAATTGATCGGCAAGGCTCCTGCTTACGGTAAGAACGCCTGCATCCTGCTCACTGATGCCGTAATCCGTCACAAGCCGCTTCCGTCTCGCTTCTGGCAATTCCGGTAGCGTCTGGCGAATTGCTCCCTGCCACTTTTCATCCACCACCAGCGGCAACAAATCCGGCTCGGGAAAATAACGGTAATCGTGCGCCTGCTCCTTTGAACGCATGCTGTAAGTCTTACCCTCGGCAGAGTTGTACAAACGGGTTTCTTGAGTAATCTTTCCGCCGGACTCGATCACATCAATGTGACGCTCTATTTCGTACTGCAACGCTTCCCGAATAAAGCGGAAAGAGTTGACGTTCTTCACTTCCGTCTTAGTGCCGAACTGCTTCTGTCCCCGCGGACGCACGCTGATGTTGGCATCGCAGCGCAGCGAACCTTCCTCCATGTTGCAATCGCTCACGCCGGTATACAGAATGATTTCTTTCAGTCGCGTAAGGTATTCGTAAGCTTCGTCCGGCGAAGCAATGTCGGGCTCGCTGACA
>JBDUDA010000027.1:0-18656 GCA_040003205.1 Acidobacteriaceae bacterium | reverse complement strand
TGGTCGGCCATGTCCTGAAAGAAGGTGCTGGTGGTGCGCCCGCAACCAGGGCAGGCGGTGACCTGGGGCGTGAAACTGCGCAATTCGAGAGCCTGCAGAATCTGCTGCGAGACGATGACCTCATCGGTGCGGTCGCCGTTCGGGAGGGGGGTTAAGGATGAGCGAATCGTATCGCCAATGCCTTCCTGTAACAGGACGGACAAAGCGGCCGCGGTGGAAACGATGCCCTTGGAACCAAGACCCGCTTCGGTTAATCCGAGATGCAGAGCGTAATTACATTGGGCGGCCATCAGCCGATAGACCGCAATCAGATCCTGGACACCGCTGACCTTGGCGCTCAGAATAATTTTGGCCCGGCCCAGGCCGTAGCTCTCAGCTGCGCGACCGGACTCGATCGCGCTACGGACGATCGCGTTCATGGTAACCTGCTTGGCCTCGAGAGGCTCCGGCAGAAGCGAGTTCTCATCCATCATCCGAGTGAGAAGGGCCTGATCGAGAGATCCCCAATTCACTCCAATGCGCACGGGCCGGTTGTACTCGATGGCCGCTTCGATCATGGTGCGGAAATTGTCGTCGTGCTTCTTGCCGATGTTCACGTTGCCCGGATTGATGCGGTACTTGGCGAGCGCGCGGGCGCACTCCGGAAACTTCTTCAAAAGCAGATGACCGTTGTAATGGAAGTCGCCAACGATCGGAACTCGGACACTTTGCTTGTCGAGCAGTTCCACAATGGGAGCAACAGCTGCCGCAGCCTGTTCGTTGTTTACGGTAACTCGTACCAATTCGGAACCAGCGCGCGCTAAATCGGCAACTTGTTTTACTGTCGAGGCAACGTCGGCGGTATCGGTGTTGGTCATGGATTGCACCACAACCGGTGCATCGCTGCCAACGCGCACGCCATTGATCAAGACTGTGACGGTCTTTCTGCGTTGAATATTGGCCATTGGGAAGCTCTATTTTAGCATGTTGGAAGAGGTCAAAGGCCTGCGGGGATTGGCGGCCTTGGGGCGGCAGGGATGTTTCGACTCCCTCGTCATTCCCTGCGGGAATGACTCACTCGCTCAACATGACAGCATGTTTTATTGTCATCTTGAGCGCAGGAGCTTTGCTCGCAAGCGAGCGAAGCTGCGGAGTCGAAAGATCCCTACGCCCTCCGCGAGACGATTCAAATAGGGATGTTTCGACTTCACTCGCCGCTTGCGCGACTCCCCTCGCTCAACATGACATTGGTTTCTTACGGCAGCCGGTGCGTCAGTCCCGGCAAAGTCTTCGCCAAGTCGTTATAAATTACCATCACAGCGAACAACACAAGGAAAACAAACGCAGCCTGATAAATGCGTTCTTTTATCACCAGGCTGATGTCGCGGCCAATAAGTGTCTCCACGAGAAGCAGCAGAATGACGCCGCCATCCAAAATCGGAATGGGCAACAAATTGAAGATTCCGAGATTTAAGCTGATCGCAGCGGTCAGTTCCATCAGAGGCGTCCAGCCTTTTTGCACGGCGGCTTGTCCGGCGGCGCGGCCGATGCCGATGGGGCCTTCAATGGAGCGCATGGATATCTTGCGCTGGATCATCTTTTGTACGAGCTCAAGAATCAATAGTGATCCTTGTTTGTTTTGCTCCAGAGATTGGCGGAAAGCAGCCGGGAAGGGCAACTTGCTGACTTTCATGGGCTCGCTGCCGATTCCAATGCGATAGCGCTTTTCTTTATCGGCGCCGTCGGCCATGACTGGCAGAACGGTAAAAGTCTGCTGCTGTCCGTCACGAAGCACGGTAACCGCGATCGGTTTTTCTTTGGATCGGCCCAGCGCTTCAATCATGAATTGCAACGCGGGAACCGGCTGGCCGTCCACACTGATAATTTGGTCTCCCAGCTTGATGCCCGCCTTTTCCGCAGGCATCCCGTGATCAAGATAGGTAACAGTGACGCTTGGCTCTTTCCAGACCCACCCGGCCGAGCCCATCTGGTTCAAGCCGTAGGCCTCGGGAACGATGGTCTGAGTAAGAGTGCGGTCGCCGCGTTGAATTGTCAGATCGAGCGATTGATTGGGGCTGAGCGCTTCTTTAGGAACGACCTGTTTCCAGGTTGGGTTCTCCATTCCATCCAGGCGAATAATGCGATCGCCCGGCTGAATTCCGGCCTTGGCTGCGGGGGTGTCGGGAATCACCCATCCAATTATGGCGGGCTCATCTAGAACCGCTGGATATTCGTAATGCACCATGTAAACCAGCGTCAATAAGCCGATCGCCAGCAGGATGTTCATCGAAGGCCCGGCGATGGCGATGATGAAGCGATGCCAACGGGGATGCGACAAAAATTCTTTCGGATCGCCCGAGCGCGCGTCCATGGGATTCTCGCCGCTCATCTTTACGTAGCCGCCCAGCGGTATCGCTGCGATGCGGTAGTCGGTTTCGCCCTTACGAAAGCCCAGCAGGCGCTTGCCGAACCCGATGGAAAAAACTTCGACCCGCACTCCCAGAAGCTTGGCGGTCGCATAGTGTCCGAATTCATGAATAAGAATCATGAATCCTAGAATCACGGCCACTGCGATTACAGAAATTAGAAATTGCGGCATAATTTTTTCTTTTACTGCACTTGCGTGCTAGCGGAGACCGGGGCCATTTTGTTCGTCATGTCAGCAATTGCGCGATGAGCCGCGCGGCGGGCTTCTTTATCGGCCGCGAGCACTTCTAGTATAGATTCCAACTTTGCGCTGCCGGTTTCTGAAATTACCCTTTCGATTACTTTCGGAATGTCGGTAAATGCGATCAAGCCATCCAGAAAGGCGGCTACGGCCACTTCGTCCGCAGCATTTAGGGCCACAGGCTTTGCGCCGCCCAACTCTACCGCTTCATAAGCAAGTCGCAGGCAAGGAAACTTATCCAGATCGGGGGGAAAGAAATCCAGCCGACGCAGTTCCGAAACCGGAAATCGCATCTCTGATTGGATGCGATCAGGATAGGTCAACGCATACAGAATCGGTAACCGCATGTCTGTTACCGAGAATTGGGCAAGTATGCTGCCATCCACAAACTCGACCATGGAGTGAATGGTGGATTGCGGATGCACAATGACTCCCACTTTTTCGGCAGCGATATTGAAAAGCCGGCAGGCTTCGATTACTTCAAATCCCTTGTTCATCAGGGTTGCGGAGTCAATGGTGATGCGGCGGCCCATTCTCCACGTGGGATGATTCAACGCCTGCTCGACGGTGATATCGGCGAACTTCGACTTCGGCGTGTGGAGAAATGGTCCGCCCGACGCCGTCAACCAGATACGGTCCACTTCGCTCATCCTGCCGCCGCGCAGGCACTGATGTACGGCATTGTGCTCACTATCAATCGGCAGCAGGGGTACACCCTGGCGGCGAGCCTCGGCCGTGATCAATTCTCCCGCAGCGACAAGACATTCTTTATTGGCAAGACCGATTACTTTTCCGGCCTGTACCGCTTCGTAGGTGGCTTCCAGTCCTGCAACACCGACGATTGCGCTGACCACGAAATCTACTTCCGGATGTGTAGCCACCTTCACCGCTCCCGCCGATCCGTGGACGGCTTCGATGCCTTCGAGTCCCTCCTGCTTAAGGCGCTTGCGCAGAATGTCGGCGTCTGTTTCCGACGCGATAGAGAGCAGCCGTGGCATCCATCGGCGAGCCTGTTCGAAAGCGGCATCGAGGTTGCTACCGGCAGCCAGCGAAATAATTTGAAAGCGTTCGGGATAGGATTCGACCACGCTGAGCGTGCTGCGCCCGATTGAACCAGTGGAACCCAGGATGGCAATACGTTTCATCGAGATGGAATCATTGCGATGGAATCGGAGATGAACACTGAAGAAGAATTCGGGGACTTCGATTTCTTCATCGGCAACAGCTTCATGCTATTGCATCACGCGCCAAGCCGCATAGTACCACAGCACTGGGACCGCAAAGAGCAGGGCATCAATACGGTCAAGCATGCCGCCGTGTCCAGGTAAAAGGGCGCCGGAATCTTTCACTCCAGCGCCACGTTTAATTAGGGACTCGACCAGATCTCCGAACTGGGCAGCGACGTTTATGGCGGCGGACAATAACATCGTGGGCCATAAGGGTGGTTTTTCCAGGGCGAAATATCCATCACGCTGCTGAATCAGATGCGCGTTCAGTAGCGCGGTGCTGATTGGGAACGCATATTTATAGAGCAACATTCCCACGACCAGGCTGGCCAGCAGGGAAGCAAACGCGCCTTCCCAGGTCTTCTTAGGACTGATGCGCGGCGACATCAGATGACGGCCAAGAGAACGTCCTACGAAATACGCGAAGATGTCACCTGCCCACACCAGCAACAGGAGATAAAGAATCAAAAACGCACCCGACCATTGCTCGCGTAATTGCACCAGAAAGCCCAGCGGCAGGGCGACGTATACGAATGCGAAGGCGGAGGTGAGGGCTGCCGGAAATGCGGTGCTGAGGTCTATCCGCCGCATTCCGACAATGAGAAAAATAAACGGAGCTAACGCTGCGGCGAAGGCTGTGCCGTAAATAAAAATAGCGGTCGAGAGCAGCGGCTTCTCGCTGCCCGGATTTATGGCGAGCAAAATAAAGTACGCGCCTACAAAAATGAACGTTGGCCAATAGAAGGGACGAATGCCGTACGACTCAGAAAGTCTCAATAGCTCTTGCACGGTGAGCAATGCCACCAGCGCCGCCACCATCGCCACGATGGGTACCGGCGCGCGCAGAATCAAAATCAGTACGACTGGGATCAGGACCACCGCAGTGAGGATGCGCTTTAGAAGTTGCAACGGCCTCAGCTCCGGGCCGTCGTTAGGGAGTGTTTGGGGGCGTGGTCGGAGGGGGCATCTTCGCCGAGTCCGCCGTAGCGGCGATGGCGCTTTTGATATTCCGCGATACCTTCCAGCAAGTGGACACCGCGAAATTCCGGCCAGAGTGTAGGCGTGACATAGATTTCCGCGTACGCAAGCTGCCACAAGAGAAAATTACTCAAGCGCATCTCCCCGCTGGTGCGAATTACGAGATCGGGGTCGGGAAGGTGCCCGGTATAAAGATGGCGCGAGATCGCTTCCTCATCGATTTTCAAATGTTGCAAGCCACCGTTACGCGAGGCCGCGTCTACCAATGAGCGAAATGCGTCCACCAGCTCGGCACGCGCGCTGTAATTGAGCGCCAGCGTCATGACCGTGCCAGTATTGTGCGCGGTTGCTTGCCGCGCCCATTCCATTTTCTCCTGCACGGCAGGGGGCAACTCGTGAATGCGTCCGATATATTCCATCCGGACGCCGTTCTTATTCAAGGTAGGAACTTCCTGCTTTAAGTAGCGGCAGAGCAGGCTCATCAGAAAACTGACTTCGGTCTTGGGACGCTTTTTCCAGTTTTCCTCAGAAAAAGCGTAAAGCGTAATAGACGGGATGCCGATGTTCGCGGCAGTCTCCACCGTGGAGCGCACGGAGGAAACACCGGCGCGGTGTCCAGCCATGCGCGGCAGGTGGCGGCGGCGCGCCCAGCGGCCGTTGCCGTCCATGATGATTGCGATGTGTTTTGGGAGCCGCTGCGGATCAAGCCGCAAATAAACTTCCGCTTCTTTGCGGTCGAGTCCGGCGGGAACTGTTGCTTGCAAGAGCTGACCTCTGCTGTTTGTCGAAGCTAGCATACAGGATAACGCGCTTTGCAATGAGTGTGGTGAGCCTCGGTTAGCTTCGCGCTTCTTCCGGGACGACCGACAATTCCAGTTTCTCAGTTCTCCTTAACACGGTGAGGCTTGAACTGATTCCCACGCGAGCATCGGTCAACAGGCGATGGAGGTCGTCCACTCCCGCGACCGGTTTTCGGTCGAGCGCAACGATGACATCCCCTTCGCGCAAAGCAGCTTTTCGCGCCGGGCTTCCTTGCGCAACCGACGTCACGATCACTCCGGTATCACTGGGGAGGTCATAGAAACGCACCAGCCTGCGATGAAGGGGAGCGGTCTGGGCCTCGACTCCGATGTAACTACGGCGAATCTTTCCGTCGCGCAGCAGACGGCTGGCAACAAATTTCGCCGTATTAATTCCAATCGCGAAACAGAGTCCCTGCGCGCCCATGATAGTGGCCGTGTTGACTCCGATTACCTGGCCGCTCGAATTTACCAGCGGACCTCCCGAGTTGCCGGGATTGAGCGAAGCGTCGGTCTGGACGACGTCGTCAATGAGGCGTCCTGAGTAGGAACGAAGCGAGCGTCCCAGGGCGCTCACAACGCCGGCTGTGACGGTGTACTGAAAGCCGTAGGGATTGCCGATCGCAATCGCGACTTGTCCTACGCGCAGGTGCTGGGAATCTCCCAAAGGGGCCGCGACGCAACTTGCGCCATCGCTGTTCAGCATGTCAATTCTTATAACTGCCAGATCGGTGGATGGATCGTCACCGATCGTGTCGGCGGGCAGCTGACGTCCGTCAGCGAGCGAGACGGTGATCTTCTTCGCGTCGTGGACGACGTGGCTATTGGTAAGGATTAATCCATCGGGAGTGAAGATAAATCCTGAGCCCCCGCCTTGCCGTTCGCGCGATTCGCCCGAGCGGCCTTGTTGAACGACATCAATCTTGACTACCGATGGACTGATTTTCTCGGCGGCTCCGACGACTGCTTGCGAATATGAGTCGAGCAGGGCGGCGTCGCTGTGACGTGCCGCCAACGGAGTTTCTACGCCGTCGAGTCCGGCTGAATTATCAGCGAGCGGATATGCGTGTTGTTGCATAGTTGCTAGATGAAGCGGAGATGCGTTGGGATTCAGGAGCAGCCTATCGAGGGCGTGCTGTGACCATAGGGATGCTTCGACTTCCAGCAGCCGCCTGCGGCGACTGCTGTCCGCTCAGCATGACAGACTAAATTGCATTGGCCATGTCGGGAATCACTACGTCTTTGGGGCGGCGCGCAGCGTGATCCAATCTGTGCGCACGCGTTCCCACTCCTGAATCAGCATCCCACGCGATTCGAAGAACTCGCGAATGCGCAGGCGGTCCCAGCGGACAACGTCTTCGAGAATTGGCGCCAGCACGGCCAGCGCGTTGCTGCTGAGGATGGTTCTTTTAGCGACCTGTGAAACATGTTTCGCTTCCGAGACTGCGATTGTGAATCCGTCGCGCACGTTGACGTGCAACATTACGTGAACGTCCGAACTGCCGTCGCCAACATAAGTGATGTGGTCAGGACCGATCTGGCGCTGCGCCTGCAATTCGTCGAGCATGGCGACTTTGCCGTATCCGGCGGTGCAGCGCAGGATGGATTCGATTTGTCCGGACTCTTTGTATCGAAACTCGGTGCCGAAAATGTGGTCGCGAGGAACGATGCCCTCCAATGCAGACTGAATTACCTCGACCGGCGCGGCCGACAGTACATAAAAATCGAAGTGATAGCCCGGGATGCCGCTTTCCAGAATCTGATAGAGCAGCGCGATATTCTGCTTAAGGCGGATGCGCTTGCCGACTTCGTATAAATGTTCGCGCCGCACGCGGCTGCGAAATTCCGGATCGTGCAACAGCAAATATGCCAGTTCGGCTCCCTGCTGCACCAGATTTAGCTTGGCCATCCCACGAGCCTTGCGCTCGAATTCGGCTGTGGGGATGCCGACCAATTCGCTCAACACGTATCCAGAATCATTGAAGGTCAGCGTCTGGTCAAAATCACTCGCGAAGAGAAAGCTCTTCAGCGGCTTTTCATTGTTGCTGTTGAAGGTATTTGGAAATGTCTTCTCACTCATACTGTTATTAGATTCATTCCAAGACGAAAAGACCAATTAAAAACATGGATGGCGGGTATCAGCTGAGGTCACGCGATTTCTCTTAACATGGCTGTAACAATCAACTTATAGCGATTCGCTCGTCAGGCTGCTGCAAACTATAGTGTGCAATTCGATTTGGGAATGAGGGTGTCACCGACAAGCGGTGCCTGTAAAGGTTGCAACGCGAGTACGTCTACGCCGACGTACCTTTACTAAATCCTTTGCACCATTGAGAATGGAGATTCGCTTTGCATCATCGCGGCGAATTTAGTTTCTGTTACGTAACCTTAACTATTTAGTTATCGCCCAAGCGGGTACAGGAGCAACAACCATTATGGCAGCTACCGGTGAACTGATTCGCCTGATCAATTATGTGGACGACATCAACACAACTTTGCGGCGCATCAGCGCTTCCATTGCAGGGATGGACGTCGAGGAGCGTACACGGCTGGGAGAAAGCCTGCGCGCCGCCGGGTCCAATCTTAACGGCGTTCTAGCCCATCTGGAGAAAGGCTCTCTCTAGTGGCGGAGGTCGGGTGCATTGCCGTCATTGGCGCGGGCACCATGGGACGAGGTATCGCCCACGTGGCCGCTCTCGGCGGCTATCGCACGGTGCTTGAAGACCTGCTTCCAAATGCTTTGCGCAAAGCGGAAAGCGAAATCCGCGCCAATCTTGAGAAGTCTGTTGATCTAAAAAAATGCTCCGCCGAAGACGCGAAGAGCGCGCTCGGTCGCCTGCAATACGCGGGATCGGTCGAAGAAGCAGTTCGCGATGCGGATGTCGTAATCGAAGCCGTTCCCGAAGAGATGGAATCGAAGATCGAGATTTTCACTCTGCTCGACAAGATCTGCCGTCCCAACACAATTTTCGCTTCCAACACTTCGTCGTTAAGCGTGACCGAGATTGCCAGCGTCACCTATCGGGCTCGTAAGTGTATCGGCATGCATTTCTTCAATCCAGTACACAAAATGAAGTTGCTGGAGATTGTGCGCGCTTTGGAAACTGATGACGAAACCGTTTCCGCCACCGTGGAAATCGGCAAGCGCATGGGCAAGGAAGTTGTCGTCATCAAAGAGTCTCCCGGATTCATCACCAGCCGGGTAAACGCGATGATCGGTAACGAGGCTTTCTATATGTTGCAGGAAGGGATCGCCTCTGCGTCGGACATAGACAAAGCCTTAAAGCTGGGCTTGAATCATCCGATGGGACCGTTTGAACTGGTTGATCTTGTTGGACTTGATACCCGGCTGCACATTCTCGAATACCTACAGAAAACACTCGGTGAGAAATATCGTCCTGCACCGCTTTTGGTGCAATATGTTAAGGCAGGCCGGTTAGGGCGAAAGTCTGGGCGTGGAGTTTACGAGTATCCACAGGAAGTTAGTCTTCCCAAACACTCGTCGGACTAATAGGTCACGGACGCACTCATCCGCTTTCTTTTTTCTCTTTTGAAAGTCCAAAGAACAGTGGGTGCTGCGTCGAGAATGGAACCTGCGAGTGCCGGTTTGCGTATCAATCAATACGGTGACCGGGTGTCGACTTTTGTCTGCCGGTCGCCAGATATTCAGCCTGCGACCGTAATTTGAATATGCGAATGCTTGTCGAAATCGTCCGTCAGTCACTGGCCACATTGTGGGCCCATAAACTGCGTTCGTTCTTGACAATGTTCGGCATAGCGTGGGGCGTCGGGTCGCTTCTGCTGCTGGTCGGTCTCGGGGAGGGCTTCCGCAGCGGGCAACAGCGCCAACTGGCTACGCTCGGGCAAGACATCATGTTTTCGTTCCCCGGCAGAATTCCCGCGGTGGCAGGCAGTTTGCAATCCGGGCAGACGTATCACTTCACTTATGAAGACTATCTTGCGATTCGAAGCGAGGCGCACAGTGTAGGGGCCATTTCCCCTGTGCTCAATCGCGAAGA
Organism: Acidobacteriaceae bacterium; assembly: GCA_040003205.1. GTDB lineage: Bacteria > Acidobacteriota > Terriglobia > Terriglobales > Acidobacteriaceae > JALYIM01. Next base: position 8,986 of record JBDUDA010000027.1, on the reverse strand, counting down.
CATTCGCGCGGTGAGCGAGTATGGGTCCACGAACGGGCAAGTGTTTGGAGTGGCGACCACCTACAACAATATTCGCAACGTCCCCGTAGGTCCCGGACGCTGGTTCAACGACGAAGATAATTCCCAACGCCGCCGCGTCGCAATTGTGGGATGGGAATTGCTTAAGAACGTTTTCCCCGGCAGACCGGCAGTGGGGGCCACCATGCTGCTGAACGGGATTAACTTCGACATTATTGGGGTGCTTTCGAAAGTCGGGCAGGACGGCAATAACGGGACGAACGCGAGAATATTTATCCCAATTGAGACAATGCGCGATCTGTTCCGTCTAAAGACGGAAGGTTCGAAAGACGCGATTTCTTTTATCAACTATCGCCCGCTGACAAAGGCCCAACACCAGCTTGCGAAAGACGAAGTGCACGAGATCATCGCGCGCCGCCATCGTTTCGATCCTAAGACCGAAGACGCTTTCGAAGACTGGGACACCATCGAAAATTCCCAGAAGGTGGCAAAAATCTTTGACGCCATGGATTATTTCCTGGGCGTGGTCGGGATGGTGACACTGGGCCTGGGCGCCATTGGCATCATCAACATCATGCTGGTTTCGGTTTCCGAGCGCACCCGGGAGATTGGATTACGAAAAGCTTTGGGAGCGACTCATCGCAATATCCTGACGCAATTTTTTGTGGAAGGGATGTTCTTAACATTTCTTAGCGGCCTCATCGGGCTGGTGCTAGTCGGAGGCTTTGTCACATTGCTGGCGCAACTCCCGGCGCCTGAGGGATTCGATACTCCGCGAATCGTCCCAACTTCCGCGATAGTTGCGATTCTGTCATTGGCGGTTGCCGGAATCACTGCGGGTTTATATCCGGCGAGAAAAGCAGCGTTGTTGCCTCCGGTGGAGGCACTGCGGCAGGAGTAAAGGATTTGTATGGTTAAAGACCTGGGCATTCAAGCCTACAACGCGCTGCGCCACAATAAGAGTCGCAGTTTGCTCACCATGCTGGGCATGGCCTGGGGCATTGCCACGGTGGTTTTGCTGCTCTCTTATGGCGCCGGATTTGAGCGCGGCATCTGGTCGGCATTTCGGTCGTTCGGAACTAACCTCGTGTTCGTATTTCCAGGGCGGACTTCTTTGCAGGCCGGCGGCAACAAAGCTGGCACTGAAGTCCGCATCACGATTGATGATCTTGAACACGTCCGCACGGAAGTTCCGCTGCTCAAGCGGGTGTCGCCCGAGGCCGCCAAGCAGTGCGCAGTTGCCTACGGCATTCGCGGCGCGAATTACCAGGTAAGTGGAGTCTACGCAAATTACGCTGCCATGCGGCGAATGGAGGTCGCGGAAGGCAGCACGTTTGGGGAGGCCGACGACTTCACACACACCCGCGTTGCGGTAATTGGATCGGACGTTAAGAAGAAACTGTTCTCGGGCGAGAACGCTCTAGGCGAAAGCATCCGCGTGGACGGAATTTCCTTCCAAGTCGTAGGCGTACTCAAACACGTTGTCCAGAACGGCGACGATAACCTGAACACCCACGTGTACGTGCCCTACAGCGCGATGAGCGATCTGAAAGATACTCGATATCTCAGCGCCATCGTCATGGAGTATGAAGGCGATCACGCTAAAGTTGCGAAAGCTTTGCGTGACTCGATGGCCTTCCATCACAACTTTGATCCTAAAGATCAGCGCGCCGTTTTTGTTTTCGACGTTTACGCGGACCTGGCCGACCTCAATGTCATCACTACCGGCATAAAAATACTGCTGGGATTTATTGGCCTGCTCACCCTTGGCATCGGTGGCGTTGGACTAATGAACATTATGCTGGTTTCAGTTACTCAACGCACGCGTGAGATTGGTGTAGAAAAAGCACTGGGCGCGCATCGCTGGCACATTCTGTTTCAATTCCTGGCTGAAGCGCTGGTTATCACCGCGATCGGCGGACTGTTGGGTGTGGCCCTGGCTTATGTAGTTTCGTGGGCGGTTGGTTCGCTGACGTTGTGGAGCGCATTCCAGGATGATGCCAGCGAGGGCGACATCCACCTTTTTATTGATACGGCCAATCTGTTGTGGTCGACGGGGATTCTCAGTGTAGTGGGAATCGTCAGCGGAATGCTTCCGGCAATTAAAGCAGCAAGATTGAACCCGATCGAAGCGCTGCGTTACGAGTAACCCCTCTACGAACGTCATCGTTAGGACCCTGTCATGTTGAGCGGATAGCAGTCGCCGGAGGCGGCTGCTAGGAGTCGAAACATCGCTATAGCGTCCAAGGATGTGATGGCGATAAGGGGTCCTTCGACGGCGAGAGTCATTCGCGAAGCGAATGGCTCTCTCTGCTCAGGATGACAAATTTGAATGCTGTTTTGAATATCTGGTTTTTCCGTAGCAAAAACTAAACCCCTGTCATGTTGAGCGGAGAGCAGTCGCCGGAGGCGACGTGCAGGGAGCCGAAACATCCCTGTAGCCTTCCAGGATGATGGCACAGCGGCCCTTCTTTGCTCAGCATGACATGAGGGTGAGCAAGCAGTCGTCCTACTTCGCTTTGCGCTCTTCCCGTTTGCTGGCTGCTTCCAGCGGCTCGGTGGGTTCCGTCATTCGCACTGGATCCAGAATTTCGGTGATTTCTTTTTCACTCAGCAGATTCTTTTCGCGGGCGATCTCGATGATGGACCGTCCCGAAGCCACTGCCTCTTTCGCGATTTCTGCGGCTTTGGCGTATCCAATGTAGGGATTCAGCGCGGTCGCCAGTGACACCGTTGCCTGCACATAAAAATTGCAACGATTCCGGTTGGCGGTAATTCCGCGAACACATTTCTCGTCGAACTGACGGAGCATATTCGTGAGAATAGTAATGGATTGCATCACGTTGTAAGCCATGGTCGGCATCATTACGTTGAGTTCAAGCTGTCCGGCTTGCACTGCCAGAGCTACCGCTGCGTCGTTGCCGACAACTTGAAACGCTACCATGGCAGCGAGCTCCGGAATCACGGGATTGATTTTGCCTGGCATGATGGAAGAACCCGGCTGCAGCGCGGGCAGGTTGATCTCGGCAAATCCTGTGTTAGGACCAGAAGCCAGCAACCGAAGATCGTTCGAGATGCGCACCACCTCCAGCGCCAGATTGCGCAAGGAAGAAGAGACGGTGGCCATCGCGAAATTGGATTGCATGGCGTAACGCATATCGTCGGCGGGAGCCAGTTTTTGACCGGAAATGCGCGCCAGATTTCTGATCGCCAGACTGCGATATTCAGGATGAGTATTGATTCCCGTACCGACTGCGGAACCACCTAGACCGATCTCTCGAAGGGAATCCGATGCTGCGCGAATCGCGTCACTCGCGCGCCGAATGGCGCCGGCGTAAGCAGCAAATTCCTGCCCGAGGCGCATGGGAACGGCGTCCTGCATGTGGGTGCGTCCAGACTTCAGAATTTCGTGAAATTCTTTACCTTTCGCCTCCAGCGTTTCTGTTAATGCCTTAGTGACGGGATAAAGTTTCTCCAGTTCGAGCAATGCCGCCAGCCGCATTCCGGTCGGGAAGACGTCGTTGGTGGATTGTCCATAGTTGACGTGATCGTTGGGATGGACGACGGAATAGTCTCCCAGCTTGCCGCCCAGGATTTCCACGGCGCGGTTCGCGATCACTTCGTTGCTGTTCATGTGGAAGCTGACGCCCGCGCCAGCCTGAAATACGTCCACTACAAACTGACTGTCCCATTTGCCCTGCTGAACTTCGCTTGCGGCTTGCACGATGGCTTCGGCGACTCTGGTGTCGAGCAAACCTAATTCCTTGTTGGCCTCAGCGGCCGCCTGCTTGACCATTCCAAATGCTCGAATCAGCGTGGGATGCGCGACCATCCCGGAGATTGGATAGTTCTCGACCGCGCGCAGAGTCTGGATTCCGTAATAGAGGTGAGCGGGAATTTCTCTCGTGCCAATCGAATCTTTTTCGGTGCGGGTCGAATTCGTAGGTGTGGACATCAATCTCCTGAACAACGATCGAACCTGAGTGCGGAGCAACAAAAAATTATATCAAGGGGAGAGAGCGCCGGCGGCATTCGGCACGCATGCTAAAATCGTCGTTTTCCAGACCTGTCCGGCGAAACACCACCAGGAAAAACCTTTGCCAGTGAAAACCATAACGCCGGTAAGTAAACAAATTCCTGACGTGTTGCCGCGCGCGCAGTTAGATTCCCGCCCGGAATCGAGGATTGACGTGCTGGTCATTGGCGCCGGTCCGACCGGCCTTGCCTGCGGCATTGAAGCTCAAAAAGCGGGCTTCAAATCGGTAATCATCGACAAGGGTTGTGTCGTCAATTCGATTTACAACTATCCCGCAAATATGACTTTCTTTACGACGCCGGAACTGTTGGAAATCGGAGACATCCCCTTCAGCAGCGTGCATCAAAAGCCGACTCGTCAGGAAGCGCTGGAATATTATCGTAAGGTGGCTGAGCACTATCGTCTCGACATCCAGCAGTATCAAAAAGTGGAGACTGTGTCTGGAAGCGACGGAGATTTCAGCGTTACCACCAGCGACCGACTTGGCAGAATCTACGACTATCGTCCACGCAAGCTGATTGTGGCTACGGGATATTACGACTTGCCTAACTACTTGGGGATTCCGGGCGAAGACTTGAGCAAGGTGTTTCATTATTACCGTGAGCCACATCCATTTTTCGATCATGACATTTTAATTATCGGAGGAAAGAATTCCGCAGCCATCTCCGCGCTTGATCTCTGGCGGCACGGAGCGCGTGTCACTCTGGTGCATCGTGGCCCTAAGCTGCATCATCATGTGAAGTATTGGATATTGCCCGACATCGAAAATCGCATCAAGAACGGCAGCATCGCCGCCTACTTCAACACCAGTGTGATGGAGATCGCTCCTGGCCACGTGCTACTACAAAGTCCGGGCGGGGCGGTGGAGCTAAAGAACGACTTCGTATTTGCGCTCACGGGATATCACCCGGATTATGATTTTTTGCGCGCCATGGGAATTGAGCTTTCCACAGACCAGTGTCGACCGGTCTCGGACCCCATTACGCTGGAGAGTAATGTTGCAGGAATTTATGTGGCCGGAGTAATTGTGGCGGGATCGCGGACAAACGAGATTTTTATTGAGAATGGCCGTTTCCATGGCCAACAGATTGCTGCCCATTTAAAACGAAAGCTGGGTTCCGGGGGCACGACGGCCCGTGAATAAAGCTGCGGCGTGAGATTGAACCGGCTTGGCATCTCAGGCCAGATTGACGGCTTCTTCTCCCAATTGTTGATTCAACAGGCGGCCCACTAATTTGGGAAGATTTTCTCCCGTCTTGTGAAGCAGAAAATTCCCGCTCTCCTCCGACCAGTCGAGCTTGAAACTTGTAGCTAATGCCGAGATCCAAATCTGGCGGGCGGCGGAGTTCGGTGAAATCACAAACTTGCTGCCATCCGCAAAGGAAACGTGGAGTGCTCCCGCCTGATCCTCCACCTCGATGTCGGCGGTTTCTTCGGCGGTTATGAGCAGTTTCTTGAGAGAGTCCAATGAGGGCTCGGCGTGAGCGCGAAATTCCAATTCAGAAATCATCCATCTCAGTATAGACAACGATTGCAGAGATCATGCGGCCGGGAACGGTTTCGCCAGCGAGACTTTTTTTCACGCTGCGAAAGCAAGGTGGCAGGGAACGAAACTGAAATCAAATTACTCGGTGGATGTCTTTACGAATTTGCGTCATACGACGGCGAATGATTACCGCGATCAGTATCAGTCCCGTGCCAATAAGGCTCAAGGCCGCGTGCTCGGAAATGATGTGGCGCGTAACCATGGCGAAAGATACGAGAACCAGAAACAGCAGAGAAACGGCAATTTCTACCGTACGCGGCACCATGATAATCCCTCCGGGGCATCATTCGGAGTGCATTTTTGGGGCCATGTCTAAAAGTCATCTCTGCCCAGGTTTCGCTCTAAACCTGTGACCGTTCGGTATTTCTACGTCCTGTGGATAAAATCTCGCACTGGGCTGAATGTGAATGAAATATTTTTCATATTTTCGCCTTTTCTGGTCATAACTCTTTCGACAATCACGGGCGTTAACACAGTCTCTGAGTGAGAACAGTCTTTCAGTTCTAGGAATTCAGGTGGTCGATTTTCGCGGCCATGATGAAATCGCTTTCGGTAAGCCCGTCCACTTTGTGCGTCCAAAGAGTCACTTCGGCTTTCCCCCACGCCAACAGGATATCTGGATGATGTCCTTGCTCCTCCGCGATGGCGCCAACTTTATTTACAAAATTTAGTGCTTGCTTGAAATCCGGAAAGATGAAGGTGCGGGTCACGTGATGCTCGTTGACGACTTCCCATTGCGCCCATTGCGGAAGACGTTTGTGCATTTGCGACAGTTCCGCGCCCTTTAGCGGAGGCACGCCGCCGCGGCAGGGAACGCAGGTTTTGCTGGCCAGGTCGTTGGCAGGTTCAGAATTCGGTTGTGATGAAATTGCGGTTTTGACTTCAGTCATAAAACTCCCATTTATATCCGACGCAGCTTCAGCCGGTGACGCGGCATTTAATTAATTAAACCTGACTTTCAGGCGCTGGCATCTGTAGTGGTCTATTATCGCTGGTCCAGTCGGCGAATCTCTTATACGTTTCAGAATTAATCAGTGCGCACTTCTGAGGAGCGAATGGCGGAAGAACAGCCGAGTTCGGCGGTATCCAATCGCAAGATATCGAATCCGTGGCTTATCGCCATTTCGGTGATGCTAGCGACTTTCATGGAGGTGCTCGATACTTCCATCGCGGCGGTAGCCTTGCCGTACATTGCGGGTAGCTTATCGGCTACCAACAATCAGGCTACCTGGGTGCTGACCAGCTATCTGGTGGCGAATGCGATCGTGCTGCCCGCGAGCGGATGGTTTTCGCTGAAGTTTGGACGCAAGCGCTTTCTGATTACCTGCATCGTGATTTTCACGGTTTCTTCGTTCCTGTGCGGAGCGGCCACCAGCCTGGCGATCATTCTGGTAGCCCGAGCTGTGCAAGGCGCTGGCGGGGGCGCATTACAGCCTCTTTCGCAATCGATTCTGCTCGAGAGCTTCGCTCCCGAGAAGCGTGGCCTCGCCATGGCGGTGTTCGCTTTGGGCGTGGTGGTCGCCCCGGTTTTGGGCCCGACGCTCGGTGGATGGCTTACTGACAGCTACTCTTGGCGGTGGGCGTTTTATATCAATATCCCGATTGGAATTTTCGCTATCTTCATGATTTTGCGTTATGTCGAGGATCCTCCCTACATCAAGAATGCCAAGCCTGGGAAGATTGATGGCATCGGGTTGGGATTGCTCGCCATTTGGCTGGGATGTCTGCAAATCATCCTCGATAAAGGACAGGAGGACGACTGGTTCGCAGCGAGCTGGATTCGCTGGGCGACTGCGATACTCATCATCGCTTTTTTCGCGTTTCTTATTCGCGAGTGGAATCATCGCAAGCCACTGGTGGATTTGCGAGTCTTCCGCCATCGCAACTTCACGCTCGGATGCTTGCTGATCGGAATCTTCGGCGCCGCGATTTATGGACTCGTGACGCTACTGCCGCTCTTCTATCAGGAGTTGATGGGATATACCGCGCTGGCTGCGGGATGGGCGGTCAGTCCGCGAGGTATTGGCGCGATTCTCGCCATGCCTGTGATCGGTTTGCTGACAGCGAAGCTCGATAACCGCTGGCTGATTGCTTTTGGGTTCACTTTATTCGGAGTCTCCAGCTTGTGGTTCGGACACGTGAATTTGTCCATCGGGCAGTGGACATTTCTTTACGCGATCATCATCAGCGGCTTCGGGTCGGGATGCATCTTTGTTCCACTTTCAACCACGGCGATGGCCGGAATTCCCAATGAAGAGATTGGCAACGCAAGCGGACTCTATAACTTGCTGCGAAACATAGGCGGCAGCATCGGGATCTCGGTGGTGAACACGATTGTTGTTCGGCACGCCCAGGCGCATCGAAATGAAATGTCTCACTCACTGAACGCCGGCAATGCCAATTTGCAAAACCAGATGCACGCGCTTCAGCACTACCTGGCTTTGCAAGGGGCTTCTCCGTCGCTTGCTACCAGCCGCGCTTATGCAATGCTCAATGGTGCGCTGGGTGGACAGGCAAGGCTCTGGTCTTACATTGACGACTTCCGCTACATGGCGCTGGTCTGCTTCGGATGCATTCCGATTGTTTTTATGTTGAAGAAGGCCATCGGGAAAAAGGGTGTCAGCGCGGGACATTAGAAGCGATCTCGGGAAAGAAGCGCAGGTTCCAAATAGGGCCGCGGGCGAACTTGTGGCCGCTCGGCGCCCTCCGAAACCTGATATATTGACCGTCATATTCGAGAAAATTAGGAATAGTCGAGCGGGCAGAAGGAGCCGCACTCATGGCAAAGAGCGTTAATAAAGTAATTCTCATCGGGAATCTTGGAAAGGATCCCGAGGTTAAGTTCACACCTAGCGGTACCCCGGTCGCGAAGCTCACGTTGGCAACCAACGAGCGTTTCAAAGATAAGGCCGGCGAATGGCAAGACCGCACCGAGTGGCACAATGTGGTGGCATGGCAGCGGCTCGCCGAAATCGCTGGCGAATATTTGAAAAAGGGAAGCAAGGTTTACATCGAAGGCCGTCTACAGACGCGTTCCTGGGAGGATAAGCAGACCAATCAGAAAAAATATATGACGGAAGTCGTTGCCGGAGATCTGGTGCTTCTAGGAGGACGCGGTGAGGGTGGCGGAGGCGGAGACTTCGCGTCGAAAGCCGTAGCTGGAAACAATTTCGATCAGCGGGCTCCGGAGCCAGAGCCAGCCGAAGTTTCTCCAATCAGCGACGAGGATATTCCTTTTTAGGATGAGTCTTATTTAAGATGAATCTTTGTCTGGCAAGTCACGCTTGAAGGTGGCGCAGCGCTTTGGGTGGCGCAGCGCTTAAGCGCTGCGAATAAAACTTGGGTTGCGAGGCTTTAGCCTCAGAGGTAAGTTTGCCTCAGGGGCT
>JBDUDA010000204.1:0-5531 GCA_040003205.1 Acidobacteriaceae bacterium | reverse complement strand
GAGTATGCACGCGCAAAATCTCTTCGCGCCCTCTCACATCCGGACGATTCACCACTACCCGCCGATCAAAGCGCCCAGGTCTTAACAGCGCTGGATCAAGGACATCGGGCCGGTTGGTCGCCGCCATCAAGATGACGCCTTCATTGGATTCGAAGCCGTCCATCTCAACCAGCAACTGATTTAGTGTCTGCTCGCGTTCGTCGTGTCCGCCGCCTAAACCAGCGCCGCGATGGCGTCCGACGGCGTCGATTTCGTCAATAAAGATGATGCAGGGAGCATTCTTCTTTCCCTGTTCGAATAGATCACGCACGCGGCTTGCGCCTACGCCGACGAACATTTCCACGAAATCGGATCCGGAGATTGAGAAGAACGGCACATTCGCTTCGCCAGCGACCGCTCGTGCCAGCAGCGTCTTACCCGTCCCTGGAGGCCCGACGAGCAGCACACCCTTGGGAATGCGTCCGCCCAACTTCTGGAACTTCTGCGCCTCGCGCAGAAATTCAATGATCTCTTTCAGTTCTTCTTTAGCTTCTTCAACGCCAGCAACGTCCTTAAAAGTAACTTTCTTCTGCTGCATCGACAGCAGCCGGGCGCGGCTCTTTCCGAATGACAGCGCCTTGTTTCCGCCGGTCTGCATCTGTCGAATCATGAAAAACCAGAGCGCAGCCAGCAGAGCCAAGGGCGCCAGATTGATCAGCCATCCCCAGCTTCCGCTGTTAGCGTCGCGAATATTGATGTTGACGTTCTTCTCGCGAAGCGACCGAATCATATCCGGATAGCTCGCCGGAACCGTGGTATGAAAGCCCGATCCGTCGCTATGAAATTTGCCATGAACGTCCATGCCGGTGATCGTGACCTCTTTGATATTGCCTTGGTCTACGTCCGACATGAATTGCGAGAAGTTGACGTCCTTCTCTTTTTGGCCGCTGTTTGCGCCTCTGACCACCTGCCATAGGAGCAGCGCCGAAATTCCAATCACCAACCAGAAAACTACCGTCTTGACTGTTGAATTCACCTGAAACTCCTGAGAAAGTTGCGCCCTGCTCCAACCGCTAAGCCAATCGGGCCGCGCAACTCGTTATTTAGATGCAGGCCGCAACATTTGGATTGGAGATTTTGGCTAAACGTCATTCTAAACCCTCTACCTGTAAAAATGTGGCCCGCTGTACTGGTAACTTAGGTCACGTCAATTCGCACGTGTACGCGCTCACGCTCTCTTGGCCACATAGGGGAGATTTCGCCCTGTTTGGTCCGCATCGCCGAGACCATAGCCGATCAAAAAGTTGTCATCCACCAGGAAGCCAAAGTAGTCGGGCTGCAAAAATACTCTCCGCGCCGATTGCCGGTCGAGTAACGTAGCTAGTTTCACCGACGCTGCGCCGCGACCGAGCAAGTCGCTCATCAAAAATTCTGTCGTAACTCCGGAATGCACCAGGCCCTCAATAAGAAGTACGTGCTGACCGCGGATATCGAGCTCGTGGCTGAAAAATATTTCCAGCACTTCGGTGGATTCCCGCTCCGGCTGGGTGCGATAGCGCGGCTTGATGAACTGGCAAATAACCGCACCATCGAGTTCCCGGACCAAATCACCCAGGAAAATGAATCCGTTTTCCAGAACTGCCAAAGCGTGGATGGTCTTCCCGACGTAGTCGGCGGAGATTTGTCGCGCCATCTCGCGGACGCGTTTCTGTATCTGCTCGGCCGCAATGACCGTGCGTAATGGTTCCGGTTTGGAGAGTTGCTCCAAGTCGTTTAGGGTTATCTCAATACTCGAATTATCTTAATCCTCGCGCGGGCCTTCCAAACAACTACCAGATGCGTCTTTAGGTACCCGTCATTTGGCTGTTCACGCCTAAATACCCTCACTCCAATGGCAATTCGCGGATCATTACAGATTCTCCCGCTGGTTCTCGTGTCAGCAGCCGCGAAGGAGACGGAAACCCCCGCATCCAGACGACTTGCTCGCCGCTCAGAATAACCGGCCATAGTTTTCTTTCGGCTCCGCTTATGTGTTGCTCCTGAAGCAACTCCTTGATTTTCATGGGACCTTTTCGATGCGCTGGCCAAAAACGGTCTCCCGCTCGCCAGTTTCGGACTAGCAGATCACCCGGCGGCTTGGGACCCAGCAAAGTTACATTTCTCTTGCCCCGGGTCGCCGCGGCAACAACTACCGATTCAAATGACCTGCCAATTTCCGGGACTTCCACTCGTCCCGGAACGGCTAGATTGTATTCGTAGGAAATCACCTCCGGCGCTTCTGTCCGCTCGAATCGCAGCGCACTCTTATCCCGAAACACCGTCCATTGATGGGGAAGCATCACTGATGACCGCGAAGCCGTCAGCGGAGACGCGATCTCGAGGAGTTGCTCCACATGACGAAACTCTAAACCCAGGCCCAGGTCGTGGGCTGCCGCGCGTACCACCCGCCGCTGGGATGCCAGAGGCAACTCGGCCAATAATCCAACGTCAAGGCAGCAGGCTCTTGAATCCCGCTTGGCTTCACTGAGCGCCTCGCGAACTCGAGGTTTCCACATCAATGGCAGCAACCGCGAAACCTCATCCTCCCAGTAGTGCTCTTCGGCTCGTGCAATTTCCGCGGCGTCAGATAGGACTTCTACGACTGCTGAATTCACATGGCGTTCTAGCCGAGGCAAAATTCCATGCCGGACGCGGTTGCGCGCGTGCCTCAGATCGCGATTGCTGCTGTCTTGCCGCCACGGTTGCTTGATGACCGCGAGATATTCCAAAACGTCTTGCCGTTTGGACCAGAGCAACGGCCTGATGACGCAAGCCGGATCAGGGCGCAGTTCTCCAGCCGCTACCGGGCTCGGCATCTCTAACCTCGGATAAACACCTGCCAGCCCTCGCGACCCTGCTCCCCGAGCCAGTTTGAGCAAAACCGTTTCGGCTTGATCATTCATGGTGTGCGCAGTTGCAATCCGATTCAGCGCGTGGCTCTCAAGCAGTTTCCGAAAATATTCATAGCGCAAACGCCGCGCGGCAGCCTCCAGGCTCAACCCTACTTCCCGCGCATGTGTCGCAACATCCCCACTGTCACAGAAGAACTCGAGTTTATGAGCGGACGCGAGATTCCTGACGAATAGCTCATCGTCCTCGGATTCTGTTCCGCGTAACTTGTGATTGAAATGAACGACCGAAAGTAGGAACCCCATGTCCCCTCGCAGCTCCAGCATTAGCCGTAGCAGCGCCACGGAGTCCGCGCCTCCCGAAACCGCCACGCCTAAACGATCTCCGGGCTTCAAAAGCGCATGCTTACGGATGCATTCAGTGACGCCTTTTTTCAGCCTTTCCACCCCTCCATGGTACATCCAGAAAAGCCGCTGAGACCTTCAGGCGGCCAACGCCTCAAGGGCGGTCTTGTTGCGGATGACCAAAGTAGATCCTTCCAGACGGATCAACTCTTTCCTCTTGAGATGGCTTAAAAGTCGAGTCACGGTTTCTCGCGACGATCCAATCATTTGCGCCATTTCCTCATGGGTGAGACTGGACCGCACTCGCAGCTCATTCAGCGCCGGGTCTCGCCCGATCGTCCATGAAAGTAAGAGTCTGGCGAGTTTTCCAGTGGACGACCTAGCCAACACCAATTCGTGCATATCCCGATAAGCGATTTGAAATTCTTTGCTCAGGGCCTGCGCCGAGTGCAAACCCATTTCGCCATTCTTCTCCATCAGACGCATCAAAGCTTCACGTTCAATGAAATTCACCTGGCAAGGCCCGGCAGTTTCTGCCGTGACTTCAAAAGGAGTCCCCGAAATCGCCGCGCTCAGGCCGAGGACTTCCCCGGCTTCGGCTATTTTCAAAATTAGTATCTTTCCGTCTCGCGAAGTCGTCGACAACTTTACTTTGCCCGAACAAAGCACATATGCGCCTCGCGGCATCTGGCCTTCCACAAACAGCAACGCCTTTCCGGGATACGTACCCAAGTGCCCCGCAGCGCTGAATGATTTCATGAAGTCGGGTGAGAAACGGCAAAACCACTTATCCTTGCGTAGCTTGCAACTCAAACAACTATCAATAATTTCGAGTCCATAGGGAGTATTCATCTGCACCTTTCCAGAAATTTGCGGCCCAGGGGGAGCGGCTGCCGAATCGCTGACTTCATTGAAGCCACTTGTAGTTCGTCGTAAGTCCCGCACCAGCAACCGGGCGTGCTCAGTATGTGACAAAGACGCAGCGGCGATTGCCCTGGCCTGTCCATCCCAGCTCCTCAGAGCGTGAATCAATTCCCAGCCCGCGGCCGTATCGCCCTGGGAGCGCCAAAGAACTCCGCAAAAAAATAAGTACACCGGATCCCATCGCCGCTCCGCCGCCTCACTTGAAGTGAGCTTCTTTCGCTGCTGCTGGGTCCACCCAAGAATCGCGAAGCTCGCTGATATCCGCGTATGGTGCTGGGGAAGGCTTACGTCCGGACTCGTGATTAGTGGAGTGTCCATTCGAGGTACCCAACTCATTCGACAAACACCAGCGAGTGAATGAAAGCGTCCTCGCACTTCACCCTCCAAACTCGAGGAGAGCTTTAACTCCGTAAACAGGCTTGAAATCAAGAGTTGGGAAATTAAGGATTGTTGACGATGGGAACGTCTGACGGAGTTGCGGCAGACTGCCGATTATTCGTCAGGAACAGGCTTCATGAAACTTACACAGACGGATGGCATGTCGAGCAACGCGGTGAAACATCCTATGCTCGCTCAGTCGACGTAATTGTCGCGCGAAATCCCCAGCTTGATCATTCTGGATTGCAAAGTGGTTCGCTTAAGGCCCAGGCGAACTGCGGCTCCGTGCAGACCTGCGATCACTCCCCGCGTGTCTCTCAGGGTTCGAATGATCTGTTCCCGCTCCTAAGTCTCAAGGGTGCCGTCCCCTTCCTGCCCGTTGTAGTCGCCAATTCTGAGTTCGGCGAGTGGAACATTCAGCACGGGGCCATCCGATAAAATCACAGACCTTTCGAGAAAATTCTCAAGCTCTCTTACGTTGCCCGGCCACTTCCAGCTTGATAAAGCGACCATAGTCTCGACCGGGATAGTCTCTATTTGCTTGTTCATGCGGCGGGAATACTTCTGTACGAAATATCGTACGAGCAATGGCACGTCGCTTTCCCGCTCGCGTAAGGGCGGCATGCATATCGGAAAGACGTTCAGGCGATAAAACAAGTCGCTGCGAAACTCGCGTTCGGCCACACTCTTTGCCAAATCACGATTCGTTGCCGCCACCAGCCGGGTATTTACTTTGATCGTCCGGTTGCCCCCCAGACGCTCGAACTCCTGATCCTGCAAGACCCGGAGCAATTTCGGTTGCAGGTCGAGAGGGATATCTCCCACTTCGTCGAGAAAAAGCGTGCCTTTGTCGGCCAATTCGAGCCTTCCAATCTTTTGACTGATGGCGCCCGTAAAAGCACCCTTCTCATGGCCGAACAGTTCGCTTTCCAGAAGCCCGGTGGGAATGGCGGCGCAATTCAGTTTGATGAAACTGTTATCTTTTCGCGAGCTCATGCGGTGGACAGCGCGCGCTAT
>JBDUDA010000203.1:0-5534 GCA_040003205.1 Acidobacteriaceae bacterium | reverse complement strand
AAACGACTGAAACCGAAAGCCGACCTGATTCAACCCGCTCAATGCTTCTTACTTTTTGTTTTCTTCGCCGCCGCTTTCGGCTTTGTTTTCAGTTTCGGCTTGTTTTTTGAGGATTTCTTTTCCGGCTTCTGCGTCTTCGTCGTTTTTTTGATCGCGGCCACGGGGGCTGCTTTTTTCTGCGCCGCAGCGGAGGCTATTGCAACCGCTTTTGCCAATGGTGCGGCGATTCCTTTTGCACCTCGCTTCGACGGAGCGGAGGCCGCTGCCGCAGCGATCGCAGGCACCTCCACCGGCGTTACAACTGCCGCGCCTTTCCCTTTTTTCTGTTTTCCTGCAACTGCCGGCGCAGGGATAACCCCAGCCGCCGCAGCCGCTGCCTTGGCTCCTCGTCCACGTTTCACTGGAGGAGGCGGTGGCGGTGGTGGCGGTGGCGGAGCCAGAGGTTTCAAGAATTTTAGGATTTCCGTGTGAGATCGAAGCTTGCCATCCAGCAGCAACATGAAAACTTCGTGCGCGATCTTCGGATACTCCGGCAACTGAGGAGTTATGTACAGCTCCGTCATCTCCAGCAAAGGAACTTTTTGTTGGACCTGACGCCACTTGGTGAAGAAATTTTTAATCTTCTGAGTGACTGACTGGTTACGAGAAGTCACGGCGAGAAATAAAATCAATTCGGGGCGGGCTTCCGATAGAAGCTTCCAGGTGCGCGAGGCCGTGGACGCCTCTTTACCCGTCAACCTCTTGGCAAGATCTTTCGCGTCATCTTCGAGACCGCGCCACGACTCCACCAGTGTTTTTCGCGGTATGAGCTTACGCATTTCAGCAATGTCTTTATCCCCGAGCTTCGAACTCAGAAAGAACAGCACCGCAGCCGACGGATCCGGGCTGTAACCCAGATCATTCATCTGTTGACGCGTCTTTAGCAGTTGTCCTAGCCCTGCGCCGTCAACCTTTGCAGTGGTCCAGTGCGCATGCAGGACCTTCAGCCATTCTTCCTTCTCGAGCACACGAAGAATTTGCAGAGGATCATCTTCATACGCCAGTTGCTCGATCTCGTGACCAATGGCTTTGTTGGTGATGTACTCAATGTAGTTATTTTCTTTTGCGGAATCGAAGCGGGCACGAGTACGTTCTTCCAACGGCCACTGGAAACGGGCCGCGAAACGGCTGGCACGGATCAATCTCGAGGGATCTTCGACGAACGCGTAGTTGTGCAGCACCCGGATAACTTTTGCTTCAATGTCGGCGGCACCGTTGAAGGGGTCCATCAGTAACCCACGGGAACCAGGGTTCAGCGAAAGAGCCATTGCGTTGACCGTGAAGTCCCGTCGCTTCAGATCATCAATGATGGTAGCGGGCTCGACTGCCGGAGGCCGACCGGCTTTCTCGTACTTCTCCGTTCGAGCCGAGCTGATTTCTGCCCTGACATTGCCTGGCAGAGTTAGATAAAGGGTCTTGAGATCGTCGTCGGCAGCGGCGATGACGGCCCCGCCACGCTCCAGTTCTTTCTGCAACTTCACCGCGTTTCCTTGCACAGTGAAGTCAAGATCGCGAATGGTGAATCCGCTGATGATGTCGCGGACGGCGCCGCCGGTCAGGTAGACGTTCATTCCTGCCGCGCGCGCAATGTCCTGCACAAGAGTCACGCCCCGTTGCTGGTCCGGGGTAAGCCGGATTTCCATTGTGTAAATGTAGTCAGCCATGTTTTAACTTCGGGCAGCCGGTTAAGATCAGCTGAACATCAGCGAATCTTGGGCCCCGTAGCGATAATTCCTTCCGTAGCGGCTCAATCGTGAAGCTCTTCGGCCTAAGCGGTTCTAAGCACGAGACTTAGCAACATTTTGCAGACTAGAGGCAAACTACAGAAAGTAACACAACGTTGCTAGTTTGGCTACTACTTACCTGTTATCCGTCCATTTTCCGGGGGAAAAATGCGAGAATCTCTCCAGGCAAGCGCCAAAGCCCGCACCGCGTAAGCCTTTCGTCAATTCAAATGCCCTCAACGCACAAGAAGGTCGTCGTCCGCAAAATTGACCGTGACACCCTGAACGGATTCGTTTCGCCCGCGAACTTCATTCAGGAGGGCAAGCTCGAGTTACTGAATACTTCGGGAAACGTAGTTGCCATCGAACTTCGCGATATTAAAGTCGTCTATTTCGTGCGGGAATTCGGCGACTCTGAGGCCTTCACGCGCAAGACGTTTACCAGCCGTCCTCGAACTGAGGGTCTGTGGGTGCGTCTCAGGTTCAAAGACACTGAAGTGCTGGAAGGCATGATGCCCAATGATCTTTCGCTGATTAGCGGTGACGGATTTCTGCTGAACCCGCCTGATCTTCGTTCAAACACACAACGAATTTTCGTTCCCCGCAGCGCCTTGGATTCTCTGACAGTGCTCGCCGTGATTGGCGCAGGCCGACGGCAGCGTAAGGGCATTCCGAGCGATACCCGGCAGGTTCCGATGTTCGGCGAGTAAGCTTCATCTGCCAGGTAGATCGTCATCCAACCTCCTCTCCCTCAGATTGTCATCCTGATGCAGCGCAAGGCTTCGCGTGCGAAGGCTTGCCGAGGAAGGATCCCTGCATTCGGCTCGTCATTCACGATAGAAACTCGCGGGCCCAGCATCGGACCGACCGCACTCCGATACAATTCACTCAACAATTATGAAACTGTCCCTCGTTGCTTCCAACCTAGGGGTACGCCTTGAGCGCGCCGGTTCCGCCGTGGAACATTCAGACCCCGAGATCACCGGGGTCGCGGGCATCGAAGACGCCGGACCCGAGCAGATTACTTTCATTGCGAATCCCAAATACGCGCCCGCCATCAGAACCACGAAAGCCGCAGCCGTAATCGTTTCCGAAGAATTTCCTGCGGCTTCTGCAACGCTACTGAGAAGCGCAAATCCCTATCTGACATTCGCGCGCGCCATTGAGCTATTTTACCAAAGCCCTAAGTACGCCGCCGGAGTTCATCCGACGGCAGTAATTCATGCCTCGGCGAAAATTGGGCGCGATTGCCACGTCGGTCCCTACGTAGTAATTAACGAAGATGTCGAAATTGGGGATCGAGCGGTGCTGCTTGCGCACGTGATTATCTATCGGGGAGTGAAAATCGGGACCAACTTTTTCGCTCACGCCCACGCAATCGTTCGGGAGCATTGCCGAATTGGAAACCGCGTGCTGCTGCAAAACGGAGTTGTGATTGGCGGCGACGGCTTCGGCTTTGCCAAAGACGACGAAGGGCGTTGGTCCAAGATCGTGCAATCGGGCCCGACCGTTCTTGCAGACGATGTTGAAGTCCAGGCCAATGCCTGTGTTGACCGCGCCAGCGTGGGTGAGACTTACATCGGACGAGGCTCCAAGATCGACAATTTGGCGCAAGTGGGCCACGGATCCCACATCGGCGAAGACACTTTACTTTGTGCGCAGGTCGGTCTTGCTGGTTCAAGTGAGATTGGAAATAAAGTTGTCCTGGCCGGACAAGTTGGCGTGGCCGGCCACTGCAAAATTGGAGACGGTGTTATCGTGACTGCCCAGAGCGGTACCCATGGGGACATTCCCGCGGGATCGGTGGTCAGCGGCTCGCCTGCGTTTGAACATAAGCAATGGATGCGGGCTACCGCAGTGTTCAGCAAACTACCAGAACTTGCCCGACTGATACGCAAAAAAACTGATCCGTAATAGCCCGGGGATGACCGTAGCAGCAGAAGCAGATGCATAGATTCTTCGCTGCGCTCAAGGTGACATTGATATGTGGAAGTATGTGGTCATCGAGGAAGGCGGAGCCGCGCGCAGCGTGGCGGGGACGCCTAAGGATCCCTGCCTCAACCCTCACTGTGGGCGGCTTCGGTCTGCTCCTGCATCTCGATGGGCAATCCGGAGTTAATGGCGGCCCGAACTTTCTGCATCAATCCGTCGCGTCCGCCAAAATTGATTGGCTCAATCGGAGGATGAAAGATAACCGTCGCGATGCCAGGCTTAATCGCGAATCGCTGCTTTGGCATGATGTAGTGCGTGCCAACAATCGTCACCGGAACAACAGGCACGCCGCAGTCTTCTGCAAGATAAAACGGCCCCTTTTTGAAGGGCAGCAACTTTCCGTCGAACGATCGCTTCCCTTCCACGAAGATCGTCATATTCACGCCTTGCCGAATCACGGACGCCGCTGATCGTACAGCCGCGATGCCGGACTCGCGGTTGCCCCGGTCCACTGGTACCAGCGAGCCGAAACGCATCACTCGTCCCAGCACCGGATAGCTGAACAATTCTTTTTTCGCCATGACCGAAGTCCTGCGCGGAATGAGCGGCAGCAACAGGGGCGGATCAATATTTGACATGTGGTTGGACATAAAGATGTAGGTTCGCGAAACATCTAACCTTTCCATCCCAACCGTTTGCACACGCACCCCGGAGATGCGGATTCCTGTCCACGCTCCCCACATTCCCATGCGATAAAGAAAACTGACGTCGCCGGTGATCAGCGTCCAAGGAAATCCCAGCAGAGCGGCCACAGGCAGCAGCAGAGCCCAGAAAGCGAGCATGACGATGGTTCGAATCAAGGGTGAACATCTCCGGGCTTTTCTGATTCACCCTTTAGCCAGGCCAAGCGTCGGGTCTTCTCTCGTGCTGTTATGCCTTCGACATCGCGCAGTTGGTATTCCTCTTCTTCCCGCCCGAACAGGACCCATCGGAGATTACGCTCTCCCAATCGACCACGGACCTTCAGGTGAAGCGTTTCTCCCGCTTGCAGGCCGGACAACTCACTCGTGAAATTGGAGGCCGGAAGATGGCCGTTGATTTCCAAAATAACGTCCCCGGCCTGTAGGCCCGCTGCCGCTGCAGCGCTGCCTGAGCTTACTGAAATCACAGCAGGCGAAATATTAAAGTTCTCCGCCACCACGAATCCGGCATCCGCGATTGAGCGCGTCTGAGTGACCAAACGCAAGCCAACAATCTTGAAGAAGTCATCCCAGGGAATTTCTTCGGTCCCACTGACATATTTCTGGAAGAACGCTCTCATATCAGAATGGCTCACTTCTTGCGCCGCCTCGCGAACGCCATCAGAATTCGGGAAAAATCGGCCCTGTCTCGCGTAATGCTGATTCATCCACTGAAAAACGTCGCGTAGTGAGGCCGTGTCATGGCTGGCCTCGCGTATACGCAGATCCAACAACACGCCGAGCAAGAAGCCTTTGTTGTAATAGGAGATGCTGCGATCGGGACGGTCGTAATCGTCGTATTTTTCCAGCCACGCATCCAGGCTGGACTCTTCCACCGATTGATCTTTGCGCGCGGGCCTGCGCTGCAATTCTCCAATCTGGCTGGCAACGGTTTTCAAACATTCAGCTTCGTCTAAAAGCCCAGATCGAGAACGAAAATATAAGGCCGCCGTAGTGGTAACACCTTCGCTGAACCAGAGCACCCGACTATAATTTTCGCGAGTATAGTCCACCGGCTCCAGCGAGCTCGGCCTGATACGCTTGACATTCCAGAGATGAAAAAACTCGTGTGCGCTCACGTCGGATAAAGCGCGGGGAT
>JBDUDA010000202.1:0-5554 GCA_040003205.1 Acidobacteriaceae bacterium | reverse complement strand
TCGTCCTTGGATATGGCCGAGCCTGATAACCCTGGCGAGGAACAGTTCCAAGGCCTCCAGGGCCCTGTGCCGCTGGCTGGAACGCTACGATCCAAAATTGCAGATTCAGGAGCCCCAGGCGCATCTAATAACTGTAGGAAACATTCATAAATAAAATGGCAAATCAGGCTGTTTCCGTCGTTGAGAACGAACGCGAGATTGTTTCGATCCTTGCCACCATGCAGGCCGCAGTGTATCGCGGGAAGAACGATATGCGGATGGAGACCGTCCCAGTCCCGAAAATTGGCGTTGGTGAACTGCTGATAAAAGTTCATACTTGTGGCATCTGCGGTACGGACTTAAAAAAGATTTCAAGCGGTTCCCATTCTGCTCCTCGCATCTTCGGACACGAAACCTCCGGCATCGTGGCGTCCGCAGGCGAGGAAGTAGAACACTTCCGGCCCGGCGATCGCGTAGTCGTTTTTCACCATATTCCATGCCGTGAGTGCTACTACTGCCGCCACAACACTTTCGCCCAGTGCGAGACTTATAAAAGAGTCGGTTGCACCGCCGGGTTTGAGCCCTCCGGCGGGGGCTTTGCAGAATATGTCCGGGTGATGGACTGGATTGTGCGCGAAGGGACAGTGCACATTCCCGAAGACGTTTCTTACGAGCAGGCGTGTTTTCTAGAGCCCGTAAACACGGTAATGAAGGGAATCGAAACCTTACACCTTCGCAAGGATGAGACGGTTCTCGTGATCGGCCAGGGTCCCATCGGGATATTATTGGCGGCATTGGCGCAACGGG
The DNA here is from genome assembly GCA_040003205.1 of Acidobacteriaceae bacterium. Classification (GTDB taxonomy): domain Bacteria; phylum Acidobacteriota; class Terriglobia; order Terriglobales; family Acidobacteriaceae; genus JALYIM01. Next base: position 4,768 of record JBDUDA010000202.1, on the reverse strand, counting down.
CGGGGGCTTCCGTAATCACTTCCGATTTGCATGAGCAGAGGCTTACAATATCCAAAGGACTTGGTTTGACCAATGGGGTGAATGCCTCCAGAAATGACATCGTTAGTGAAGCACGCAGGCAAACTGAGGGACGCGGTGCCGACGTTGCAATTCTCGCGGTGGGAGGCGACAAGTTGATCCGTACCGCGATGGATGCAGTCAGGCCGGGCGGGCGCGTGCTGCTATTTGCGCAGACCGTCCGCGGCGAGGCCAGCATTGATCCGGCGTCCGTATGCGTTGACGAGAAGACTTTGTTGGGTTCCTATAGTGCGTCGGTTGACCTTCAGGAAGCATGCTCCAGGTTTGTGATGGGCAAAGAAATGGATTTGCAAAAATTAATCAGCCACCGGTTTCCTTTATCCCGAAGCTTGGAGGCGCTCGAACTCGCTGCCCATCCGCAGGCCGATTCGATGAAGATCGTCATCCAGCCCGGCCAGGATTGGAAAGGAAACAAAGAAGGAAGTTTAGCTTGAACGGAAAAATGACCGCCGCCGTCCTCTACGGTAAAGAAGACGTGAAGATCGAGAAAGTTCCCATCCCGCGCGTAAGCGAGGGAGAGGTGCTGGTCAAGGTCCAGGTCGCGCTCACCTGCGGAACCGATTTGAAGGTTTATCAGCGCGGATATCATGCGCGCATGATTGTTCCGCCGGCTTTGTTTGGACACGAACTGGCTGGAGTCATTGAAGAAGTAGGACCCGGCGTGCGCGGATTCAAGAAGGGCATGCGGGTAGTGGCTTTGAACTCGGCGCCCTGCCAAATGTGTTTTTATTGCTCCAAACATCAGGAAAATCTCTGCGAAGATTTGCTATTCAATAATGGCGCTTACGCCGAATACATCCGTATCCCACGAAGAATTGTCGAGAAAAATATGCTGGCGGTGCCTCCGCATGTGAGTTATGAGGAAGCTGCCATGACAGAGCCACTGGCTTGCGTACTGCGCGGCCTGCACGAGACCGGCGTCGAAATTGGCGATACCGTCACCGTCATCGGCGGCGGCCCTATTGGTTTGATGTTCGTTCAGGTGGCGAAAGCCGTCGGCTGCAACGTGATCTCGGTCGTGAAGCGCGATTCTCAAGTTGAAGCCGCGCTCCACATGGGTGCTCACGAAGTTGTACAGATCACAAAGGTAAAAGATCCGGTTGATGCAGTGCGGGCGTTATCGCCAGAAAAGCGCGGTACCGACGTGGCAATTGAAGCTGTGGGACGTCCGGAAGCCTGGGAATGGGCGATTGACATGGTGCGCAAGGGCGGCACGGTTAATTTCTTTGGCGGCTGCGCCAGCGGAACTAAAGTTCAACTCGATACCAACCGTCTGCATTATTCCGAAGTCACGCTCAAGGCGACTTTTCACCACACCCCGGAGACCGTCCGAAAAGCGTTTGCTCTGATCGCTGAGAAGAAGGTCCGATCCACTGACTACATTACCGGAGAAGCGCCGCTCTCGCGCTTGCAGCACGTGCTGCAACACATGTTGAATCGAAATGGCGATATCAAAACTGCCATTATTCCGGGACACTAAAATTTCAATTCCAATTCATCTCGGAATCGTGGCCTTGGCGATTCTGAGTTATAAAAGTGCGAGGGGAATCCTTTGACGATGGCCAATGTCGCGACCAGCGAATCCTCGGGCGCATCCTCTTCCGCGGTTGCGTCAGGCTGGAGCAGCCTTCCCGCTGAATACGCCATTCCCGACGAGGCGCCCACTCTCGAGGAAGCTCAGAAATATTGCCAGCGTCTGGCGCGATCGCATTACGAAAATTTCTCCGTAGCAACGTGGTTTCTGCCACGCCATCTACGCCAGCATTTCTGCAATGTGTATGCTTACTGCCGCATCTCAGACGATCTTGGAGATGAAGTTGGCGATCCAAAAGCCTCGCTGCAATTACTTGATCAGTGGGAAGCCGAACTGGACGCGTGCTATGCGGGAGAGCCGAGGCATCCGGTGTTTGTGGCACTGGCTGAAACTGTGCGCGAGTTTGATATCCCCAAGCAGCCCTTTGCCGATTTGCTGAAGGCGTTTCGCCAGGACCAATACATCAATCGCTACGCCACTTTTCAAGATCTGGTCGGATACTGTCAATATTCGGCCAACCCGGTAGGTCGTCTGGTGCTTTATCTCTGCGGTTATCGCGATGAAGAACGGCAGGCGCTTTCGGATTACACCTGCACCGCGCTCCAACTCGCCAACTTCTGGCAGGACGTTAGTGTGGATTACGCTAAAAAGAGAATTTACTTGCCGCTGGAAGATCTTGCGCGCTCCGGCGTAACTGAAGAAGATATTGCGGAGCAACGCAGCACGGCAGCATTCTGCGAAATGATGCGCTTTGAAGTTGCCCGCGCGCGTGACTGGTTTCAGCAGGGACGTCCGCTCATCAAAAAAGTAAATCGCGAGCTCGCTGTGGACCTCGAACTATTCAGTTGCGGCGGCGAAGAAGTCCTTAATGCCATCGAACATCAGGGATACAACGTGCTGGGGCGGCGTCCGTCCATTTCAAAGGTCCGCAAGCTGACTCTCGTTGGGCGTGCCGCCTTAGGTAAGTTCCTATGAGCACGGCGGTACAGCAGACCTCTTCTCAAGTTGCCCCGACCGCGTCGCAACTGGCTGTGGCCTATTCAGTCTGTCGTAGCATCACGCGCCGTTCGGCCAAGAACTTTTATTATGGATTTTTGGTTTTGCCGCAACCTAAGCGGCAAGCCTTGTGTGCGGTTTACGCGTTCATGCGTAAATGCGATGACATCGCTGACGATTCCGGGTTGCCCGTGTCCGAGAGACGGCGGAAGCTTGAGGCGTGGCTCGACGCTTTTCATCGCGTGGATTCCGGCCAGGTCACCGACGATCCAATTCTCCTCGCTCTCTCCGATGCCCAGCGCCGTTTCGAAATCAGGGTGGGACTGCTGGATGAACTGGCCTATGGGACGGCCATGGATGTGGAAGATGAGGCTTCGCGGGAAGTCGCGGGCGATGGTCTTGTTCCGCTTTACCAAACCTTCAACGATCTGCAACTTTATTGCTACCGGGTTGCGTCGGTCGTCGGTTTAGTCTGCATAAAGATTTTTGGGTATCGTGATCCTGCGGCCGAGACACTCGCCGAGCGCTGCGGACTGGCCTTCCAACTCACCAACATCATCCGCGACGTCGACGAAGATGCCGCCATGGGGCGAGTTTATCTTCCGCAGGAAGATCTTGCGCAGTTCGGGGTCGCGGCCTCTGACTTGCGCGCCGGCCCAGCAGTGCGCTTCGCGTCCTTACTAGCAATGGAAGCAGATCGGGCCCGCGATTACTATAGCTCGGGCGAGGAACTAATTCCATACGTTGACGAAGACAGCCGTCCTGCGCTCTGGGTCCTGATCACCATCTATCGAAAACTTCTTGAAAAAATCGCATCCCATCAATATGACGTCTTCGGCGAAAAAATCTCTTTACCTATGCACCAGAAGCTGGTCGTCCTGGCCAAAGGCTTCCTGAAGCGCATCACGTAAAAATGATGACGATGAGCGCGACCTCGAATGTGCAGTCCAAACTAAGCAAGGGAACGGGCAGTTCTCCAACCGTAGCCGTAATCGGTGGCGGGCTCGCAGGACTAGCCGCCGGATGCGCCCTCGCCGGTAGCGGCTGCCGAATCACGCTATTCGAGCGCCGTCCTTACCTCGGAGGACGGGCATCTTCCTATCAACATCCCGGTACCGGCGAAGTGGTGGATAACTGCCAGCACGTGCTGCTGGGCTGCTGCACCAATCTCATTCAGTTCTATAAAACGCTGGGGGTGGAAAACAAAATCCGGTGGTTTGACGCGCTGAACTTTATCGAGCCCGGTGGACGTATCTCCGTTCTAAAGCCATCGTGGCTGCCCGCGCCTCTGCACAGTGCGCCCGCTTTTCTGGGCGCGGATTGGCTGAATTTATCCGACAAAATGTCCATTGCGAGCGCGATGGCTGTATTGGCTCCCGCAACTCTGAACGACAATGGCGAATCGTTCCTCGACTGGCTGCGGCGGCATGGGCAGACGCAGCAGGCGGTAGATCGCTTTTGGAAAACAGTGCTAATCAGCGCGCTGAATGAAGATTTGGATCGTGTTTCTGTTCCCTATGCGGCCCAGGTGATACGAGAATCTTTTCTGAAATCAGCGGGCGCAGGCCGCATGGGTGTGCCGACGGTCCCGCTGACTGAGCTTTACAACGTCGCAGGCAATTACATAGCGGCCCATGGCGGGGAAGTGCGATTGCGCGCCGGCGTCGAATCCTTAGCTCCGGAAAATGAAGGCGCCACACTGGTATCCGGCGGTGAGGCCCTTCGTTTTGATTACGTGGTATCGTCGATTCCCTTCGATGGCTTGTCGCGCGTGTTGCCTGCGACCGCGGCCGCCGAGCCGTTGCAGCAGAACTTGAAACAATTCGAGACTTCGCCGATCACAGGCATTCATCTATGGTTTGATCGTCAGATTACTGATCTTGAGCACGCCGTGTTGTTAGACCGCACCATTCAGTGGATGTTTCATAAATCTAAACTTCTCGACCACCGCTCACCTGAGAATGGCAGCTATGTGGAACTCGTGGTCAGCGCATCTAAGAGCTTGGTGGAGAAGTCGCGCGCTGAGATTGTGGACCTTGCTTTGCGCGAGGTGCGTGAGTTTTTCCCTCGATCGTCCGAGGCTACCTTGGTGAAATCCACCGTGATTAAAGAAGTTCATGCGACTTATTCTGCGCGGCCGGGGGCCGATTTATTTCGTCC
>JBDUDA010000201.1:0-5572 GCA_040003205.1 Acidobacteriaceae bacterium | reverse complement strand
GGGCGGGACGATGGTGTTGTAGGCGCGCGCCAGTCGGGTAATCGAGTCCAGCAAAATGACTACGTCGCGTTTGTGTTCGACCAGACGCTTGGCTTTTTCAATGACCATCTCCGCAACCTGCACGTGGCGCGCGGCGGGCTCATCGAAGGTCGAAGAAATTACTTCGCCCTTCACCGAACGCTGCATGTCGGTAACTTCTTCCGGACGCTCATCAATCAACAGCACGATCAACACAACTTCAGGATGATTCGTCGTAATTGAGTTCGCGACATTCTGCAACAGCATGGTCTTACCTGCGCGGGGAGGCGAAACAATTAGTCCACGCTGGCCTTTGCCGATAGGAGTGAGCAAATCCATCACCCGGGCGCTGACGTTTTCCCGCGTGGTCTCGAGCTTTAAACGCTCCTGCGGATAAAGCGGCGTCAGGTTATCGAACAGAATTTTGTTGCGCGCCTCGTCCGGAGACTCGAAGTTAACCGCCTCGATCTTGACGAGCGCGAAGTATTTCTCGCCTTCGTGCGGAGGCCGTACCTGTCCGCTGATGGTATCGCCGGTTTTGAGGTCGAATTTGCGAATTTGCGAGGGCGAAACGTAAATGTCATCCGGACCGGGCAAATAGTTGTAATCAGGGGAGCGCAAGAATCCGTAGCCGTCGGGCAAAATTTCCAGTACGCCTTCGGCAAAAATGTGGCCTTCTTTTTCACTCTGCGCCTGAAGGATTTTGAAGATCAGATCTTGTTTTCGTAATCCACTGGCGCCTGGCAAATCCAACGATCGGGCGATCTTGGTGAGCTCAGTAATATTTTTTTCTTTAAGTTCTGCGATGGTCATTGTTCACCTACGAGGAGATTTTCAAAGGAGGGTCAATAGGAGACTGGACTTACAATTCGAGGAACAGCCGAGCGGGACTGCGTGTTACGCAGCCCGCCGTTGTGCTTCAGCAAAATGTTCAGGTTCAGACAAAATCGATTGCCGCTCCGAAGTTGCAATCTTATCCAGAACTTCATTCATTGTTTCCTGGATTCGAGTGTTTGGTTTGTGGAACTTGCGGGTAGCTTTGGAAGCCAACTGGCAAAGCATATAACGGTTTCGCAAAGTGTGTAAAGCGTCAAAAACGCGGTCAGAACGCATGTTTCACCCCTTTCCTGATCTGAGCAAACTAGCGTATTCCCATTCTGAAACGTCAGGGCAGTGCCCGGAAAGAGCTCTCAAGTAACTCAATCCATATGGGTTGTACGGGAAAGCTCTGATTCTTCTGTATAGATGCTTCGCAGCTCTTGAAAGTTTCTTACTAATCTGGATTTTGGCCCAGCTAGATGCGAAGACAAGTCTGAACAACACAGACGTAAAGCCCTTGGAACCGCTTAAGGTACAGGGAAAAGTGGGGCAGGTCAAGTAATTTTTCGTGAACTATTTAGCTGGCGGAGTTTATCAGGAAAGGGTGTATCCCGTAGGCTGGAAATAGCGCCCCTAGATCACTCTCGCCCCATCTTGACGTCCTCAAAGCGGAGAAATACGGTCTGTCCCGTCACTACCCTTCCGGTTCGAATGACGCAGCCGTAGATTCCAGCGTTATTCTGGTTTGCATGAACTACCGCCTTCAGGATCTCTGGCGCGGGTCTGGCTGAGTCGGGATCAAGGTTCACCATCGAGCAGCGGACATCGCGCATCGTAACGCTGATGGCGGGAGCATCATGCCCTTCGCCAAAGGAGAGCACACCACCGACCCACTCGTCCTCCTGAAAGGGACCTGCTCGCAGTGATCGAACCACGATATTGGGGCGAAATCGTCGCACGTCTGGAATCTGTCCTGCTAGTCTTCCGATCTCTCGCACGGTATCGAGAGCGATCACAGAGATGCTGGCTTCGTCGAAGATGCCGTGCTTCAACTGCATCATCTCTAAGGGAGAACCATATCGGCGTCCAACTTCCGCAGCCAAGTCCTCCCCGAAAATGCTCATTGTTTCGCCCGCCGGCGCGCGAATATGCGTCGGAGGTTCTGCCTGAGCGCTGTCTCCACAGCCCTCGGGAGCAAACAGGAGCAGGTCGGGAAGTTTGCCGGCCGATAGCCACGGGAACCCGCTGCGGTCATTCATCCGCCGCAACCCTAAGCGTCTATCACCGTCGAGGCCGTGCCAGCCCGGTTCTGCGCGCTCTAGTTTTTCGCCCCGCATGGACTTAACTGGATAGCGGAAGATCGCGTCGACGTAGCCGATTTCTGTAAGCATGTGCGCTTCCAAGTGCACCTCACACCGAACGCTCCACGCCAGTTATAATTGCGGCCATTCATGGCGCTCACTTCCGGCACGAAACTTGACCCCTACGAGATACTCTCGCCCTTAGGCGCGGGAGGCATGGGAGAAGTGTATCGCGCTCGCGATTCCCGCCTTGGCCGCGATGTCGCTTTAAAGATTCTCCCTGATTCCTTTTCTCAGGATACCGACCGCCTTAACCGTTTTGCGCAGGAGGCTCGCGCCGTAGCCGCTCTCAATCATCCCAACATTCTTGCGGTGTTTGATATTGGCAGTCACAACAGCTCTCCATTTCTAGTCTCGGAGCTTTTGGAGGGAGAAAGCTTGCGAGCCACGCTCGACCGCGGCGCACTTCCGCAGCGCAAGACCATCGAGTACGGAGTGCAGATCGCGCACGGACTAGCGGCAGCGCATGAGAAGGGAATCGTCCATCGCGATCTGAAGCCGGAGAACATTTTTATCACCAAGGATGGCCGAGTAAAAATCCTTGACTTCGGTTTGGCAAAGCTCGCTCAGACTTCGGGAAACGGGCTTAGCGAAGTTACTTTGACCAGTTCGCACACCGCAGCTGGCGTGGTGATGGGGACGGCAAGTTATATGGCGCCCGAGCAGGTTCGCGGCGACGCCGCCGATCCTCGGACCGACATCTTCGCGTTCGGAGCGGTGCTCTACGAAATGTTGTCAGGAGTACGCGCGTTCCGCCGTGATACTGCCGCCGAAACCATGACCGCAGTGCTAAGAGATGATCCGCCGGAATTGTCCGATCCCGTTCGTCCTGTTTCTCCCACCCTCGAGCGCATCGTTCGCCGCTGCGTGGAAAAGAGCATGGAGCAGCGCTTCCAGTCAGCGCGTGATCTTTCCTTCGCGCTGAGCGCGCTCTCTGGGTCCGAGACGGCTGCTACGGCACGGGCCGCAGTTGGCACTCCTCACAAGCGTTTTCGGTTTCTGCCCTGGCTCGCCGCAGCAATACTTGTGACCGCCGCGTCAGCACTGACCTGGTTCGCGGCTCGCCGTCCGGTCGCGACTACGCGAATGCAATTCGCTATCCCCGTGCCGGAAGAAATGAGCGTCAGCCACATGGCGCTCTCGCGTAATGGCACGATGCTGGCGTTTGTGTCCCCCGAGGAAAGCACGGGATTGCCGATGATCTACGTGAAGCGGGTCGGCTCACCCAGCGTCACGCTTCTACCTGGGACGCAGAACGCCAGCTTTCCTTTCTGGTCGCCCGATGGCGCTTATATTGCTTTTTTCGGAAATGGCAAACTTCAGAAGATGGCAATCGCGGGTGGCACACCCCAGATGTTGGCCAGTGTTTTGGCGGCGCGCGGCGGCAGTTGGGGAAGCCAAAATGTAATCATCTATGCTCCTGACACCGGCCCCGCTCTCTGGCGCGTCAACCCCGATGGCAGCAACATCGGCCCGGTCACGGCGAACTTTTTGATCAGTGGCAAAGAAGTGCAGACCAATCGCTGGCCGGTTTTTCTTGCCGATGGTAGACGTTTTCTATATTGGGCGGGGAATTTCGCCAATGCCAAAGACGATCAAGTCAGCGGGATATATCTTGGCTCTCTCGACGGCAAGGATAAAAAGCTTGTCATTCTCTGTCACTCAAGTTTTGGCTACGATTCCCAGAGTGTTTTCTACGCGGACGATCAGCGCCAGTTGGTGAGCGTGGCCTTCGATTCCTCTAATGGCAAAGCGTCTGGGAACGCCGGGCCGGTTGCTAATCAAGTGGGTTTCCAGCCCTCCACTTACTGGGCTGCTTTTACGGTTTCTGCCAGCGGGACGTTAATCTACAACACAGGTGTGGGAGCTGCGCTCTCCGCTCTCGTCTGGATTGACAGGTCTGGCAAGGAGCTGGGACGGGTAGGCGAACCTGGAGTCATGGCAAATCCATCGCTCTCTCCCGATGGCAGCCGTGTTGCCATGGATATCGCCGATCTGAAAGCCAATAACGTAGATATCTGGCTGATGAGCACCAGGGGTGCCAGCAACGCCCGCTTTACTTTCGATCCAGGGGAAGAGGTTGCCGGGGTGTGGTCTCCGGACGGAAGCCAACTGTCTTATCGATCTGTCGTTGCGAGCGGAGTAACGGTTCTCAGTAAGCCAACCAGCGGCTTACAGCGCGAAAAACGCCTGATCACTACTGATGCCAGCGAAGATTCTATTCCTAATTCATGGTCGATTGACGGCAAGCAACTTCTGGTAACCGACCAAGCGGCCGCACATTGGTCATTGGCTTTGTTGTCAGCTGCGGGCGGAACCACTGTCCCATTTACAAACGCTAAGACAGACGAAATGAATGGACAGTTTTCTCCGGATGGAAAATGGGTAGCCTACGCTTCCGACGAATCCGGAGTTTGGGAGATTTACGTTACTTCCTATCCCGATGCTGCGGGGAAATGGCAGGTGTCGCGAGGTGGTGGCACTGAGCCGCGCTGGCGCGGAGACGGCAAAGAAATTTTCTATATCGCGCCTAGCGGCATGCTCATGGCGGTGCCGGTCAACGCCGAGGGCATTTTTGCGACCGGCAACCCGACTCCTTTGTTTCAGATCCACGGCCGCGCGCCAATTTCGAGCACCGACGTTTTCACTTATGACGTGGCGAAGGACGGCAAGCGCTTTCTGGTGAACCGTTTCGTGAAACCGGACCACGTGCCGCCTCTGACAGTTTTGTTGAACGCTCCCGCCAGCGCTTCCCCGTAGAATGAGTCCAGATTCCCGCTGCCGCGATCACAGTTTCGAGATCACAACGGTTTCGGGAACTCTTCGTCCGTGCCCCTACGCCCAGAAAGTGCGGTCCAGTGTGCGGTACTGAATGGCTTCCGCGATGTGCTTCGGCGCCAGGGCTTGGGCGCTATCAAGATCGGCGATGGTTCGAGCGACCTTCAAAATGCGATCGTGAGCGCGGGCCGTTAATCCTTGTTGGGTCATGGCGCGTTCCAACAGGCGCTCGCAATCAGAAGACAGTGCGCAGAAACCACGAATATGGCGCGGAGCCATCTGGGCGTTGCAATAAAGCTTTTCGCGAGTTGTTGTGGCGAATCTGGCGAGTTGCAGATCGCGCGCGCGCATCACGCGTTCCAGAATTTTCGCCGAACTCTCCGGTTCGGCGCCTGCACGCATCTCTTTATAGTTCACCGCCGGCACATCAATATGAATGTCAATGCGATCGAGCAGGGGCCCCGAGATTTTTGACATATACCGCTGGATGATCGGAGGCGTGCAGTGACATTCGCGCGAGCGGTCGTTGAAGTATCCGCAAGGACAAGGATTCATCGCTGCCGCCAGCATGAAGCGCGAGGGAAAAGTGAGCGACA
>JBDUDA010000200.1:0-5606 GCA_040003205.1 Acidobacteriaceae bacterium | reverse complement strand
GGCCTTGCTTCGCTCGAGATGACAACCTTCGGTTGTAAAAGCTTTTGAATTGAGCCTCTACCCACTTTCAGTTCATAGACTCGTTTATTGGACGGCCGTGCTACCCTCCTTAGTTGCCAATCGTCTATAGTCAGTAGCTCTTTGGGGGAATTTTTAAATGAACAATCGTTTGCTCCGCACGACCGCTTTATTCCTACTTTGCTTCTCATCATTTTTCGTCTTCTCACAACAGCCCTCGAGCAAACACGGCATCGAAGTCGCAGACATGGACCCGTCGGTGAAGCCGGGCGACGACTTTTACCAATACGCCAATGGCGCCTGGGTCAAGAAGACAGAGATACCGCCTGATCGCGGACACGTGGGGGTGTTTTCAACTCTCGATGACCAGAGCAACAAGCGGACCGCGGGTTTGGTTGAAGAAATCGTGAAGTCCGGTTCCACCGAGCCGTCGAAGCGGAAGATTGCCGATCTTTACAATTCTTACATGAACGAAAGCTCCATTGAGACCAAAGGCATTGCTCCGCTGAAGCCACATCTCGATGCCATCGCGGCGATTAAAAACAAAAGGGAGTTGGCTGCCGCTCTAGGGAAAACCCTTCGGGCCGACGTGGACGCCCTGAACAATACGAACTTTCATACCGCGAATTTATTCGGACTTTGGGTAGCCCCGGATTTCAACGATTCCGATCACTACACTCCCTACTTGCTGCAGGGCGGCGTTGAACTGCCGGACCGCGAATACTACCTCGATAACAGCGAACGGATGCGCGATACCCGCACCAAATACGAAGCTCATATTGCCGCGATGCTGAAGCTCGCCGGCTTCGATCGAGAAGAAGAACGCGCAAAAAATATTGTTGCACTCGAACACTCGATTGCCGAGAAACACCAGTCTCTTGAGGCAAATGAAGACATTCACAAAGCCAATAACCCCTGGAAACAATCTGACTTTGCTTCCAAAGCTCCCGGTTTGGATTGGAAGGAATATTTCTCCGCTGCCGGTCTCGGCAATCAGCAGAACTTCATTGTATGGCAGCCGAACGCCTTTACTGGGGAAGCTTCGCTGGTCGAATCTGTCCCTCTGGACTCATGGAAGGATTGGCTGGCATTTCATTTCATCGAGGCCCATGCCGGAGTGTTGCCCAAAGCATTCGCGGATGAGCGCTTTAATTTTGTAGGCAAAACTCTCTCGGGGACTCCGCAGCAGCGGCCTCGCTGGCAGCGTGGCGTCTTCGTAGTGAATAGCCTGCTGGGCGACGACCTTGGCAAAATGTATGCCCAACGTTATTTTTCGCCCGAGGCGAAGGCGCAAGCGCAGGCAATGGTCGCAAACATTATCGCGGCATTCCGCACGCGCATCGACGTACTCCCGTGGATGGATCCTAAGACCAAAGCGGAGGCGAAAGAGAAGCTCAACACTCTTTATGTGGGAGTCGGCTATCCCGAAACCTGGCATGACTACTCTGGATATGAGGTGAAGGCAGACGACATCTTTGGCAACGTCTGGCGTGGACTTATGTTTGAGTACCAACGGCAGATACACCGCATCGGCAATAACGTGGATCGTAAAGAGTGGTCAATGACCCCGCAGACTGTAAATGCGGTGAACCTGCCGTTACAGAACGCCCTCAATTTTCCGGCAGCAATTTTGCAACCCCCATTCTTCGACGATAAGGCGCCCGCTGCTGTGAACTATGGAGCAATCGGTTCTGTCATCGGGCACGAAATCAGCCATACCTTCGATTCCGAGGGCGCTGCATTCGATTCCAAAGGGCGCGTGCGCAATTGGTGGACGGAGGCAGATCTCCAACACTTCAACGCCTCCACCGCAACACTCGCTGCACAGTACGACACCTATAAAGCGTTTCCGGATCTCCCGTTGAACGGCAAGCAGATGTTGGCGGAGAATATTGCCGATGTCGCCGGTATATCTGCTGCGTACGACGGCTACCGCGCGTCTCTCTCTGACAAAGAAGCGCCGCAACAAGACGGATTCTCGGGCGATCAGCAGTTTTTTATTGCATTTGCACAGAATTACGCATCGAAGGTTCGCGAAAATTCCTTGCGCCAACAAGTGCTTACGGACTCGCACGCGCCCGAGCAGTTCCGCTCCTACACGGTGCGCAACATTGACGCCTGGTACAAGGCATTCGATGTAAAGTCTGGCGAGAAGCTTTATCTTGCCCCGGAACAACGCGTGCGCATCTGGTAGGAGCAAACTCACTGCTGAAGGCTGGTAAGCAAGGGCACCAGCCTTCCCGTTCGCCAGTGATCTTCCCGCGATTCTCCCGCGTGCTATCCTGCATCTCCTATGCGGCGAGTCTTGGTGGCTTTGCTATTGCTGTCCGCAGTTTCCTTCGCGCAACCTAAATCCGATTCACTTCGGCAACTGGCGTCAGACTTCTGGACGTGGCGCGCCAAATATCGTCCCTTCACGTTCGATGACATTCCGCGCCTGGAGCATTCGGGGGGACAACGCGCTTGGTCATTGACCACCATTAACAAGCAGCGAACCGACCTTGCTGAATTTGAACGGCGATGGAAGTCAATTTCGACTGACGACTGGGAGGTTGCCCAAAAGGTGGACTACCGGCTGATGGGCTCGGCGATCGCACGAGTTCGGTGGGAGCTTGATGTAAATCCGCGGTGGCAGCGCGATCCTATTTTCTACATTGAGCAGACAGTCACCGCGCTCCAGGAGGAACTCATGCCTCCGCCGCCATTCGACCAGGCGCGCTCTCTCGAAATTGTGGTGCGCGCGGAGAACATTCCTTCGATTGTGGAGCAGGCCAAAGCGAATCTGAAGGCCATTGCACCGTTCGCGCAACTTGCGATTAATTCGCTTTCTGATATTGATCAACGTCTGGCGCAGGTGGAGCGTGGAGTTTCTCCGTTGCTGGCAAATGATGACCAGCGCGCGAGATTACATATGGCGATACCTAAAGCCAGCAGCGCTCTAGTTGATTATCGGGAGTGGCTGAAGAAGAATTTGCCGACGATGCGCCCAGATTTCGCTCTTGGCGAAAAAGCCTTTGGGTTCTTTCTGCACCACGTCGCGCTACTTCCCTACACGCCAGCGCAATTGTTGAACATGGCGCGGCAGGATTTCGACCGCGTTCTGGCGATGGAAGCGTATGAACATCAGCGAGACTTGCGCGCGCCGCAATTGAAGATGCCCGCGAACCCGGCGGAAGAGATTGCTCACATGGCTCGCGACGAGGCAAACGTTCGCGCGTATTTAAAAGAGCACGAAATTCTAAGCGTGCCCTCCGAGGTGCCTCATTGGACGATGCGCGAGGCACCCGATTACGTAGCCGCTTTCGACGGCTTCGGCGAACTCGATGACTTTACAGGACCGTCACGGCTTCAGCAGGATGGGGTCCGCTGGATTCGGCCCCACGTCGGAGAGCCTCCATATTTTGACAAAGCCTACGCCGAAGATACCCGAACTACCGGTGTCCATGAGGGAGTACCAGGACATTTCTTTCAACTCTCCCTGGCGTGGAGAAATGCCGATCCTATCCGCCAGCAGTATTATGACTCCTGCGCGAACGAGGGCATCGGATTTTACGCGGAGGAGATGATGTTGCAGGCGGGATTGTATGACGATAGTCCGCGCACGCGAGAAATCATCTACAGTTTTGCGCGCTTGCGAACCCTGCGTGTGGAGGTGGATGTGAAACTCGCGCTCGGAGAATTCACGATTCCCAAAGCCGCAGAATACCTGGCGCGAACAGTGCCCATGGACAACAAGACAGCCCAAGCGGAAGCCGCGAGCTTTGCGACCGGTCCCGGCTTGGCTATCGCATACGAAATCGGAAAGTTGCAGATTGAGCGAATGCTGGCGGAGCGTCGCTTACAGTTGGGCGATAAATTCAATCTGCGTAGTTTTCACGATTACGTCTGGAGCAATGGTAATGTGCCTCTATCGCTACAGCGCTGGGAATTGCTGGGCCTCGACGACGATCTGAAGAAGGTGGACGCGCTAGGAAACTGAAAAACTATTATTTCTCGCCGCCTCTGGTCAGCGGGCCGTAATAAGCTTCCGCTCTCAAGCTCTTCCGCGAAACTGGATGATTCGCCGACGGTCGCGTTTCGATGGCCTGCCTGCGGGTAGCTCCTCGAACTGGCGCAGGACTTTTCTCTCTGCCGCAACTTTCAAGCGCGCTTCACGGCTAGCATCGGTTTCGCGGTAGAGAGTTTGTGCATCTGACGCCGGGCCACGTACCTCGCTGAGAAGCAAGACCTCGATCTGAAAATCACCGCCCGCGTTGGTAATCTTCAACATGTCACCAATGCGGACTTCGCGCGCAGCCTTGGCCGGTTGTCCGTTGGACAGAATCCTGGCAAGTTCGCAGGCTTTAGCGGCCAAAGTCCGGGTTTTAAAAAATCTGGCGGCCCAAAGCCATTTGTCTATTCGTACTGTAGTCATGATTTATTTCAGAGGCGTGATTCCGAGCAGTTACCAAACGCAAGATCAGTAGCCGGCTTTCATCTTGTCTTTCACACTGCGTGCCAATTTCTCTATCTCGTCCGCTTTCTTGATTACATCCAAGGAGAGAGTGTTTTCGTTGGATTTATCTACATAGCTTTTTAATTCCGTCGCCAGAGCGAAGAGCTTATCGGTATCTTTCTGAAGCTTCTCCTGCCGTTCTTGGTTGGCTTTTTTTACCATATCCCTTTCCATTCGGCGGCGGCTTTCGTCTTCTGGATTGGGCGGAGTTTGGACGACAGCATCTTGCTGGCCTGCCGCCAGCGGCGAGGGGGTGGTCTGAGACGTCGCCATCGTGGGAAGAAGCAGTAGAGACAACATAATGGTTTGTAGGAACAAAAGTCGATTCAGCCTCACATGCACCTCACGTTAGCTGGGATTAATCCGATTATACTTTCGCGCCAGCTCTCAGTCGGCCTCCGGAGCGCATTGTTATAATCAGCTCACCTCATGCGAAGCCCTTTATTTGAATCTCTCTCCAGTATTGTTTCTTACGACCCGAAGCGTTGGGACGTACTTTTGCTGGGATGGCGCGATGACCTTATGAGCTTCGTCCGCCACGAGATGCCAAAAATTGTATTAATAATCATCGCGGCCTCGCTCCTGATCCGTGCGCTGCGCCTTATCACAGGAAGGGTGGCGGCCGTTCAGCTCAAAAAACTTCCCCATGGATTTCGAGCCCAACAGGTGCGAACAGTCGCGGGAGTTTTAACCAGCGTCGGCGTTTTCGTAATCGTATTCGTGGCGGCGCTCATGGTGCTGGCGCAACTTAACCTGCATCTGGAGCCCCTACTTGCCAGCGCGGGCGTGGCTGGTCTGGCAATAGGATTCGGCGCGCAAGCTCTGGTCAAGGATTTCATCAACGGCTTTTATATCCTGCTGGAAAATCAATACGATATTGGCGATAACGTGCGGGTGGCGGGAGTGAAGGGAACCGTCGAGGAGATGACGCTCCGCCATACTGTCCTGCGCGATGATGATGGCACGGTCCATATTGTCCCAAACAGCGAGATCAAAATCGTATCGAACACTACACGCGATTGGTCGCAGCTGATCTTGCGGGTTACCGTCGCTTACAGTGAGCCTAGTGAGCGAATCATTAGCTTGCTACAGC
>JBDUDA010000026.1:0-19061 GCA_040003205.1 Acidobacteriaceae bacterium | reverse complement strand
GATAAAAGCGAATGATCATGGCCGGAAGCAGCAAAACCGAAAGCACGATCATCAGCGGATAGCTCAAATTGGCGGTGAGGTGATACCAGGCTTCCATTTTCACGCGGAAGGGTTGGTCGCTTTTCAGCACCCGCGGCAACACCTTTTTTGCCGTTTGGATCAGGCCCTTCGCCCAACGAGCCTGCTGCGTTTTGAATGCAGTCATCTCAACCGGCAACTCCGCTGGACACTCTACATCCTGCAAATAAATAAACTTCCATCCCTTCAACTGCGCGCGATAGGAGAGGTCGGTGTCCTCGGTTAGCGTGTCGTGCTGCCAGCCACCTGCCTCGTCGATTGCCTGACGCCTCCATAACCCTGCCGTGCCATTGAAGTTGAAAAACACATTGCTGCGCGCTCTGCCAGAGTGTTCCAGCACAAAATGACCATCCAGCAGGATGGCCTCAACTTCAGTCAGAAAAGAATAATGCCGGTTTATGTGAGTCCAGCGGGTCTGGACCATTCCAATCTTAGGGTTCGTGAAGTGATGAATCGTGCGCAGAAGAAAGTCTTCGGGGGGAACGAAGTCAGCGTCAAAGATCGCAACGAATTCACCCTTAGATGACTTCAACCCTTCGGCTAAAGCTCCCGCTTTGAACCCCTCGCGATTTTTACGGTGGTGATACGAGATGGGGTGGCCCTTGGCTGCATATTGCTCGACTAGCCCGCGGGCGACTTCAACAGTTTCATCGGTTGAGTCATCCAGCACCTGGATGTCGAGGTTTTCTCTCGGATAATCCAACCGGCAGATCGCTTCCAGCAAGCGATCAACCACAAACTGTTCGTTAAATATGGGAAGCTGTACTGTGATGCGGGGAAGATCAGCAAAGTGTCCGGCCGGCTCAGTCGTGCGGTTCTTCTTGTTCTTGTAATAGAGATACACCAGCATGTAACGGTGTACCCCATAAGATGCGAGCAGAATGAGGACCAGAAAGTAGGGAATCAGCAGCGCGATATCGAAGGCGTTAGCTTTGTAGAGACCTTGAAAAGTTGCGTCCAAAAAGTGCTGGCGAAAGTAGTGAGTGATTCCGCGAGGAGCAAGCAGCTCGGCTGTAAGGTTAAAGGGCGTAATCATTTCGCGGAGGGGGATTTTGGACAATCTGGTCGCAAGCTCTAATTCAAAAAGTAAGTCCTGTAGAGCGTGTCCCGCTGCACAGGTTTGAAACCGGCGTCGCGGATAATCCGCCGCAACTCTTCTTCCGTAGTGCAATTCGTCACTCCGGCCGCGCGCACAACATTCTCTTCCAGCATGACGGAGCCAACGTCGTTACCGCCAAAACGCAATCCCATCTGACAAACTTTCAGGCCTTGCGTCACCCAGCTCGATTGCACATTGAGAAAGTTGGAAAGATAAAGCCGGGCAATGGCCAGCGTCTTCAAATACTCAACCGCGGTGGCTTCTTCCCAATGCCTGCCGCCGAGCGCCGTGTTGGAAGGCTGAAAACTCCACGGAATGAACGCGGTAAATCCGCCAGTCTCTTCCTGCAACTCGTAGAGCCGCTGAAAGTGATTAACGCGATTTTCGTAGTTCTCGCCCACTCCAAACATCATGGTCGCCGTCGTCCGCATTCCCAATTGATGGGCAGTGCGATGAACATCGAGCCAGTCGTCAGTCAGGCATTTCAATCGCGCAATCTTATAGCGGACTTCGTCATCCAGAATTTCCGCGCCGCCACCGGGAATCGAATCCAGCCCTGCATCTCGCAAGCGGCTGATGGTGTCCCGAATCGTGAGCGAACTGTATTCCGCAATCGCGATAATTTCCGATGCCGAGTAGCAATGCAGATGAATCTTCGGAAAGCGCTCGCGGATTCCGCGCAGCATCCGCTCATGCCAGTCAATCTTCAGGTCGGGATGCAGTCCACCTTGCATCAGAACACCCGTCCCACCTAACTCCACCGTTTCCCTGATCTTCTCGTATATGGTATCGAGGTCAAGAATGTAACCTTCTTTTGATTGCGGTCCTTTAAGCGGCCGGTAAAAGGCACAGAAAGTGCAGTATTCGGTGCAGAAATTCGTGTAGTTAATATTGCGGTCAATGATGTAAGTCGCGACTCCCTCGGGATGCAGTTTTCGGCGGACGGCGTCCGCCTCCATGCCGATGCCAATCAAATCGTCGGAGTTAAACAATTCCAGAGCCTGCTGTTTTGTGAGGGACATGACCTTCTTAATTTTAACGGACTGAAGCCGCTTCTCCAAGTCCAGTGGGGACTTTGCTCCGCTTCTGAAATAGCCTGTCATCTCGACCCGGGACTTTGCTCCGATTCTAAAATAACCTGTCATCTCGACCGGAGCGGGGGCTTCGCGCAGCGAAGCCCCCACGAAGTGGAGAGACCTGTTTCCCCCCTCAAACAGCAGGTCTCTCGACTTCGCAAATCCTGACGGCTTTGCTCCGCTCGAGATGACAGAGTTTGGGAGTAGCTTAGGTTGAAATCGAATTGAGCGACTGCCCGCTCCGCGGCCAGCCAGTTACGCGGGATCGCCGCTAGCCACGGCAGTATTCGCTTCTGACTTCTTGTTGCGGCTTCTTAAGTATCCGATAAGGGTAGACACCCCGCCGATCACCGCCAATCCGATCAATACAAAGAGCGCATGCTTGTAATATCGCGAGAAAAACCCAACAATTGGCTTTCCGTAGTACGCGCCCAGTCCGGCGACGATGGAATAGCGGATCCCGCGTCCCAGCAGGAGCGCTCCCAAAAATTTGTTGCGCGAATATTGCAGTCCGCCAGCAGCCACTAGAAAGGGAACCAGCGGAAAAGGCGGCGGCAGCAGCGCAGGAATGAACACCGCACCGAATCCCCAGCGATCGAATCTCTCGGCAATTTTCGCGGCCCTCTTTTTAGAAAATTTCCGCTCCAGCGTTTCCTTTCCCCCTTTTCGGGCCAGGGAGTACGTAATGTACCCGCCAAGCACTGCGCCAATCGTGGCCATGAGCGCGTAGTAAGGCCACAGGTCGTGATGGCTGGCGGCCAGGTAAATTGTGAGCACGTCCATGCTGCCCGTCAAAGGCACGACGGAATTGTCGGCTATACCCAGAAAGATGAGGCCCACGCCGCCTAAACGGCGCAGCCATCCAAACACAGAAAATAGTGCAAGCGAATGTAAGAGGGAGGAAACCATCAACAGTCAAACAAGTTTACAAGGGCGAAGATTGGTTTAAGGGGATTGCGCCCAAATAAAAACCGAATTCGTCACATCGAGAAATCGAAGCGGCTGCACCGCAGGAAGCGCGCCGCACTCGCGGGCGTAACGAAAGAACAACTGCATGCCTGCAATGCACTCGGGGTCGAGGAAATAATGAATATTCTCTGTCAGATATCTCCGGACGTCCGTCTCGCCAATGCCGATTCGAGGAGCCCACTGCTTCACAATCTGCTCGAGATTTTCAGTCTGCAGTCCATGATCGCGGGAAGTCTGAAATATTGAAGCCAACTGAATTGCCGAACCCAGATCGTTTAGCGCCTCTTTGCGGACTGCCCAAAAAGCGAACACAAACGGCTTGCCGGTAAGCCGTATCCACTCCTCCGCCAGATCGTAGGTCTGATAACGCGACCGATCAACTTGTAGCGCGGGATCACCAATCAGCAATGCAGCGTCATGATGCGAAAGCATCTTCTCTATGTCAGGATTTACGTTTTCGAATATCGGCTGCGGCGCGTCTTTTCGCCACGACTTTGCAAATAAAACTTTAAGAAGAGCCACGGATGTCATGGACGAGCTGTCCATGGCTACGCCATGAATCTTTTCAATAGAAACTTTACACACGAGCAGAATAGATCGCACCGCTTGCCGCGACGCGATGGCAACTCCAGGAAGTATCAGCAAATCGGCAATGCTCGCATAAGCCGCCACCGGAATGATCCCGATATCGGCCAAGCCTTGCTCCAGTTGTATCGCGCACTGTGAAGGCAAAGTGTAAGACAGATCGAAATCATCGCCGGCACTTCCGTGCTCAAAATCCCACATCAGGGGAGCAGTATTCAAATACGAGATGGCGGAAATCCGAAGGCGGGCCATACTGCACATTCTCAAATCCTAACAAACTTGTGTCATCTGACCTTGACACCGGTTTCCCGCTCTATTCATATCCGCCTGTGGAAGTTGGGAGGAGAAGTGTGTCCGAAATAACCATTCCTCGATTAAATGAAATTGAAACGCTGACGCTGCAATGGCTGGCGCTGTCATTAACGGAAGGCCTGGGGGCGGGCAAAGCTCGCAGGCTGGTCGAATTCTTCGGAGGCATTGAAGCGGTATTTCGAGCGTCGTTGACGGAACTCGAAGCGTCCGGAATTCGCGCGGTCTCGGCACAGGCCCTCGGCACAGGCGGCGCCATGGAACTTGCCAATGACGAATTCGCCAAAGCAATGGCGGCCAAAGTGACGGTCGTGGCCTTCAGCAATCCAGAATACCCGCCGCATCTTAAACAGATTTACGATCCCCCTCTCGTCCTCTATGTGCGGGGCGCGACGGGAACACTTTCCCAGCCAGGGATTGCAGTCGTCGGCACCAGGCATCCAACGCCCTACGGATCGGGAATGGCCGAGCGCCTCTCGTGTGATCTGGCGTCTCGAGGCCTGGTCATCTTTAGCGGACTAGCGCGCGGCGTGGACACATGCAGTCACCGGGGCGCGCTCGCCGGCAAGGGCAAGACAGTGGCCGTGTTTGGCACCGGAGCTGACGTGGTCTATCCGAAAGAAAATACCCGACTGGTAGAGCAAATTCTTTCAACCGGCGGCGCAGTGATCTCTGAATTTCCCGTAGGCACGTTCCCCGCGCCGCAAAATTTTCCCATTCGAAACCGCATCATCAGCGGGATTTCCATCGGCGTGCTCGTGGTCGAAGCCGCCGAATATAGCGGAACACGCATTACCTCGCGCTGCGCGCTGGAGCAGAATCGCGAGGTCTTTGCGGTCCCTGGAAACGTCACCAACAAGAATTCCTGGGGGCCTAACACGCTGATAAAACAAGGTGCAAAGTTGGTAGCAACGTGGGAAGACGTCTGGGAGGAACTGCCCGTGGAGGTGAGGCTGGCGCTGCGTCCCGAAGGTGAGCATGAATCGGAAACATCGCAAACCGCATCTCTATTTGGAGAAACCGAAGCGTCTCCGCACGAGAAAAAAATATTCGGAATGCTGAAAGCTGACGAAGCGACCCATTTGGATGAAATCGTGGAACACCTTGCTCCAGGCCTGTCATCCTCAGACATCTTCGCAGCATTGTTCGAGTTGGAGCTCTCAGGAAAGGTAAAGCAGTTGCCGGGGAAGAATTTTGTTAGGAGTTTTTGAATTGGCTGTTGGCCATTAGCTATTGGCTTTTGGCGAAAGAATGCGGAACTATAAGCAACTCGATGTCTGGCAGAAGGCACATGCTTTAACGCTTATCATTTACCACGACACGCGGGCCTTCCCTGCGGACGAGAGATATGGATTGACCAGTCAGATGCGGCGCGCATGTGCCTCAATCGCGGCGAACCTTGCGGAGGGTAGCGGCCGAAGATCCGACGGAGAGATGGCGCGCTTCATTCAGATTGCGATGGGGTCAGGCGCGGAGCTTTCGTATCACCTCTTATTAGCGCATGATTTAGGACTTCTGAGCGCAGCCCAGTTCGGAAGATTAGATGCTGAGTTAAGCTCGATCATGCGAATGCTGAACCCGCTGTCGCAAAGGATAAGGACATCATTGCAGCAGCCTAGCTTTTGATGAAGGGTCAAGCCAAGAGCCAAGAGCCAAGAGCTTGTTGCTATCCCGCATTCATGCTAGCTTCTGGACAAACGAAGAAGAACACCGAGGAACCTATTGAAAGGCTTGGTCATCGTCGAGTCACCCGGGAAGGTTAAGCTCATCCAGAAATATCTGGGTAAGGGATATACCGTCGAAGCGTCCTACGGACACGTCAAGGATTTGCCCAAGAGCACGCTGGGCGTGGACGTAGATAACAACTTCGACACCGAATACATTGTCATCCCCGGCAAAGAGAAAGTTCTCGCTAAGCTGAAGAAACTGGCCGTCGGGATGGACCACATCTATCTGGCTCCCGATCCTGACCGCGAAGGCGAGGCTATGGCCGCGCATCTTGCGTTCGAACTGGGCGATAGCGGCAAGGGAAAGAAGAAAAGCAAAAAAGACAAAAAAGATAAAAAAGATATTAAAAGTGAAGGTAATGGGGATCGCATCCAGCGCGTCACCTTCAATGAAATCACTCAGCGCGCCGTGCGCGAGGCTTTCGAGCATCCTCGCGAAATCAATCGCGACCTCGTAGACGCGCAGCAGGCCCGCCGTGTTCTTGACCGGCTCGTGGGATATCAAGTTTCTCCGCTGCTGTGGGATAAAGTTCGCCGCGGACTTTCCGCCGGACGAGTTCAGACTGTTGCGCTGCGACTAATCGTTGACCGCGAACGCGAAATCAAGGCATTTCAAAAGCAGGAGTATTGGACGATTGACGCGAACCTCGCCGGACCCAAGCCTCCTGCATTCGACGCGCGATTTATCGGTAAGAATGAAGAGAAGGTCGAAGTCACCAATGGGGAAGACGCTGAAAAGATTAGGGTAGCATTGGAAAACGCAGACTGGGTCGTCCGCACAGTTGATCGCAAGGAGCGCCGCCGCAATGCTGCCGCGCCTTTCACCACCAGCAAGCTGCAACAGGATTCTTCGCGCAAGCTTCGCTTCAGCGTCAAACGCACCATGATGATCGCGCAGCGTTTGTATGAAGGCGCGGAACTGGGCGAAGAAGGCGTTGTCGGACTGATCACCTACATGCGTACCGATTCCACGCGCGTGTCAAACGACGCGCTCGCCGAAGTGCGGGAATACATCACGTCACAGTTCGGAGCGGATTATCTTCCGGAGTCCGCGAATACTTTCAAGTCAAAGAAAAATACCCAGGACGCGCACGAAGCCATTCGTCCAACCTCCGCGCTCCGCCATCCCGACCAGATCAAGCAATACTTAAAAGAAGATGAGTACAAAGTTTACAAACTGATCTGGCAGCGTTTTGTAGCCTCGCAAATTACCCCTGCGATCTTCGATCAGACCACGGTGGATATAGATGCGAAATCGAAATCGGAAACGTTTTGGTTCCGCGTCACCGGATCGGTTCTCAAGTTCGAAGGCTTCCTTAAAGTTTACGAAGAATCGAAAGACGTAAAAGACGAAGAGGAAGAGGAACTCAAGCACAAGTTGCCACAGCTCGAGCCCGGCCAGAAACTTACGCTCAAAGAGCTCAAGCCGGAGCAGCATTTCACCGAGCCTCCGCCGCGTTACAACGAAGCTTCACTGGTGAAAGACCTGGAAGAGCGGGGCATCGGGCGTCCGTCCACCTATTCGGCCATCATCAGCACGATTCAGGAACGCCAGTACGTGCAGAAACTCGGCGGCAAATTTACTCCCACCGAGATCGGCCTGGTGGTGACAGATTTGCTGGTGGCGAATTTCTCGGAGATTTTCGATGTAGCTTACACCGCCAAGCTCGAAGAAGACCTCGACGAAATCGAAGACGGCACCGAAAAGTGGACTGACACGCTCGCCGACTTCTACAAGAAATTTACCAAAGACCTCCGCTACGCCGAAAAGCACATGGAGAACGTCAAGCGGATGGAAAAGCCGACTGACGAAAAGTGCGAGCGCTGCGGATCTCCGCTAATCATCAAGTGGGGAAAACACGGGTCGTTCTACGCGTGCAGTTCCTACGACAAAGAAAATCCCGAAAGCTGCACGTTCACGAAAGAAAATCCCATCAATCTGCCTGACCTCGACACGGCCGACGTCCAGGAAACTACGCAGGAAGAATATTGCGACAATTGCGGACGCGTCATGGTCCTGAAGCGCGGGCGCTTCGGCCAATTCATGGCTTGCACCGGATATCCCGATTGCAAAACCACCCGCCGTCTCGACCAGGGCAAGAAAGTCCCAGACATTCCGCTGGATGAACCCTGTCCGAAGTGCGGAAGAAACTTAATGATTCGTCACGGGCGTTTCGGCGAGTTCACCGCTTGTAGCGGATACCCCGAGTGCAAATACGTTAAGCAGAACTTCATCGGAGTAAAGTGCCCGCTATGCGAAGACGGTGGACTGGTAGAGAAAAAAGCGCGCAAGGGAAACACGTTCTATGGATGCAGCAATTATCCGAAATGTAAGTTCACTTCCGCCGGTAAACCTCTTGCTGAGAAATGCCCAACCTGCGGAGGCGACATGCTGGTCGAGAAATTTTTGAAGTCTGGACCAGTGATTGCGTGTCCTAAAAAAGATTGCGATTATGAGCGTCCAGTGCCTATCGAAGCACAGGGCGCAACCGTTGGATAGCTGCCGTGCCTCGAATGGTTTTTTCCTTTAAATTAATAAGTTCGTTTTCTGGAGGTTTCAATGCCGGGCAAAGCCACAGCCGCTGATGCGGATCTGCTTCTCAAACTCTATGACCTTCGCCGCGAGCCCGAACTCCGCAAGGCGCGCAATTGGATGGTGGTGACATTCTGGCCGCGAAGCGCCGACGAAATTACTAAAATTTCCGCGAACTTCGGGAGCCAGGAAAATAACTGGTGGCGACAAGTCTCCGGCTACTGGAGCATGGCAGCATCCCTGGTCGAACACGGCGCTCTCAACGCTGACCTTTTCCTGGAGCCGCCCTCCTCGGGAGAAATGTATTTAATTTTCGCCAAGGTGAAACCGTTTCTGCCCGAACTGCGGCAGAAGTTAAGTCCCACCATGTTCTTAACCATTGAAAATGTGATTAATAGTACCGAGAAGAGTCGCGCCCACCTGCAGCGCACCGAGGCAAACGTCGCCAACCGCCTGAAAGCCATGGCGGAAGCGGCCAAATAGCTCAGCGCCTAAAGCCTCCTGATGGCCCTGTCTGAACCGCAGCGCTAAAGCGCTGCGCCACCCAACTGCAGACCCAGAACTGCAGGCCCAAAACAGCAGGCCCAAAACTGCAGACCCAGAACTGCAGACCCAGAACTGCAGACCCAAAACCGTCAGAGCTAAGTTTGAGGATTGAGCACCGGATTCTTAACTAAGCGCCATTGGGCCGCAAACTGTGTTTCAAAGGTGGCGCAGCGCTTGAGCGCTGCGCCAAACTTCCAGACTTTGGACGGATTTAGCCGCTGAGGCGGTTCCTAAGCAATATATTCCCGAATGTACTCATCCTTTGATTGCGCCAATTCCTGCACGTCTCCATCAAAAATGATTTTGCCGTCCCGCAAAATCAGAAAGCTGAGGGGAACTTCGGTTTTCGACTTAGGAGCAAGCGGTTCCATGCGATTCTTCTCGCGATTAAAATAATGGCTGGCCATGGTGAAAGCGTCTTGCAGACGGTGTGTGACCAGCAAGGATGAAGTTTTGTAGACGTCCCTCTGTTTCACAATCAATTCAATAATCGTTGTCGAGGTTACCGGATCGAGCCCTCCGGTCGGCGAATCGTAGAGCAAAATCTCCGGCTGCGTAATGATGGCCCGCGCAATGGCCACTCTTCGCCGCATACCGCCCGAAAGTTCTGACGGAAATTTATCCACTGTATGCTCGAGCTCGACGAAACTCAGCGCTTCTCGCACTCTCTTTTCTATCTCATCTTCCGAGGCGGAAGCCTCTTCCAGCAGCCGGAAGGCTACGTTTTCCCTGACGGTAAGCGAATCGAAGAGCGCGCTCTCCTGGAACACAATTCCGATTCGCCGCCGCAGTTCAAACAGAGCATTTTCCGACATCTGCGTAACATCGTCGCCCAGCACGTAGATATGGCCGGAGTCGGGTTTCATCAGGCCCAGAGCCAACTTCAACAGGGTGCTTTTTCCCGAGCCGGCAACGCCAAAAATCGCTTTGGTTTCCCCTTTTGCCAGGCGAAAAGAAATCTCTTCAAGTACCAGCTTCTCTTCGAAAGCGATCGAAACGTTCTTGAACACAATCACGTCGGTGGGAGCGTTCTGCGTCACAGGCAGAGGCTGCTCAATCGCAAATGGAGGCGTGGCCATAGGTCAGCGATAGGAAAACAGAGTCATCAGCAATTTAGTCACAACCAGGTCCACCACCAGAATTAGAACAGATGCCGCTACCACTGCCTGGGTCGTAGCGCGGCCGACGCCCTGAGTTCCTCCCCGCGCCGTCATGCCGTAATAACAGCCAACGGTTGCGATGATAAAACCAAATAAAACGGGCTTGACCAGGCCCATGAAAACGTCCTGAAAAATCAAAGACTGATATGCGCTGCTCCAGTACTGATGCCAGTCCAGCCCAAACATCAGAGTTGAGACAATGGAGCCGCCGAACAGGCCCAGCAGATCAGAAATGATGGTAAGGAAAAACAACATGAAGACCGTGGAAACGACTCGCGGCGTCACCAGTTTCTTCATGGGATCGGTGCCCAGAGCCCGCATGGCATCGATCTGCTCCGTTACCACCATTGACCCAAGTTCGCTCGCCATTCCCGATGCGTTTCTTCCAGTCACCATCAATCCGGTAATGATCGGACCCAACTCACGCACCATCCCCACCGAGACCAATTGCCCGATGAGCGAGAGCGATCCAAAGCGTTGCAGAGTATTCGCGCTGTTGAGCGCCAATTCCGCGCCGATGGAAAGGCCTGTGAGTATAACGATTGGCAGCGAGCCGACGCCGATCAGATCAGCCTGCTGCGCCATGTCCCCGAAATAGCGGGGATGCCGGAACAGGTTCGCAATGGATTGCCCTGCGAGCACGGCATAATCCTGCACCGCTTGAATCTTTTCTTTGGCGAATTCCGAGGGCGAAATGAATTCCATTTTCGAGAACCCACGCGGAGTGAGATCACCCGAATATAACAGAGCATCTACTGGGAAGAGGGAGAGTTTGGCGGGATGGCGCAGCCGCTTTCTATTCGCGGCTTTTTTTCTTGATCTCGATGTTCAGCCGCTTGATCTTCTGGTTCAAAGTGGATAGCGGCACGTGAAACCGCTCCGCGGCGTCAGTCTGATTCCAGTTACATTTTTCCAGCATGTCGAGAATGATTTGCCGTTCGCAATCTTCCATAATTTCGAATAGTGATGCATCACCGCGATGCTCAAGCACTGGAAAGCCCGAGCTGCGTCCCGCGATCAGGTCGGGTAGCAGATCAACTCCGATTTCCGGACCGGTGGAAAGAACTACTGCCCGCTCAATCACGTTCTCGAGTTCACGCACATTGCCCGGCCAGGAATAGGTCAGTAACGAGCGCAGAGCCTCGGGGGTTACACGTCGCGGCGAGCGTTCGTTTTCTTGAGAGAATTTCGTCAGGAAAAAACTCACCAGCAGCGGGATATCTTCCTTGCGCATCCGCAGGGGCGGAAGATCAATTGTGATTACGTTGAGGCGGTAGAACAAATCCTCGCGAAACTTACCTTCCCGCACCTGTTGCTTTAAATCCACATTGGTTGCAGCGATGATTCGTACGTCCACTTGCAACTCGCGGACTCCCCCGAGATGCATGAAGCGGCGGTCTTGTAGCACGCGCAGAATTTTACTCTGTGTTTCCATGCTCATCGTGCCGATCTCATCCAGAAACAAAGTGCCTCTGTCCGCGATCTCGAACAGGCCTTTCTTGGAAGCGATTGCGCTGGTGAATGCCCCTTTGACGTGTCCAAAAAGGGTTGACTCCAAAAGATCCGGAGGCATGGAGCCGGTGTTAACCGGTACAAACGGCCGGTCGTGCCGCGATGAGTGCAGGTGGATGGCTTTCGCGATCAGCTCTTTACCCGTCCCACTTTCTCCCTGCAAAAGTATGGTGGAACGGCTGGGCGCCACCTGCGCGACCAGATCGAAGATCTTAAGCATAGGCTCGCTCTTGCCCACGATATTTTCAAAGTTATAGCGCTGCTTGAGCGCTCGTTTGAGCTGGATGTTCTCTTCTTCTGCCCGATGTCTTCCGACCGCAGCCCGCACGTCCGCCAGTAATTTCTCGTTGTCCCACGGCTTTTGGACGAAATTTACGGCGCCGGACTGCATGGCTTTCACCGCATTCTCAACCGTGCCATACGCCGTGATCATGATGATGGAGAGTTCGGGATTCTGCACCCGCAACTCGGCCAGAATGTCCATTCCATTGCGATCTGGCAAAGCCAGGTCGAGCAAAATCAGATCGAAAGCGCGGTTGCCAATGCGCGATAATCCGAGTGCGCCATTTTCCGCAGTCTCAACCGCATAGCCTTCCAGTTCCAGCAGCGTTTGCAGAGACTCACGAATTTCGGCTTCATCGTCAATGATCAATATCGAACCGATTGCTGACGACTGC
Organism: Acidobacteriaceae bacterium; assembly: GCA_040003205.1. Taxonomy (GTDB): domain Bacteria; phylum Acidobacteriota; class Terriglobia; order Terriglobales; family Acidobacteriaceae; genus JALYIM01. Next base: position 6,790 of record JBDUDA010000026.1, on the reverse strand, counting down.
ATTTCGGACTGTCCCTGGTGCGTGATCACCGCTGCTTCAGACATTGACGGTCTTTCGGGTCAAGGGGAAATCGAGAAAGAAGGTCGTGCCTTCCCCCGGACGGCTCTCCACGCGAATCTTGCCCGAATGCTCCTGAATAATTCCGTACGTTACTGACAGACCCAGACCGGTGCCGCGTCCCTGGCCTTCGCGAGGTGTCGATTTGGTAGTAAAGAAGGGGTCGTAAATTCTTTGAATGTGTTCCTGGGGAATGCCGCTACCAGTGTCTGAAACTGCGACCGTCACTTTGCTGCCGTTCGAGGTGGCAACGCGCAGCGTGCCTCCATGCGGCATTGCGTCTTTCGCATTCAGGAACAAATTCAGGAAAACCTGTTGCAAGCGACCGGTATTTCCGCTGATGCGGGGAAGCTGCCGGTACAATTCATTTTGCACGCTAATATTAGCCGTCTTAAACTGGTGTTCCAGCAGAGTCAAGGTTTCAGTCACGATCTGGTTCACGTCTACATCGCTAAATTCTGTCCCGCTGGTCCGTGAGAAGTTCAGCAGATTATTGACAATCTCCGACGCCCGGAAAGTTTGGCGAGTGATCTTTTCCATCAACGCGCCTTTCTGCGGATCGGAAGAAAGCTGCTTGGACAGCATCTGCGCGTAAGAGGAAATCACTGCCAACGGAGTATTGACCTCATGAGCAACTCCGGCGGCCAGCAATCCAATCGACGACAGTTTGTCCGCTTGCGATAGCTGCGACTCCAGCTCGATGCGCTCAGTGATGTCGTCCATGATAATCAGGCGCCCAATCACGCTGAAATTCCTCGTAACCAGCGGCGTGATCGCAATATTCACGACCCGGTTTTCTCCCGTGGGAGTTCCCAGCCGGAATTTGTACAAGTTGTGAATACCGGAATTTTGCCGAACGCGATAAAACTCTTCCACGAACGCAGGCGGAAAGACTTCGCTTAACGGACGCGTCAGCGCTTGCCACCGTGGCAGCGCGTACATAACTTCCATCTGCGAGTTCCACGATTCAATGCGATCAGCCAGATCAACGGCCAGCACGCCAACGTTGATGGACTCGACAATGTTCTCGTTGAAGTCCTTCAGCCGTTCGTATTCCGTCACCTTCTGCTCAAGGGACGCGTAAAGGCGGGCGTTTTGGATGGCGATACCCAGATAGCCTGCCAAGGTTTCAAGCAGTTCGACATCCTCACTCGACAGAAAATCGCCTTCGATGGTTTTTCCCAGTCCCAGCACCGCAATGGTGTTTTTCTGGGAGCGGCACGGAATGTAATAGTTCAAATCAAGTTTCGCGATGGCGTGTTGCCCCGCCGGAGTTTCGCGGGGAACCTGATGCGTGTTGTCGAAAAACAAATGTCCAACTTCCGTTTCCGGACGCGCGACCCCTAAAAACTCCAAATCCAGCGCGCCCAGCTGCGGCATGCCAAAAGACTTGCTAATCACAAATCGTGAAGACGGTTCGCCCGACGAGAGAAAGATCGCCATGCGATCTACCAGCAAGGTCCGCGAGAGCCGGTCTACGACCGACATCAGCATCTGATCAAGATCGGTTTCAGCGCTGAGCTCGCGGCCAAATTCAATCAGCGTTTTGCGATAGTCGTAGCGGGTTCGATAAAAGAATTGATCAATGCGCTCCTGTATCCATTTGCGGACCGGGTCAAACAACAGCGCCGTCACCACGATCGCCAAAACCAGTCCTACCGGGCCTGAACTCGGTACCTGCGTGTGGACCAGTTCCGCCACCACGGCGACCACCGCGAAGTAGGTTCCGGCGATCAGCGCCGCCGCCAGGGTGTAGACCATTCCGCGTTTGAAAATTAAGTCAACATCCATCAGCCGGTAGCGGAAAATCGCGTAACCGAAAGTCAGCGGCAAAATTCCGAGCGACAACACCGAAGCCTTCATGGCCATACTCGGTAGAGCCCCGCCGAGGTACGGAAGAATGTAAAAGAGCGTGAAGGGGGCAACCGCCAGCACCGTCCCGCGGGTCAGCCATTTCAACTGCTGCCGTAAGATCGGCGTCCGTGCCTGCCGGTAGGTATACCAAAGCACTGCCGCCGCCAACACAAAGAATGCGCCCAGATATCCCATCTGAATGCGGTCAAGGTTGTAGCGGAGATATTCGCTGGCCTTAAGGAATTTGACGGCTATTAAGTGCGTGATGAACAGAATGATCGCCGGCGCATAGATCGCTGGAACGCTCCAGCGATGCTTGCGGACAAAGTCTCGGCGCTCCGGAAAAGTAAGTACGAAGTGCAGAAACAGTGCCGGCTGCAATAGCCAAGCCGCCACGTTTCCCCAATAAATCGTCCAATCAAACTGATTGAATTTGCCGGTGTACTTGAAAGCGTAAAAAACAAATGAAACCAGGCAGAAAACGTAGAAGTGGGTCGAGCCCGGAGCGGTCCAACGGCGCATCAAAACGTAGAGCCCGATCGCCAGGTAGATCACCGCGATCAACCGCAACCAGTTATTGAGTGATCTTTCGGCGGGCACGGGAATAACCACGCTCTCGACCGCGATTGAATTCCTTACCAGTGAATAGCTGGCTTTCGTCCACGGACCCCGTCGGTAGAGTTGACGAGTCAACCCTGCCGTGTCCGATATTTCCTGCTGGTCAATCGCTGTCAGGCGGTCGCCGACTTTTATTCCCGCTTTGTCTCCAGGTCCGCTGGCCTCCACGCGCTCGGCGGTCAGTTGTCCGCGCTGCTCAACCCACCAAATTCCGTCGGAGGGAATCGCAAATTCGCGCTCTTTTTGAAAATTGATCCACGCGAGGGTTGCTGCCGCTACGGTCAGCAGAATAAGAACACCGGCAGCAAAGCGGGTTTGAAAATCTCGATTCATGAAACTAGAAGCCGGCCATCAGTGCGCACTTACGCAATGTCAAGCACGTTCGCTGCCACTCACCGTTAGAAGAAAGCCTGTAAGTACCTCGAAAGTAAAGGCTTTCTAAATTATAGAACCGATTCAGAGATCAGTATATGTTTTTTGGAATCTTTCTGTGACGTTTAATAACCCAACGTAAATCCATTGGACTCTGGAATTTATCTTCATTCGGATCCTGATAATCGCTGGTCTCAACCCAACAAGACTCCAGGAAAGCTGGTCTAATATCATTTTGGCATTTGAAGGCCAAAGACCACTTGAGCCTCGGTTGTATAGCTTTTGATCGCACCAAATGAGGCTGGCACCGAGAATTCGTTCCCCGGAATCGCGAGGAATCCTGACTTCCCAAAGCAGCGCGTCCTATCTGGTGCCGGTCGAAGACCTCTGGTCTAGTGTCGACGACGCGAAAGTTCATTACCTGCGCAGCGGTTCCGGTCCAAATCTGGTGCTGGTGCATGGTCTGTTGGGATACTCCTTTTCGTGGCGCTTTATCATTCCCGATTTGGCACAAAATTCGACGGTCTACGCTCCAGACATGCCCGGCTCTGGTTTTTCCGAGCACCCACGCCATATCAAATACTACCTGCGAGGGAATGCAGAACGTCTCCTGCGTTTTCTTGATGCTGTCGGAGTAGATCGATGCGACCTTCTCGGCACTTCATACGGGGGAGCGGTCGCAATGGCGGCAGCAGCGTGTGCCAGCGATCGTATCCGCAGCCTGATACTGGCTGCGCCAGTCAATCCCTGGTCCGCCGGCGGAAGCTACAAGGCCGCACTTCTCGCCGGATGGCCCGTGGCAGCCTCGCTAAAGCTACTTGGACCCTACGTACGGTTCTTTGATCGTTTCATCCTCGCCCGGCTTTATGGCGACAGGGAAAAAATACGTCCCGGCACGCTGGAAGGTTATTCCGCGCCATTTCGAGTGCGCGGCGCCCTTGAAGGTCCGCTTCAAATTCTTCGTTCATGGAACTCCGACTTGAAAGAACTGCAGTCCATTCTTCCGCAAATCGCGGCTATACCGACGCTTTTAATCTGGGGCGATAAAGACGCGGCTGTCGATCCCGCCTCGATCAAACCGCTGCAGACACAACTCATAAATTGCCAGACGACGATACTGAAGGGCGTGGGACACCTCGCTTACGAAGAAGTTCCTGAAGAATTCGCTGGCATCGTCAGTAGCTTTCTCTCTGATCTCCCTTCGAGGTGACCTTCGATTGTGAAATGAAGTGCGCCGATTGGATGGGCCATCAGCCAGATGCTACCCTCGAAGGCTAGAGCGCACAAATTATCCTTGGCCGCTGAAACTCAATCTCGAACTCCCGTATTACAGCGAATGGTTAGAGTCCTGCACCTGGAAATCGCCGAAGTGTGGGTGAGGTTTTTGCTTGCGTTGGTGGGGCTGGTGCTGGCCTTTGGCGCCGCCTTATTCTCCACTGTTTCGCGCGAATCAGGAAACCTGTGGGCTACGGTGCTGCTGGCCTCCATCGCCTTGATTTTGGCCGTCATTGTGGGATTGACCACCGTGCCTTATCTCGCTCGCAGGGTGGCGACTTCGCAAATCCGCGATGCCTTGGATTACGAAGTAACACGCGTTGGAATCATCTATGTCGCGGTGTTGATGCTGATTGGGATTGCAGCCCTCAATACCGGCAACAATTTGCTGTACATCGTCGTAGCGGCCATGTTGGCAGCCATCCTGGCATCTGGACTCGCATCCGCGCTGGTGCTACGCGGTGTTGAACTCGATGTTCGGCTTCCTGAGCACGTTTTTGCTGGGCAGCCGATGCTGGCCAGGATAGCGCTAAAAAATCCGCGGGGATGGATGCCGTCGTTCTCTCTAAATGTGGTCTCGTTCGCACCTAAAACTGGGAAACGCTGGCGATGGCTGCCTGCCTCTTTTGGACTTCCCCCCTGGCGCAAACCTGGACAACAATGGCTTCAGCTTCCAGACCGCCGTCTTCGTCGCATCGCTCAAGACGCTGGCCCGCCGGTAATTTTTCAAGGCTCGGCGTATTTTCCCTACCTGCCTGCAAAGAGTGAACTGGTCGCGGACCTTGAGCTTAATTTTGAACGCCGCGGTCGCTATCAGCAGGAAGGTTTTGGTCTGGCGACTCGGTTTCCTTTCGCATTCCTCACAAAAACCCGGCGCATTCCCCTTCTTCGGGAAATTCTTGTATATCCCCGAGTCACCGTAACCACCGAATTATTTGAAATTCTCCCAATGATTCGAGGAGAATTCGAGACCTACACGCGTGGGCGAGGATCCGACCTGTATCGTATCCGGGACTATATGCCGGAAGATTCCGCCCGCCATGTGGATTGGAAAGCGACCGCTAAATCCGGTGGTCTAAAAGTTCGTGAATTCAGCCGGGAAGACGAGCGCAAGCTGCGCATAGTCTTCGACAATCCCAGCTCTGGGCAAATCTCGACTGCCGAATATGAAAAAGGCGTTGCCGCCGCAGCTTCTCTCGCCTGGCATTTCGCCGATGGCAATACCCGGCTCTCTTTCGTGTCGCAACAGTATTCCGGCAGTCAGGATATCTACCAGTATCTCGGGCACTTAGCGATTGCACAGCCCGATGCGTCATCCTCAGCAATCGAACAGCTCGAACCCACGGATGACTTCAACATCATCGTTACCGCCCGCCGGCCAGGAACGGTTCCTGAGCAGCTCTGGGAATGTTCCTACTTGATTTTTATTGGAACACACTCCCAGGATGTAGCCCTCTAAAGCACCTCTCGCCTAACAAGGTAATCGTTACCTGTGGTTACTTTCGTCCATTGACCATTGGGCTGAAACTGTTAAGGTTCTCTAACCGAAAGAATGCGGAGCGGTATACGCTAGCAGCGTCCGGGGTAGGGAGAAGGCAGCGCAGATTCCGATGAATCCCCAACTTCAGTTGGTTTTGTGGGTTTCTCAGCCATTATTGCAGCTAATAGTGGTGGGAATGATGGTTCAGAAGAAGTTGCACCGCAAGTTCCCGGTGTTTTTCGCCTACGTTATTTCCCAGATCGCGGTCTTTGCGATTACTTTCCCGCTTCATCTATGGGGCGGCTACAAGCTCTACTTCTACAGCTACTGGATTTGCGAGACAATCAGCCTGGTAATTTGCTTCATGGTCATCCATGAAATCTTCCTGGACGTTTTTCGCGTCTACCACACTCTTAAAGACCTCGGATCCGTACTGTTTAAGTGGGCTGCCCTGGTTATGCTGCTCGTCGCCGCAGTTGTGATGGCGGCCAGTCCCGCATCAAAAGACCCGCTGTTGCCATCCATTTTGACTGTTCAGCGCTGCATTCAGGTGATCCAGTGCGGGCTCATCCTCTTTTTACTCGTCTTTTGCAAGTATTTGGGGGTTTCGTGGCGACAGCACAGCTTTGGTATTTCGCTGGGTTTTGGCGGCGCCGCAGGGTTGGAATTGATGATGGTAGCGCTGTTTGCCAGCGGCCAGGTGAAATTGCCTGCGGTGAATATGGCGGACATGTTCGCCTGCAATCTCAGCATTCTTGTATGGATTGGTTACATGGCTACGAAAGTAGAAGCTCACCAGGTCGTGGGCAACGCTTTAATCACTCAGCGCTGGGAACAGAGTCTTAACGATCTGCAACATCCTCGGGCGGACGACTCTCTGATCCCTATGTTCGAGGGTATGGTTGACCGCGCATTTTCTAAAACTCCCAGCAATTGGGCGCCGGGACACGACGATGCAAACACGAAACAATCAGGCGTTCGTCCGTATGTCAGTAAAATCGAAAGCCGTGACCTCACGGGAATCGCGTGAGAAGTTAGCTTTTCCTGAAATCCGAACACGTGTTCTGCCTGTGAAGCTTTGCCGCCCGAATTACTAATCCTCAATCCGATCCTTCCAAAGCATTTAAAATTAAG
>JBDUDA010000199.1:0-5701 GCA_040003205.1 Acidobacteriaceae bacterium | reverse complement strand
ATCGCCGCGAATCAGACATCCGAGACAGATGATCGCATCGTGTTTTTTGGTTTGCGCCAGGGTACGGGCGGCGGAAGGAATTTCGAAAGCTCCCGGCACACGAACAATCGCGATGTTTTTCTCAGCGGCACCCAAACGAACAAGGCCATCGTAAGCGCTGCGCAACAATCGCTCGGTAATAAATTCGTTGAACCGGGAGACTACGATCGCAAATCTCTTGCCGGACGCGCTGAGATGTCCCGCGAGTGCGGACAACTCGGGAAGGCTCTGGTGCTGCTTGCTTATCTTTTCCGTAAATTGTGCCTCTCCGATTCTCTTCGCAGATCACTTTCCCTTGAACTGCGCCGGACGCTTCTCCAGAAACGCTTTCGTCCCCTCGTTCTTATCTTCCGTCGCGCAACACAGCCCAAATAGCGTGGCCTCGATATACAAGCCCTCCGACAAGCTCATCTCCATACCCTTGTTCACGGCTTCCATGGCGTACTGGACTGCCAGCGGGGCGTTGGCGACAATCTTTTGCGCCAGAGCTTCGGCCCGCGGAATCAATTCCGCCGCAGCTACGACTTCGTTGACTAGACCGATGCGCAGCGCTTCTTGCGCATTGATCATTTCTCCCGCCAACAAAAGTTGCATGGCGATGCCCTTGCCGACCAGGCGCGGCAGACGCTGCGTGCCCCCGTATCCCGGAATCAATCCCAGCTTTACTTCGGGCTGGCCCAGCTTTGCATTTTCGCTGGCTAAACGAAAAGTGCAAGCTAATGCGATCTCGCATCCTCCACCGAGCGCGAAGCCATTGATGCAGGCGATCACCGGCTTGCCGAGGTTTTCAATCAGGTCGAGGACGGACTGTCCTCGATGCGTATATTCCTTGGCGGACACCGCATCATGCTTGGAAAGTTCGGCGATATCCGCGCCCGCTACAAATGCCTTTTCGCCTGATCCTGTGAGAATGACGACCCGAATTTCTTTATCGTCTTTGATGGCGGTAAAAGCCGAGCGCAAATCTTCCATCGTGGCCATGTTGAGCGCATTCAGCACCTTTGGCCTGTTGATGGTGACGTAAGCGATGGAACTTTTCTTTTCGAAGACGATGTTTTCGTAGCTCATAAGTTTTGCTGGCAATCTCCCGAAACGCTACAGTTTATTCGCCACAGGATTCTTAGCGTCCGCGTAATCGTAGAAGCCCTTCCCAGTCTTTCGCCCGTACCACCCTGCCATCACCATTCGCTTCAATAACGGCGGTGACGCGAACCGCCGCTCCTTAAACTCGTCATACATGACGTGAGTGATGTAGTAGGTAGTGTCGAGGCCTACGAAATCGAGCAGCGTGAAGGGGCCCATGGGATAGCCGCATCCCAGCTTCATGGCGTTATCAATGTCTTCGATTGAGCCCACGCCTTCTTCGTAGGCGCGAATCGCGTCAAGCAAATAAGGGACAAGCAGGCGGTTGACTATGAATCCAGTCTTATCGCTGGTGCGGACGGGAACTTTCCCCAACTTCTTCGCGAACTCGTAAGCAGCGCCGTAAACCTCGCCGGAAGTTGCGATCGTCTTCACGACCTCGACCAACTTCATTAGCGGAACCGGATTGAAGAAGTGCAATCCGATGAAACGTTCCGGGCGTTTCGTAGAAGTCAACAGCTCTGTGATTGAAATCGAGGAAGTATTCGACGCGAAGATCGTTTCTTGTTTTACAATTGGCTCCAGCGATGCGAACATCTGCTTTTTAACTTCGAGGCTCTCGATGATGGCCTCGATGACGATGTCGCAGTCCGCCAAGTCATCTTTTCTTGTGGTGCCTTTTAATCTTGCTCGGACGGCTTCCGCGGGCTCCTTCAGCGTGCCTTTCTCCGCGAATTTAGCGAGGGATTTATCAATGTCTGCAAAGCCCTTATCGAGATATTTCTGTTCGACTTCCAGGACGACAACTTCAAATCCAGCGGTCGCGGCGACTTGAGCGATTCCTGCGCCCATTAGTCCGCAGCCGAGAACTCCAACTTTTTTTATTTCCATTGATTCCTCGTTACCTAAGCGGCTAAAGCCGCTTACAAACCGCAATTATTCGCAGCGCTGAAGCGCTGCGCCACCTAATGAGCTTAGTCTTTAAGCGGTAATCGGCGGACCATCAGTTCAGGTTCTCCACCACCATGGCAATTCCCTGTCCGCCGCCAATGCAGGCCGACGCTAATCCATATTTCTTTTTCCGGCGGCGCAGTTCATACAAGAGTGTAATGATCAGCCGCGTGCCAGTTGCGCCCAGCGGATGTCCCAGCGCAATCGCGCCTCCGTTGACATTCACTTTATTTCGATCAAGGCCGAGCTCTTTTTCAACGCCGAGATATTGCGCTGCGAATGCTTCGTTGATTTCGATCAGATCAATGTAGTCGAGAGTGAGTCCAGCTTTCTGCAATGCAATTTTCGATGCCGGCACGGGGCCGCGCCCCATAATCTTGGGGTCCACGCCTGCAATGCCCCAACTGACAATGCGCCCCATTGGCTTTAAAGAACGCTTTTGCGCATGCTCGAGCGACATGATGACGACAGCGGCAGCGCCGTCCACGATACCGCTGGCGTTGCCCGCGGTGACGGTTCCGGTTTTTCCGAAAGCTGTCCGCAATTTCGCCAGGCCTTCCATGGTTGTTTGCGGACGCCGGTGATCGTCTTCAGAAAGCGTATCGCCGGTGGGCTCGCCTTTGGAATTCTTCAGCGGGACCGGAACCAACTCCTCTTGCAGCCGTCCTTCTTTGTAGGCGGCATCGGCGGCGTGCTGCGAACGCAACGCAAATTCATCCTGCATTTGTCGTGTGATTCCTTGTTGCTCTCCGTACAGTTCCGCTGTGTTCGCCATATACAGCCCGCAGTAGCTATCGAGCAGCGCTACCATGAGCGAATCTTCCAGCTTTCCTCCCGGAGCAAGCGTAAAACCGTCGCGGCCACGAATTGAAAATGGCGCTTGCGACATCGCCTCCATGCCTCCTGCCAAAACGACATTCGCCTCGCCCAGTTGCACCATTTGCGCGGCATTGATAATGGCCTGCATGCCGCTTCCGCAGAGGCGGTTCACCGTTAATGCCGGAGTTTCTATTGGCAGCCCGGCCCGCAGAGCCACGTGGCGTGCCCCGTAGAGTGCATCTCCAGAGGTCTGCTGGGCATTTCCAAAAACCACGTGATCGAAATCTTTGGGATCCACTCCCGCGCGTTCAATGGCAGCTTTGCCTGCTACCGCTCCCAATTCTTGCGCAGTGAAGTCCTTTAGCTTTCCGCAATAGCGTCCAAAGGGCGTGCGCGCCCCGCTGACAATAGCGATATCTCCCGGCTTGAGCATAGTGTCCTTGTCTTGGGATTGCCCTAAGGCGATTCCAAACTAGTCAGTCTAGCAGCGCATGAGGTATTCCCGCCACGTCAGCAAGGGGACGTCGAACGCTCTAAAATTTGGAGTTGAGAAAAGCCTACGGCAGAAATGCCTGGGCTCAGGCGACCGCGGCAGCCGCGAAGTTCGCCGACTGTCGGACGATATTTCCATTGCCGCCCAGTGCGGCGGCATCCAGCGCAGCTTCCGCGCGATTAATCACTTCGGTGACAACATCCACCGGATCGAACTCAGGGCGCACCACCGCTTCCGCGAGCCCTGCGATGAAGGGCGGCGACGTTTGTTTTTCCCCCAGGCGTACCGCACCCACCAAACCGTGCAATTTTTGGGCGGCGAGCAAAGCTTCTTTCTCGGCGGTCTCACCCAGAACGAGCGCAATGGAGGTGCGTTCATAACGGAATGCCAAATCGTTTTGTCGCATGTTTGCGGCGAGAAGTTTTCCGATCTGCTGCATTGCGCCCTCGACGGCTTCTTCTCCGAACTCTTTCACCATGGACGAAGGTTCCCCCATACGTGCCAGCAGCACAGTCACTGCGGTTTTCTGCTGCACCGCACGACGAGTTTCGGCGATCAGTAGATCAAGATATGAGGCGCGTTTTAATAATCCAGAATGTTCGTCTGTTACCGAAAGACTTTTTACCAGACGACGCAGGCCGGCATTGTTGAGCGCAATCACAATCTGTTCGCTGATTGTCTTCAGTACCAGCACGTCACTTGGACTCCACACCCGCGGGGCGCTGTAACTCAACAGCAAAACTCCAACCGGATCCGGCCCATCACTCAACAGCAGGGCAATCAGGGAGGCTGCTCCCAAGTTTTTCAAACTGCCATCTACAGTCTGGAGTTCGGTCGATGACCTGACATCATTGACGATGAGTGCGCCCTTGCTGACCACAAGTTCCTGCATGGCAGCCGTGAAGGTTTCCAGTTCGCGAGGATTTGCCGCTTTTATGTTCTCTCCGCAAAATTCCTTGAATGCTGTGGGAAGACTTCCGGGCTTGCACATCGCTGCTATGCAACGGCTGAGTTTCCATTGTGCGCCAATCTCGGCCACGGCCGTGGTCAGCACAGCATCCGCATTGCCCTGCCGATACAACTTCCGCGTAATTTCTGAGACGCGAGTAAAGCTGTTGACTTCCGCTGTCTCTGAAGGCGGCGGGGCGGGGATAGAAACCGTGCTGACTTCGGTCGGCGGATGCGTTGCCGGCGAAAAATGCTTTGCCTCGCCGGAAGAATACTGCGGAGTCAATCCCACAGCGAGATACAACTGATGCAGGTCGGGGTTACGTTCTTCCTCGTGCGGGAACAGTTCTTGAATTCTTTGCAGGCGCTCCAACGCTTTGGGCCGCATTCCGTATTGCACCAGGATTTCAGCCTGCAACATCAGGTCTTGCAGAGTAGACGCCCGTAAAGTCTTTTCTTCATCGCGGGAGGTTTCTCCCGATGAAGCGGCACTGCTGAAGCGAGACGCTATGACCTGATATCGCTTCTCATCAATTTTGCCGTGCAGGTCTTGCAGCCGCTTCTGATGTCCAGACTCGTAAGGATCCACCTCCGCGGCCCGGTCCAACGCTTCCGCAGCCTTATCGAAGTTTCCCAATTCATAGTAAAGAGCGTAGAGCTTCACCAATGTCTGGGAGTAATCGGTTTCCCGGTTGGATCCATTGAACAACTCGCTCATGTATTCCAGCAGTTGTGCTGATGCGCGATGGCCGGCGGCTATTTTCTGCATGGTCGCCAGAAAAGCGCGCCGTTCTCCTTTTCGCCGCTGAAATTCTTCCAGTTTCCTGGCTAGCGCGATCGCAGCTTCGTCTTGCTCGGCGTCCGTCATCTGGCCAATCAAGGTCGAAACTTCCGAAATGCGCGATGGATTCTGTTCGAACATCTGCCACACCAACGGTGCGGCTTCGCTGAAACGGCTGGCAGCAACCAAGGCGCTTGCGTAGACCTCCTTAAATTCGACGGGCGCTCCTTCGGCGTTGGCCAGTGGCTCAAGTACAAAAATTGCCGCGCCACTCTGCTCATGCTTAAGAAGCCCCCTGGCGTAGGCGAGTGCAATTTTCGGATCACTTGAGTATTCCGAATACGCTCTCTCCACCCAGATCGAGCCCTCTCCGGTTGCCTCCTTCAATTCGGCCAATTTCATGAAAGCGGAAGCAGCATCCTTGTTGTGGCCGAGTTCCGACGACATTTCGCCGAAGCGAAGAATGTTCAGCTCGGTGGGTTCCAGTACATTCAACCGTTGCAGTGCCGTGAAGCATTCAGCTTTTCGTCCTTCCGCAGTGGCTTCCCGCAATACGGTCTGATAGGTCTCTGCTGCAAGTTTTCGAT
>JBDUDA010000025.1:0-19293 GCA_040003205.1 Acidobacteriaceae bacterium | reverse complement strand
GCTTTCTCCTGTGAAACCGATATAGATTTGTAGAGACGACAATCCAGCGAATGCGGCAGTTTCGAACCACGCCTTAGGCGTACCAGTCCCCTCAACGAACACTCCGACGTTCTCGATGCCACCAGGTAATTTGGCTACGATTTCACGCGCAGCGTTCGCAGAAATATTTCGCGGGCTCTTTTCATAGAAAATGAAGCCCAGGGCGTCCGCGCCGGCATCGACCGCCGTTTTTGCATCTTCGAAATTGGTAATGCCACAAATCTTCGCCCAAGTCATAAGAATTCAAAATGGATGCCAGGTCCGGCGCTGCGATCAGCAGGACACCGAATTCGACACGGCAATTTCAGCCTCGACAATGAGCGACTTCAAGGCCGCGCCCGGCGAGGGCGCTTTCATCAGAGCTTCACCGATCAGGAACGCCTGATATCCAGCGGCGCGCAGCTTTGCAATATCCGCGCCGTCGTGAATTCCGCTTTCTGCCACGCGAAGTGCATTGTCGGGGATGGCGTTGGCAAGTCGCAGAGCTGTATCGAGACTCACATCGAAGGTCCGCAGATCGCGGCTGTTCACGCCAATCACATTGCATCCCGCATTCACCGCCCGGCTCAACTCCGTTTCATCATGCACTTCGCAAAGAACGTCGAGTTCGAGCTCGAGGGCTCTCCCGCTTAACACTCTCAGTTCAGAGTCAGACAGCGCAGCCATAATCAGCAAAATCGCATCCGCGCGGTGGGCACGGGCTTCAAGAACCTGAAACTCGTCCAGGATAAAATCCTTTCGCAAACAAGGAAGTTTCGTGCTCTGCGATGCGAGTTGCAGATTGACGAGCGATCCCTGAAAGTATTTCTCGTCGGTCAATACCGAAAATGCGGCTGCCCCAGCTTTCTCCAACTCGCGTGCAAGATCTTCAGGATTGAAATCAGCTCGAATCACCCCGCGTGACGGAGAAGCCTTCTTTAGCTCAGCGATCACCGCTATGCCAGTTGCGCTGGTTTGGAGCAGCGCTCGGCGGAATCCGCGTGGAACGTGGAGCTGCGATTGCCGCTCCAGTTGCTGCACAGACGTGGCCCGCTTACTTTGCGCGACCCGCTCGCGCGTGGAGGCAACGATCTGATCGAGGCTAATAGCCATGAGAATCGTCCATTATACGGGGAATGTCGAAGCATATATTTCAGACGATATCGAGAGATGAGTCACCGTGCCGTCTGAGCCCTCAGGCTTTAGCGTTGCTTAGTCCGAAAGATGCGCGCTTGTACGTCAGGCCAGAATTCCATGAATGCGCTGCTACCCATGCGGCCCACGAATCCCCAGAGGGCGCGGGTAACGGCGTTACTGGTTTTAGCTTCGCTGTCAGGCCTCCAGGTATTCGCAAGAAAGTTATTCCCGGCTGTGGCTAGATAGCGAGCATAGGCGGGCGCAAAGTGACCGTCGTTGCGGGGCGCAGTGAAGGTGGTCAGCACGACGTGACGCACGCGACTTTTAAAGGGAAGATTCGCCACTCGAAAATATCGTGGGTCTTCGCCCCAAAACGCGCCCAGCGAGGCTTCCATTGCGTTCCCGGTGGAAACTCCCGTGAGCCGCATCCCGTAGCGTTCGCCAAATCCCTGCCAATGCGGGCCGTACTCGTGAGGGGCGTCCCGAGCGGTACCGAAGCCGGCGGCGAACGCTCCCGCAGTTAAGGCCCTGGCTCCCACCGTACTATTCGCGAACCAGGCAAGCCGCTGATGGGCGGTGACTGGCGTGTAGGTTGGTGTTTCGAGCGCGGCCTGTCCAAATGCATTGAGTGTAATGCTTAACAAAAACGTGGAGAATAACTGGCTCTTTCGCAGCACCCAGTTATTCTGGCACAGGTCGCGCACGCTTGCTGCAGCAAAGCTCTCAATAAACTTTGGCGGTCAGCTGATTGATGGTAACGATGTCGGCGCCAATATTCTTTCCGTCTGTGGCTCTGGCTTTATACGGACTGGCGGTTGTGAGTTGGTAATTGCCTCCGTTGCCGTTGTTGTAATTGACGAAGCCAACCGCAGCGGCGCTACTGGGAAAGTAATTTCCGCTCGGCCACGACGTGCTGGGGAAGTTTTTCGTGGGCGCGAACATGGTATTTCCAGTGAACAGGTAAGGGCTGAAACAAGCTTTGAAAGTTGTCAGTGGGACGTCGGGAGCGGCGCAGTTACTGGTGCCCCCGGTGGACCATACGGGATATGGGCTGGCGTTAAAAATACTATTCGTCACAATGAGGTTGGGTATTTTTGGGGCTGAGGCGGGGTTACCGACCATAAATATAGTGTTGGGAGCAAACGCGGTGACATGACCGATTGAGACGTTGTTCAGCAATGGAGCGCCCGCTGCCGACGAGATCTGAGCGAACAAACTAGGACCCTTGTATTTGGCTCCGTCGATGTCGTCGACTACGACGTCATGAATGCTGTACCGCTCCCCGGCTAGCGCGCCGGCACTTCCGGCGACCCCGTTCGCAATTTGGAATCCCCCAGCTACGTGGCTGATCGTGGAATAGCGGACAGTAATATCGGTGACTTCGCACAAGGGGCAAATGTTGATTCCATTTATCATTTGGTTTTTGGGAGTAAGCAGCATCGCGAAGCCAGTCTGGGAGAATCCGCCCCAGGTATTCTCCAGAATGTTTCCTTCGAACAAGACTCTCTGAGCGTTCTTCAATTCAAAGAAGTTTTTGACAGTGAAAGGATTACCGCTATTTCCCGCGACAAAATTCGGCTGTCCCTTCATCCATGACAGCGGTTTGAAAAAGTGGTTACGCCGGATTTCAATATCCGCGGGCGCGGAAGGTGAGTTGCCTCCGCCGAACATAATGTTTTCCGTGGAAGCCTCTAAAAAGTTGTCCACGATTTTATAGGTACTACTGGGAATATTCCCGATCCCGCCCAGAATGGCTTGCGCATCCGAGCACGCTCCCGTGAGGGCAGTGCAGTGAAAATCCGTAAAGAACGAATCCACGATGGCAACGTTGGAGAGGCCCGAAAGCAGCACGCCACGGCTGGTGTCATCGTTCGTTGTGCCATGCATCCACACGCGGTCGAATACGAGGTAGCTGGCGGAACCGCCGATGGAGACAAAAGCCAAATTGTAAATAATGTAGGCGCCCGGTCGGCGCGTGACCTCGATACCAATCAGGCGGTAATGATTCGCCCCGGGTGCGAAGACGATTGGTCCCGAGCCGAAATTTGTCCCCATCACAAGCTTCACCATCACATTCGCCGTGGAAGTGCAATTGAATGCCGGCCGCGCGGGAAGTGAGCTCACGCCTGCATAGCATGGTTTTATGCGCGTGCCTTCGGGCGGAAGGCTGGTATCGGGAGCGCTGGTCCGGACAATGATCCAGTGCGCGTTATCGCATTTCTTTGCCGGGAAAATGTACACGCCGGTGAAGGTAGCGCCCGCTTGCAGCCGAATCGTGTCTCCACAACTGGCCTGGTTCAATGCGGCCTGAATGCTTCCCCCTGCGGCGACGGTCAAAGTCTTGCCCGGTGCTGGCGTGTTCGCAAGTGAGCTCTGAATGTATACGCGAGGCAATTCCGCCGGTCCGTCGTAGGTGCCGGCACGGGCGGAGGGGATGGCACTCAGAATTACCCCAATAATCGCCAAGGTTGCGAGTGCGTTGTTCATGCTGGTATTTCTGAGATTTTTCCAGTTCACGATTTCTCCTGAGCGTGCCCGAGTTACCGCCCGACGATTTTTGGACGGGCATATCCCGAGGCGTCGATGAAGCCTGCCCGAGAGCGAGGCCTTCAGTCTGTTTTTAGTTGGCGAAGCGGATGCACAAACAGCGGAAGCAGTACTTCTCGCTGCGTCTCCAGTTTTCGATGACGCAGTGGCGTTGGGAATGACTCTGTTTTTGGAGTGTACGAACTCGACTGCTTAGCCGCAAGCGAAATAGGTGGAAAACCTTACTCGAAAGTGCATCGAAGTCACGCCCGCTTGTTGCCTTCTAGCAGCGAATGCGCGCGTTATTGCTTCGCAGTTTTTTCGCGAAGCAGGTCTTCCACGTCTACGATCTTGTCGCCCAAAAGATTCAGCTTGTGAGCCAGGCCCTGAATCTCCGAGGCAGCGCGGCGATTGACGTCGTAGTCGAGTTCTCCGCGCAAGCGGTCCTTTGTATCCTGACGGTTCTGGCTCATCATGATCACCGGCGCTTGAATCGCTGCCAACATCGACAAGAACAGATTCAGAAGAATAAACGGATACGGGTCCCAGGCCGAACCTCGCAACGCGGAATTCAGACTGGTGTAAATAACCAGCACTACTCCGAAGGTAATGATGAAAGTCCAGGAACCGCCAAAACGCGCGACCGCGTCCGCTATGCGCTCACCAAAGGTCGCTTCCTTCTCAATCAATTCGTTGGGATTGCGATTTGCTCTAATGCGGACAAGCTGCTGCGAAGCATGAAACTGTCGCCCCAGAACCGCCAGCATGGTCATCGCTGCCAACGGCTTTCGCTGTAGCAATACAGCGATGTCGTCGCGGTCAACCTCGAGGCATTCGGTTTCTTCGAGGGCGGTAGCAGCGGTCTGATGCAGGGTTTCTTCCAACATGGATGCGAATCCGAAGAATTCCCCATGCTGCGGCTCGTCCACCACAACTTCCTGATGGTCTTCATCCACTGTGGTGACACGGACCTTCCCGCTCACCATCACATAGGCCTGGCCGCCCGGGTCGCCGATCTTGTAAATACGTTGTCGAGCGGCAAACTTTTTGAGCTCGACTTGTCCTGCCAGAACTGCGGTCTCGTCATCATCTAACAACGCGAATAGCGGGACATGCCTCAGCGCTTCTGGATTACACGCCATGTGTCACCTCGTTATATTTGACCAATGGATTGCTGTTAGACAGACCGATTTGGTAGTGGCTCAATTCCAAAACTACAACCCAAGGTTGTCATCTCGAGCCAAGCAAAGCCGCCTGGCTTTGCGGAGTCGAGAGACCTGCTATTAGACGGGGGAAAGCAGGTCTCTCCACTCCGCGGTGTTTTCGCTGCGCGAATCCACGACTCCGGTCGAGATGACAGGTTATTTTGAAATTGAGCCACTACCCACAATTTGCTTCGGATCAGGGTCTCATAGCTCCACCCTAAACCTTCGGCTAAATCTCGATGGGAGTTTTAGTACGCTGGTTTGAGCCTCCGCCAAGACGTATGAGTTGCTGACGGTACCGTTAGAGCTTTTTATGTTCGACATCAAACGAAAGGAATTAACTCCACTCTTCTAATGGCACCGCCGCCGATTCCTACGTTATCTTTCCAAATCCCTGTGAAGATTTGCCTGTATTGTGCAACGCCCGACAATCTATTGTACTGGTCACGTTATGAGCACAAACGCAAACGTTCCCGACGCAAAGCAAATCTTCGACGCTGCCATGGTGGTCTTACACTCAGATAAAGATTCCCGCCCTTTCAGGCCGGCGGATCAGATGCTCCAACGTAAGCGAGCTATCCGAACCCGCGCTGAGGGAGAGGAATTGCAGCGCAAACGAACACTTGCGGAAGCCGCGCAAGCTCTTTCCACTCTCTGGCACAAATAACCGCATCTACCCGATCTCATTCCCTCTGTACCTCTGTCGACACCCTTAGAAACTCCTGCCACAAAGACTGTATAGACAGTTTGCATTTAAGATAACAGTCTATAGGTTAACTTCAGTACCCAAGAAGACACCATACGTCCTAAGTCCCGCGGATTGAACATTCGAATTTTGACCGGAATGATTCCGTTTTGAGGTGAGTCCATGAGCCGTAGCACTCCGAAAGTGAAATTCCTCCTCCTGCTTGTTTGCACGTTTTGCCTATCCATCCTGGCGCACGCCCAATACCGGGCTTCGCTCCGCGGACCTGTAGCCGATACCCAGGGCGCAGTAATTTCCGGCGCCGCCGTAACCTTAGTTAACACTGATACTAATAACACCATGGTAACGACCTCGGACGAAAATGGGATTTACCAGTTCAACGGACTGGCCCCGGCGCCCTACAAACTCACTGCGGAGCACGAGGGTTTTAAGAAGCAAGAGCTCGAACAGGTGCAGATCATTCCTGAGCAGCTCAACTCTTTGGATCTCAGCTCGGCATAGGCGGAGCATCGGAGACCATCACGGTGTCCGGCACCACCATGGCGTTGGACACCGAAACCGCGACTCTGAGCGGAACCATCAACAGCAATCAGATTCAGCACATGCCATCGTTTAACCGCGACGTGTTTCAGTTGGCGCAGCTGGCTCCGGGGGTCTTTGGAGATGCTTCGCAAAAGGGGGGCGGCGGGTCCAACAACACACCGGGAAACCAAGGCCCCGGTGGCAGCAGTGGCGTCTTTAATACTGAGAACGGTCCGCAGATACAGAGCGCGGGTGGGCAGTACCAAAATAATGGCATCACGATTGATGGAATCAGCACGGTCAGTGCAGTGTGGGGCGGGACTTCAATCATCACGCCCAGTGAAGATTCTGTGGAAGACATGAAGGTTGTCTCCAACAGTTACGACGCGGAAAACGGTCGTTTCAGTGGCGCACAAATTCAGGTGACTTCCAAGAGCGGAACCAATGATCTGCACGGCAGCGCTTTTTTCAAAGCCTCCCGCCCCGGACTGAACGCCTATCAGCGATGGAACGGCATTGGCTCGAACCAGGCAGGCACGCCTGCGCAGCGAGGCCTCAATCGCGATGACAACCGGTTCAACCAATACGGAGGAAGTCTTGGTGGCCCCATCTGGAAGAATAAAATATTTGCCTTCTTCAACTACGAAGCTAGTCCTACTGCCGCTTCGGGCACGGCGCAAGGGTGGTACGAGACTTCGCAGTTTGACGCCTCTGCCGGCCCGGCGGGCAGTATCGCGGCAAAGTATTTGTCTTTCCCGGGAAATTCGGTATCTGCGAGTAGCATCATCCCGCGAACATGTGTCTCGGTAGGTTTGGTGGAAGGCGTTAATTGCAACACCACCGCTGGCGGGCTGGACGTCGGTTCTCCGCTGACTTCACCATTGGGCACGCAGGATTTGACTTACGGGGGCAATGCCAATCAGCCCGGCGTGGGCGGCGGGTTGGATGGAATACCCGACCTGGCATTCTTCAACACTGTGAATCCGATCAAAACGTCGCAGAAGCAATACAACGGTCGTCTGGACGTTCAGCTCACGCAGAAAGATAAACTCAGTTCCACCATCTACTGGGTACCGGTGGACACCACCAATTTCAACGGACCAGTACGCCGGGAGAATTTCTGGCACCATTCCCAGATCAACGATGCCTTTTCTCTCATCTGGAACCATACGTTCTCGCCTTCGCTTCTCAATCAGGCGCGCGCGAATGCCGCCGGGTGGCGGTGGAACGAAGTCAGCAGCAATCCGCAAGCCGCCTTTGGACTGCCGCAGGCCAACATTGATGTAATTGGCAGCTCGGCAGGAAGCTCGCCTCAATTTTTTGGAGCCCCTGGACCGAGCAACTTAAATCAATGGACCTATTCCTACAACGACGTTTTGACCAAAATCGCCGGCCGTCACAGTATCAAAGTGGGAGGCGAGTTCACCCGGTTGTTCTACTTGAATAATCCGGTCTACGTTGCGCGTCCCGGCTTTAACTTCCACAGCCTTTGGGACTTCGCGAATGATGCTCCCTATCAAGAAACTGGTCAGTTCGATTCAAAGACCGGCATTCCTTTTGCCAACCGTCAGGATGACCGCGAAAACATGGCAGGAATCTTTGGCCAGGACGACATCAAGCTGCGTCCTAATCTCACCATCAACCTTGGTTTGCGCTGGTCATACTTTGGCGCACTCTATGCCAAACAAAATAACCAGGACGTATTCCAATTTGGCTCGGGCTCGGCTCAGCTTACGAATGCCCGGATCAGGGTCGGCGGGAATATTTATACCCCACAGAAAAACAACTTCGGTCCAGTCGTAGGTTTTGCCTGGTCCCCCAATCGATTCAACAGCAAAGTTGTATTCCGCGGAGGCTTTGGAATTAACTTCAACCAGAATGAGCTTGCCATTACTGCCAACGGCAGCGGCAACCCACCCAACGCGGTGTCGGCGAATTTCTTCTGTCCCTATCCCTTCACCGACCCAACATGCGCCGGGACCGGCATTCTCTACCAGACCGCGGGCAATACACACTCTTTATTCGGATACGCTCCTAACCCGGGCGCGATTACAACGTTTGGCAGCAACAACCTGCCGTTGACCGGGACAACCACTGTCGCAGCCTTCCAGTCGAATCCCAAGACCATTACCAATTACCATTACTCCTTTGACATGCAAGATCAGCTGCCTTACAACATGGTCTTCACCTTGGGATATCAAGGAAATCAGACCCGTCACGTCCTTATTCACAGCAACTACAACACTATCGCGGGAGCCTTCGGAGTGCCTTTGAACCCCATCGTGCAGAGCGTGAACTTCTGGGGCAACACTGGTACTTCCAATTACAACGCGATGATCGCCACCTTGACCCATAATTTCGCGCACACCTTCCAGGCGTCCGCGCAATATACCTGGGCGAAGTCCATGGATGAAAATTCTGGGCCGTACTACCAGGACCCTTATCCATTCAACACTCATGCTGCGTACGGTCGGGCTAACTATGACGTCCGCAATGCATTCAAGCTGTTCGGATTGTGGCAACCGGTAATTTTCCGTGGCAGCCATAGCTGGGCGGAAAAAATCGCGGGCGGTTGGGCGTTAAGCGGCATTTGGAACATTCACTCCGGATATCCATTTGATCCGTTCTACAACGCCAGCACGGGCTTCTATTACCAGGGTAGCGGATACGGAACCTTGCGCCCGGCAGGTATAGGTTCGGGGTTCGGTACCAGCACCTCTAACAGTACTTTCCAACAGGCAGTAAACCCGAACTTCGGCGGCAATGGCACGCAGTTCTTCGCTGCGCCGACGTTCGTTCCTGGACCTGTATTTCCCGCCGCTACTGGGGGAGTGACGCCAGGAATCCATCGCAACAGCTTGACGGGTCCCGGCTACAGCGACGTGGACGCGAGTATCAGCAAAGGCTTCGGACTTCCACACCTTAAAGGTTTGGGAGAAAATGCGAAGTTTGAAATCCGTGCCGATGTCTACAATGTCTTTAACAAGCTGAACATCGATGGCTCGTCGATTGACGGGAACCTCGGGTCGGTGAATCCAGATGGCTCGATTGCCAGCGTCAATTCTGACTTTGGCGTGGCAGGTCGAGGCTTGGGTAGCCGTACAATTCAACTACAGGCACGCTTTAGCTTCTAATCAAAGCTTGTCCTCAAACGAAAGGCGCACTCGAATTTTGAGTGCGCCTTGTTATTTGCCTCGAACTTGCCGTCTATTTTGGCGGCTGCGCGGGTGGGGTTGCGGGCTTCTTCTTTCCGAACAATCCCATGATTTGCTGCACCGGATCTGCGCTCTGCTGTTGATCTTGCGATTGCGGCGTTTGCTGATTGGCTGGCTTTTGTCCTAGAAGATTACCCAGCACCCCCGATACCGCCGCCGACGGATTGCTGAAGTTTGGCACCAATCCATTCAGCTTCATGCGCGCCACCTGCTGTAGGTCGGGGGTAAATTTTGGCTTCTGGAAGGTTCCGGTCACTACTGCGGGTACGACTAGTTCGCCCTGATTGTTGGCGAGCGCGCTTTGCATGTATCCGCCAACGCCTGTCCCGCCGGCTTTCTGGCTGGAATCCTTCGACATTACCGTGACCACGTGCAGATTCAGCGTCTGGTCTACGAGATTTGCTGTTCCCGTAACTCCAACGCTGCCCAAGTCAAGCAACGCCTGTAGATTGCTGGTCTGGGCAATGCCGCTTTTGATGGCAATGTTGCCAGTCACTTTACTGATGTTGGTGTATCCCTTGTCTGCCTCGTTGCCTTTCAGGAATCCGCCGATGGAGGCTACTTCGTGATTGATGTCCGTTCCGGCATAGCGAACGTTGTTGAAAGCCACAACGATTGCGCCATTGAGCGCCCTCATGATTTCGTTGGACCCCATGGCCTGGAGTGTTCCGGCGGCCTTTAGATCGAGATTAAGGGTCCCGGCGCCGGTTAGTTTGTCGAGCGAGGTTACTCCGTAGGCTTTTGCCATGGCCAGAATTTGGGGAAGGGCGGCATTCGCAGCGTGTGCGGTGGCGTTGATGGCTGGGGACTTCGCGGTGTAGTCGCGCACGCTGAATTGCGACGATAGGGTGGTGCCTCCGGAAGTGACGTTGAAGTTATCCGAGACGATCTCATTGGGAGTCAGCCTGAGGTTGATGCTCTTGATCTGTACAGGCTGAGCAATGTCTTTTCCGCTGGCCTGAATATCTCTTCCGTTGATGGTGCCATTCAGTGCCGGCTTTGTTGCCGCGCCCGTGGCTTTGATATCAGCGTTCACGTTTCCAGTGACGTTTACTGCCGCTGACGCACCCATGCCCGCGGCGGAGGCGAGTTTTGCCGCTTCCGCAATCGAAACATTGGAAGCTTTCAGATCGAGATTGAGTTCCGGCGGAGTCGGCTTAGCGTTGACCGTACCCGAAATATTCAGCGGGGTCGCACCCAGTTTCAGATTCGTATTACGGATGGAAATCGCGTCTGCTTTCAGATCGTCCGTGATGTCGTAGTCGGCGGTCACGGGGAAGCCTAACTCCGTGCCGCGGATTTTGCCCTGTTGAACCGAGAGCTGCCCTTTGACCGCCAGCTTTCCAGCCTGATTGCTTATGTCGGAGTTGCCAGAGACGATGCCGTCGGTGTTGACCAATGCCGGAGAGTTGAGAAAGTGCTGCAATCCGGCAATCGCAACGCTCTGTAAGTTGACGGTCCCCTGAAATGGAGTCGTGGCGGGCTCGGCCTGCATGATAGGACCTCCTGTCCCTTTCAGCCGGACTTCCTGCTTGCCCGCTCCTGGCAGGTGGGCGGCTGCATCAATCGAGAAGGGCTGATTGGGCGCGAAATCGCGCAGCGTGACATCGATATGGTCATAGACAGATCGCAGATTGCTGGCACTTTGCTGGTCAGTGATAGCGACCTGCCCATCTTCAATCGTCAGCGCGGCGAGGGAAAACTGCTGATTGCCGGAGGTTTTGGCAGGTTGCGAACTCGCGCCTACGGACGAAAAATTCCATTTGCCCTGCTGGTTCTTGATCAGTTCGACGCTCGGCCTTTGCAGATTGAGAGAGTCAATTTCGATGTCTTTCTGCAACAGCGGCATCAGCTTGACGGCGACATCCAACTCTTTGGCTTGGACGAAAGGTATCTGCGAGTTGAAGCTGGAGTCGTCCGCGATCGCTATATCCTGCACCCGAAAACGAGGCGGAACGATGCCCAAATGCATCTCTCCCAGAGTGACCTGGCGGCCGAGGCGACGCTCTAACTCAGATTGAACGAGTGCGTGATACCGGTTGACATCGAAGGTGGCAGCAAAGATCCCAATTGCCACCATGACCACCAAAATTAAAATTCCAATCCCTATACCAAGTTTTCGCATGACACATCCTCTGATCTGCGGAAATTTTGCTATTGAGATGCATGCTATGCGGGTTGGATGTCCGCGTAAAGGGAGCGGCAGTCAGTTTTTGAAGGGATATGGCTCGTTCTGGAAAACGATCAGCCAGTCGTCGCTTACATCAGTGGATTCATACGATTAGTTCGAATCTAGCGGTTCAGTTAACGCTGATTTTTCCTACCAGCGGCATATCTTGGGACGACCCGCCGACCATGATTGAATAGCTTCCGGGAAGCTGTTTCCATCCGTTGGCGGCTTCGTCGAATATGGACAAATATTTAGAAGGTACCGTCACGTTTACTTCTTTGCTTTCGCCAGCCTTGAGGAGTACCTTGCTCCAACCCACCAGCCGCTTGGGAGGTTCATCCGCTGCCACCGGAAGCGCTGCGTAGACTTGAGCGATTTCAGCACCATCGCGGCTTCCGGCATTCTTCACCGTGAAGGCCACCGTCACGTCTTTATCGTTATCAGTACCATTGCTTACCTTCAGATCAGAGTAACTATAAGTCGTGTAAGAGAGTCCGAAGCCAAAGGGAAACAGCACCGGTTTTTTCTCGGCGTCGTACCATTTGTATCCGACCTTCAGCCCTTCGTCGTAATGCACGCTGAAAGTCGGCTTCGTCAATAAAGTTCTGCGGTCATCATCGTTAATCCGCGTTGCGGGCGGGGGTTGCACCAACTGCGGATGGGGCAGGTCAGCCTCACTGCGCGGAAAAGTGATGGGCAGCTTGGCGCTCGGATTTACGTCGCCAAACAGAATATTCGCGACTGCTTCAGCGCCTTTGCTGCCGGCGTACCACGCCTCTAAAATTCCACTAACTTTTCCGGACCACGGCATCGTCGCTGCCGTGCCGGTTTCAAGCACGACGATGGTTCGCGGATTCGCTGCGGCCACCTGTTCGATCAGCGCATCCTGTGCCTCGGGTAGAGATAGATTGGGCAGGTCCATGCCCTCGCTTGCCCACTGATAAGCAAAAATGATTGCAACGTCGGATTCTTTGGCGAGCGCTGCGGCCGATGCCGCGTTGCTGCCGGAATCGAATTGCACATTGACGCCTGGAATTTTGGTACTTACGGCTTTCAAGGGAGAGGTTGGAAACCATACATGGTCCAGCCACTTTGTAGGCGGTCCCCCTGGAGGATCTACTTGCGCAGATCCTCCCCCGGAAATCATTCCAGTGTCGGCGTGCGGTCCGATGATTGCGATCGAGCGTATGGTTGCCCGGTCGAGCGGGAGCACTCCATTGCTGTTCTTGAGCAGGACCGTACTCTGCTCCGCAAGCCGTCGTGCCGTTTCGAATCCCGCCTCAACATCCACAACGCCTTTCTGCATTGGATGGTCAACGATTCCGCTGGCGAACTCTGATCGCAGAATGCGGCGGACGTGTTCATCCAACTCCGCCATGGGAATTTTCCCAGCTTTTAAAGCCTGTCTGAATGGCTCGCCGAAATAGTCGCCGCGCGGTTCTTCGTTGTCCAATCCAGCAGCAGAGGCTTTCACCGCGCTGTGAGTGCCGCCCCAATCGGAAACCACGAAGCCTTTGAAGTTCCATTCTTTCTTAAGCACGTCGGTGAGCAGGTATTTGTTTTCGCACGCATAGTCGCCGTTAACGGAGTTGTAAGAACACATGACCGCCCCGGGGTTTCCAGTGGCAATGCCGATTTCAAATGCCAGCATGTCGCCTTCGCGAAGCGCTCGCTTCTCAATAATCGCATTGACTTCATCGCGTCCGCTTTCCTGGTCATTCAGCGTGTAATGCTTGATGTCGCCAATCACATGTTGGGCCTGCTCGCATTTGATTCGGTTACCCACGAGCGTACCGGCGAGGATGGGATCTTCCCCCAAATATTCACACGTCCTGCCATTGCGCGGCTCGCGAGTGAGGTTGACCCCGCCACCTAATGTCATGTTGTAACCCTGAGCGCGCAGTTCGCGCCCGATCAGGGTTCCGTAATCGCAGGCGGCTTGGGTGTCCCAGCTTGCAGCGGACGCCAGATTGGATGGCAGCGCGGTGGAGTAGCGTCCGTTATCCCCGCTGCTCCGAACTCCGTAGGCGGCATCGCTCATCTGAATGAATGGAATTTCCAGCCGCGGAATTCCCATCACAAAGCCGGCGCCGCCGTTTCCCAGATGATCCGTAGGCATGGGCTTGCCCCAGCCCGGCATACCCATTCCATGAATGAGGCTGAGCTTCTCCTCTAGCGTCATTTGTCTAAGCACCATATCAGCGCGCGCATCCGGAGACTTTTCGGCATTCTTCCACTCGGGGATCTGTTCCGACTTATGTTGACGATCGGATGACTGCGCACAGGCATTAACCGCAATCGCACAGATGAGGAATGCGGATGCAAAGCTTAGTCGTCTCCCGAACGGATGATCCATTTTGTCTCCTTCATGTGTGCGTCTGAATTCAGTGACTGAAGGTCTGCCGCCGAGCCTCTACTTTTTCCCTGCCTTCACTCGCGCCCAGCGCGCCTTTTGAGCGATGGAGATCTTTCTGCGGGCAGCGGCGGAAAGTCCTCGACGCCTCGTTTTAGTAATCGTCACTTCTATTTTTCCATGTAGTTTACCCAGAACTGAAAGTGCAGCATCCACATGTCTGAGTTGATTCACAAGGTTGGTTCGTTCCGCTCGTAGCTCGGTCACTATTTTGTCTAGTCCAGTTAGGTTTGCCATGGGGGAGATTGTAACCGAGTTTGTCACTGGCGGTAGCTGAGGTAAGATCGGGGACCAAAAACTTAATCTAGCAACACATTGGGCAGCAGATGGCACGGATAAGTGACGTGATGCTCTCAAAACTTCTTAGCCGCTAATATCGCCGCGTTCTTCCCGTTTGCATCCAAGGCGTTGTGTCAAATCAGGGGTCAGCGTATTATCGTCGTCGCGCTAACTAATTAAGGAGGATGGGCTATGTCTTTTCTTGCTTGGATCGTTTTAGGTCTTATCGCTGGTTTTGTGGGCAGTAAGTTAGTTAACAAAACAGGCGAAGGGGTGCTTCTCGACATCATCTTGGGAATCATCGGCGCCGTGGTTGGCGGCTACCTCTTCAGTATGTTTGGGGCCCACGGAGTAACCGGGTTAAACCTTTACAGTTTGTTTGTTGCGGTGGTCGGAGCAGTAGTGGTTTTAGTCATCTACCATGCGATTCGAGGCGCGGGAAGACGCTAGAATTTCTCGACGCGGTAATCTTCAGGTTAGGGCATCTTTGATAGATGCCCTTTCTTTTTTCGCAGGCCTGCTCACGGCGGGCGTTCCCGGCAGACCAACAAGCCATATCGCAAGAGACGCGACAACCGTCATTTATTATTCACGATCCTGGTTCTAATTTTGTAAGGATGTCTGCACTCTGTTGGCGTCCGCTCTCTCCTAGTAGTTTTACGTTATTGCATCGCCCACTCTTGCCCTTTAGTTTTGCGCGGACGCTTTTTCACATTCAAAGCCGAAAACATTTCAAGAGGTGCGCAGATGAAGACCAAGCATGCATTCAAGGTCATATTTCCCTTGCTATTGCTCGTCGTTGCAGTGGCTGCATCGGATGATGGCGGCAAATCAGTCGCGGTTAAGGGCCACGTTCTCGATTCTGCTTGCGCCTTCACCAGAGGCCCGAAGAAACCTATCAGCTCCGAATGTGCTACCGCATGCGCCAAGGCGGGCTCGCCATTGGTCATTCTGGGAGAAAACGGCACCATCTATTGGCCGATCGCTGACACGACTCCATCCGCTGGACAGAACGACAAGCTGCTGCCGTTTGCAGGACAAAAGGTCAGCGCAAGCGGAAAATCGTTCCAGCGGGGCGGATCGACCGCGCTAGTGATCGAGAAAATTGCCGCCCAGACCGAGCAGAAGTAATCATTGAGGCTGGCTCGGGCATAAGTCCTCACCTCACAACCTTGAAGTCGCTTCATGCGAAGGGAGTTCCCTCTTTGAATTACTCGCACATCCTTAATTGTTTCCGGGGCAATATTTTCGTCATCGCTTTGATCTCTCTCGCGACAACGTTTGGTGCCGGCCAGCAGCTTGGAACTACAGTGCTGAGTGGCGAAGTATCGGATCCTCAAGGCGCAGTGATCAAGAACGCGCAAGTAACCGCGCAGCAGACCGCCAGAGGAATCGAGCGCACCACGTTCACTAACGGCGCGGGATGGTTCGTTTTCAATGATCTGGCACCGGGAGAGTATGAAATTAGGGTGCAAGCGTCCGGCTTTAAGAGCTACTCAACCAAAGTCCGGCTGGAAGTTGGCCAGCAGGAAGACCTCAAGGCGAGACTTCAGATACCCTCACCAACGACTACGGTGAACGTTACCGATGCCGCGCTGCTTCAGCAGGTGAACACGGTTTCATCGGTCGTGGATGGCGTAGTCAACGCGCAGCAAATCGATAATCTGCCGCTGAACGGGCGCAATTTTTTGGAGCTGGCGCTGCTGATGCCGGGCAATACCATCGCTCCGAACTTTGATCCGACGAAACAGAATACAGTTGTAATTTCGTCCGCCGGCCAACTGGGGCGCGGAGGCAACGTCAGTATCGATGGTATGGACGATAACGACGACGTTGTCGGCGGCATGCTGCTCAACGTTCCAGAAGATGCAGTGCAGGAATTTCAGGTGGCGACGAATCGATTTTCAGCCGAATCTGGTCGATCTGCATCTTCGGTCGTTAATGTGGTCACGAAATCTGGCAGTAATAGTGTGCATGGCTCGGCGTCGGTTTATGAGCGGGACAAGGCCCTTCAGGCGGCGCCACCAACGTTCAATTCTTCGGCTGTCAACACTGGAACTCCGCCCTTTCGACGGCAGCAATATGCTGGCACGCTTGGCGGTCCGCTGGTACGAGATAAAGCGTGGGTTTTTGGGGGTTTTGAATATCGCGATGAACTCGGCGGTCTTCTTGTTGGAACTCGGCTACCGAATCCAACTGGAGGCGGAGGTTCAATCTCGTATAACTTCGCCCGCCAACCTCTCTCGAATCCGCTAGGGATCCTACGCGCTGACTGGCAGATTTCGCGACGCGATCAGCTCACATTTCACTACGGCATCCAGCGCCAGCAGGCCACTGGAGTAACTCCTTTTCTTGCGGGAGCGCCCATTGGCTCAGCCTCGCAGAGGCAGGATTCGCGAAATAATATTCAGACCTTCCAGACTTCGTGGACGCGCGTGCTTTCTCCAACCTTGCTGAATCGCGCCAGCTTCAGCTTCAATGATTTCGCGAATGCAATCACTCCAGTGAACTTCGGGCCGGAACTCGATTTCCCCAGCCTGGCTGACGGAGCCACTTATGATGCTCCACAAGGGACAACGCAAAAGCGTTTGCAATGGAATGAAGGCATTGATTGGACTCGTGGCAAACATAATCTCCACCTCGGAGTAGAGTTCCAGCGTATCAATGCGGACTTCAGTCTCGGCGTCTTTCGCGGCGGGGCGGTCGAATTCATGGAGAATTTCGCCACCGTGGACCGCAATGGCGACGGGGTAATTAACGATCAGGACCTTCTATTCCAAGTCACGATCCGAAGCGGCATTCCCGATCAGACTCTTATCATTCCTAACGCCGACAACAATTACATTGCCGGTTATGTGCAGGATGACTGGCGAATCCACCCACAGTTCACCCTCAATCTGGGACTTCGCTATGAGCTCGATACCGACGTAAATAATGTCGGTCATTACAATCAGATCAATTCAATCCTGCTGCCATTTCTTCACGGAAATCGTCACAAGGACGGGAATAATTTCGGCCCTCGCGTTGGATTTAATTGGGCGACCAAGAGCGGCAACTTCAGCGTGCATGGTGGGTACGGTATTTACTACGACCGCGTGACGCTCGAGATTGCCTCCTTAGAGCGGGGACTGGATGGACGTGCGCTACCCATCAACGTGCGTGAAGGAAATTTCTTCTTCCTGAATCCGCCATTCACACCTTTTGGCAGCTTCCAGCCAGGAGCGCCGACGTTCTCTGATCCCTTTTCTGGGCCGATTATCCCCGGCGCTGGCGGCGCGTCCGAGGGTATGAACGTCATTGATAACAACTTGCAGAACCCCATGGTGCAGCAGTTCAACCTCGGAGTGCAGCGCGGATTTGGCAAGGGATGGGTAGTGCGCGCCGACGGCATCCACAATTTCGGAACGCATTTCATTATTGGCGTGCCTCTGGGCTCGGTGTTTAACCCGGCGTCCAGTGGACCGGAAACTGTGACAGACCTGCAATCCAGCGTGAACACACACTACGACGCGTTGTGGCTTACGGCGGATAAGCATCTCAGTCAGCATTACCAGTTTCACCTGGCCTACACGCTTTCCAAGGCTTTGGACTATGCGAACTACGATCAGATTCCTTTTGGGTATCCGCCGCTTGATCCGAATAATTTGCGCCGCGAATACGGACCTGCTCCTAACGATCAGCGCCATCGCCTAGTAGTGCAAGGCGTTGCCGACTTGCCATTTGGATTTAGGCTCTCTCCGTTGTGGACTTACGGATCGGGAGTTCCCATGGACATTTTGCTCGGCGATGGCAGCGGCAAGCGCGTGTCGGAACTGGGCCGCAACGCGGGTGGACGCCAGTTTCATAGCGGCGCTGAGCTGAACGCTTTTATAAATTCCCATGGTCTCGCTCTGCCCAATGTCTCTCCTAACGCTCGCTTCAACGACACTTTCAATTCGTTCGATTTGCGACTCTCCAAAGACTTCCATCTGGGAGAGCGTTTTACTCTGCAAGGAATCGCGGAGGCATTCAACCTCTTCAACAAAACGAATATTTTAGGGACCAGCAAGAACAATTATTCTGGATTCTTCAATTCGCTGGTGCCGGACGCTACGAATCCTAATTTTTCATCGGCATTTGGGAAGCCGGTATCCACCGCTGGCGGCGTTTTCGGCTCCGGCGGCCCGCGCGCTTTTCAGTTGGCGGCTAAACTAACGTTCTGAGGATGACGGAATGTCAGCGAAGTCTGGAACTGGAGAAAATTCCGAGAGCGGCATTTTAGAAACGAAAATCAAGATAATCGAAGATGCCGATGCCATAGGCGAGACGGCGGTCGCGTATGACTACTGGCGCGCGGGTTCGGGACGCACGCAGGTCCCGGGCATCATTAAATGCTTTGGCGCACGTCCTGACTTCCTACGGCAGGTAGTCGATTTCTCCAACACCATTCATTTCTCTGAGGGCCATCTCTCTCGCCGGCACAAAGAGATGATTGCCAGCTATGTCTCTTATCTGAATCGCTGTCCATATTGACTGGATAGCCACGCTTACTTCCTGCGGGTTCAGGGAGCAAATGATAAATGCGTCACGGCGATTCTTGAGGGCAAGCTGCAAGAGGCTGACCTCGCGGAGAAAGAAGTCGCGCTGATGGATTATGTAAAGCTCATCACGGAAACTGCTTCCCGTTCGACTGCGGAAGACGTGCAGCGACTACGCGATGTGGGATGGAAAGAAGATCAGATCGCCGAGGCGGTTTATATTATTGCGATGTTCGCTTTTTTTAATCGCGTGGCCGACGCGTTTGGAGTCCCTCCGCAAAATTATCTTGCAACGGGAAAGATGACGCCTTAACGCATTGTGGAAGAGCGGCTCTTTAGAGCCGCGCTGGGGGAAGTTTGGGTCGTCCCTCGCGTTTTCAGGCCCTAAAGGGCGGAACTCTATTTCGGATTCTAACGCGGCCATGAATGGCCGCTCTTCCACGGTAGCTTCTTAAGTTTGCCTCGCAACAAATCCCACAAGTTGCGCACGGTTCCGAAGTTAGTCTTCACCCGCTCGCAACGCAATCTGAAGAACGTGGAAGAGCGGCTCTTTAGAGCCGCGTTGGTTGAAGTCTAATTTTCGGG
>JBDUDA010000024.1:0-19325 GCA_040003205.1 Acidobacteriaceae bacterium | reverse complement strand
CCGGTGGTCGCGGACATGTCTCAGGGATTTCGTTTTTTAAGGGACATCCCCGGCCGAAAGATGGTGATGTACCTGGGCTCCAGTATTGGAAATTTTGATCCGGAAGACGCGGTTCACATGCTGCGGCAGGTATACCGCGAGTTATCCGCCGGCGATTCTCTTCTGCTAGGCACGGACCTGGTGAAGAACCCAGGAATTCTGGTGCCGGCGTACGACGACTCACAAGGCGTTACGGCAAGATTCGATAAAAATATTTTGGCGCGCATCAATCGCGAGCTGGGGGCAAATTTTGACGTGGATAACTTTCGCCACATCGCGCTTTGGAATGCGACGCAGTCGCGCATGGAAATCTTCCTGGAAAGTTTGCGCGCGCAATCGGTAGACATCTCTCTGCTTCGTCTACATCTTCACTTTAAAGCCGGAGAGCGCATTCACACCGAGAACAGCTACAAATACACCATGCCCATGGTGCAGCGGATGCTGGAAGGCGCCGGTTTCTCGCTGGAGAAGACTTGGACGGACTGGCGAAAATGGTTCGCTGTCCATCTGGCGCGAGTATAGATCAGCGTCGTACTTTTGGAAGTTACCGGGTCTTCGTTATATTCTTCACGCGTGCAAACGTCCTCCGAGCGTTCTCCCACGGCAGGTTTAGTTTTAGGCCTGCTCGTTACGCTGGCGGCGATCATCGTCTACTCCTGGTACATCACCCTGCAAATTTCTGGTCTGCGGGAATTGCAAAACAATCTGTCAGATCGCAATCGAAAAGATTCTTTGCAGTTGCTGCGCATCCAAAACGAGCTGAATTCTTTAGCATTGGCGATGCGCGACATGCTCGACAGCGGAGAGCCTTATCCGCTTACCGCATGGTCAGGACAGTTTCAGCGCATGCGTACCGACCTCGACGACGCTCTAAAGCAGGAAGAACGCTTTGGGGTGACCAGCCGCACTCCCGAGCAGCGCCAGTTGCTAACGAACTCGCTAGCGCAATTCTGGGATGCCGTGGAGCGGACGTTTGCCCTGGCGCGAGCGGGAAAAGAGGAGGAAGCGCGTGCGCAGATCCGTCTGTCTTTGCAGGCCAGACAAGCGGCGCTGAGCACGGCAGTGGCGAGATTGCTAGTGCAGAACAATGAGAGCGAGGAGGCTGCCGGCGCCCGAGTGAAGGAAATTTACGATCGCGTGCAGCGCCAGGTATATCTTTTTCTTGCGGCAACACT
This sequence comes from Acidobacteriaceae bacterium, assembly GCA_040003205.1. Lineage (GTDB taxonomy): Bacteria > Acidobacteriota > Terriglobia > Terriglobales > Acidobacteriaceae > JALYIM01. The sequence goes on along the minus strand of JBDUDA010000024.1, from coordinate 18,111 downwards.
GATTGCAATCGTACTGACAAGTTTCTATGTAATGCATGCGAACCGAAAATTGTTCGTCCGGTTGGCGGCGCTTTCCGAGCAACGAAGTGAGCTGGCGCAAAAATTGATTTCCACTCAGGAATCTACCTTGCGATATATTTCGCGCGAGCTGCACGATGAATTTGGACAAATTCTGACCGCCATGGGAGCCATGCTTGGCCGCGCCAGAAATCGGGTCCCAGAAAATTCACCGCTTCGTCCCGAACTGGTTGAAGTGCGCGATATCGCGCAGTCGGCGTTGGACAAGGTGCGCAGCCTGTCCCAGGCCCTGCATCCCGTTATGCTCGATGAAGCTGGGCTGGAGCCGACGCTGGATTGGTACCTTCCTACGTTCGAACGCCAGGCGGGCATAGCCATCAAATACGAGAAGACGGGGCAAAGCTTTCCGCTGGACGCGTCTGCCGCTGTCCACGTGTATCGTGTGATACAGGAAAGCCTCAACAACGTCGTGCGACACGCGCGCACAAAAGCGGCATGGGTACGGCTGCAATATGGGGCAGACCAGTTAGAGCTCGAGATTGAGGATCACGGAGCGGGTATCATGCTTCCAACGCAGAATCGCGGCATCGGCTTAGTGGCGATGCGAGAGCGCGCGCAACTGCTGGGGGGATCCATAGAGTTTCTTCAGCCCACGGGCGGAGGCACGCTGGTCCGTTTAATTATTCCCAAAGAAAAGCGCAGGGCGAATGGCTGAGAAGATTTCGGTACTACTGGTAGATGATCACAGCCTGGTACGGTTGGGATTTCGCCGCATCCTCGAAGACGAGGCGGATATGGTGATCGTGGGAGAAGCTGCCAACGGCGAAGATGCAGTCAAACTCGCCCACTCCCTGCAACCACAGGTAATGGTCATGGATTGTGCGCTGCCGGGCATGAGCGGATTGCAGGCAACTCGAAAGATTTTGGAGTCTTCTCCCAACATTCTAATTTTGATGCTGAGCATGCACACAGAGGAAACGTTGGTGCGACAGGCGCTCGATGCGGGGGCTCGCGGATACATTCTGAAAAACGCCAACGATCTCGAATTGGGGGCGGCAGTGCGAAGAGTGGCTGCTGGAGAGATCGTGATTGATGCCCAGCTTGCCAAGTCTCCTCCGCTGAAGGGTGAACGAGCAAATAGTTTGACCGAGCGCGAGCTTGAAGTGTTGCAATTGATTTGCGCGGGAAAATCGAATAAGGAAATAGCCGTTGATCTGAAGCTGAGCGCCAACACCGTGGCGGTGCACCGCGCCAATATCATGGATGCGCTCGGCATTCATAAGACCGCCGAACTGGTTGTCTATGCCATCCGCAGCGGGTTAGTGAATCTCCCATGAACCGCCGCTCTTTTCTTGGGGGCATGGCGGGTGTGGCTTGGGGAGCGAGTTTGCGGTTGCCGTCAGCATTCGCGGTGCCGGCGTCACAAAGTCCTTCTCCAGGATTTCAACTCGTGGATGTGACTGCGCCCGCTGGAATTCGGTTTCGTCACAACAGCGGCGCCAACGGAAATAAACTGCTGCCCGAAACGCTCGGCTCGGGATGCGCATTTCTCGACTATGACGCCGACGGCTGGCCCGACATTTTGCTTATCAACAGCATGGATTGGCCGGGGGACAAACGTCAGCGCAGCACACTAAGTCTTTACCACAACAATCGTGACGGAACGTTTAGCGACGTGACGCGCAAGGCGGGATTGGATTTTGAGATTTACGGAATGGGCGTGGCCGTCGGGGATTATAACAACGATGGATATCCGGACATTCTGGTCACTTGTGTCGGACAGAATCGTCTATTCAAAAACACCGGCAGAGGGACATTTATAGATGTGACGAAAGCGAGTGGGCTGGGCGGCAGAGTTGCTTTCAGTACATCGGCGTTGTGGTTTGACTTTGATCGTGATGGACTGCTCGACCTTTTTGTTTGCAACTATGTGAAGTGGTCCGCTGAACACGATGTATTTTGCAGCATCGATGGCAAGCTGAAATCGTATTGCACTCCCGAGGCCTACCGGGGAGAAACCTGCTGGCTGTTTCATAATCGCGGCAATGGCACCTTCGAAGATGTAACCGCAAGCAGTGGCATTTTCGACAGCAGTTCCAAATCGCTGGGCGTTGCCATGCTCGACTACGATCAGGACGGATGGCCTGACCTGTTGGTTGCCAACGATACTCAGCCGAACAAGTTATATCGCAACCAGCGCAACGGCACTTTCAAAGATGTCGCCGTTGAAACTGGCATTGCGTTCAGCTCCGAGGGCAAAGCCAGAGCAGGCATGGGCGTTGATGCCGGCGATTTCGAGAATTCCGGCCAGCCGGGGGTTGCCATCACTAATTTCGATAATGAAATGATTGGGCTCTATCGCAAAGATGGCGCAGGAAATTTCTCCGATATCGCCACCCGGGCTGGGGTCGGGTTAAGTTCCAAAGACAAGCTTGGCTTTGGATGCGTTTTCTTCGACGCTGACCTTGATGGCTCGCTCGATCTTTTGGTTGCAAATGGGCATATCGATGAGACGGTGCGGAACATTCGCGGAAATCTTGGCTATGCGCAGGCTCCGCAATTATTTCTGAACGATGGGCACGCTAAGTTTCGCGACGTAGCGCCCGAGGTGGGGGCGGGATTTAATTCGCCGAAGGTAGGTCGTGGCCTCGCCTGCGGAGACTTTGATCGCGACGGGGATATTGACGTGCTTATGACTACGAATAATGGTCCCGCATATTTGTTCCGCAACGACCAGACGTCCGGGAATCGAAGCATCAGGTTTGTTCTGGCTGGAACAAAATCAAATCGCGATGCGATCGGTGCGGTGATCCGAATTTATTACAACGGCGTCATGCAAATGCGAATGGTTAAAGGAGGATCGAGTTACCTCTCGCAGTCAGAGTTGCCCGTTACGTTCGGGTTGCAGAAGCGCGATCACATCGAGCGCGCTGTGATCGAATGGCCAAGTGGTAAAACAGAGGAATTTAAAAATCTAGCGGCTGGACGCGCCTACAAATGTACGGAAGGAAGCGGCATCGTTCCCGCTTCCGGTTCTTAAATCCAGGCGGAATCACCTTTTCCAAAAATGACCGCAGGTCATTGACAGAGCACCTCATTCCTTCGCAGATTGCTTTCCCTTTGCAAAAATCAATTGAATTCGGCCTTCGAGTCCGGTAGAGTCGTTCTGACTTGAGGTCAATCGCGATGGCTCGAATTGGCGCTGGCGTAACATTTTCGGGGCGGCACGTACAGAAGCCCTCACGTCCCCGCACCGAAGAAAAAAAAGCCAAAATTGTGGATGCTGCAATGCGCCATTTTGCAGAACACGGATACCAGGCCGCACGGATAGGGGATATCGCCTCCGGTCTCGGCATCGCGAAAGGTTCAGTGTTTCAGCATTTCGGCAGCAAGGACGGACTTTTTTTTGAAGTCTACAAAAAAGCTACTCGTTCTTTTTCGCGCTATTTAAATGTTCCGGTCGAAGTGCGCGAGCGCGGGTTTTTCGACGTCCTGCATTATTGGCTAATTCGCACCGAACACATGGTGCGTGAAGACTGGATACCGTACCGCATCTACCTGTTGGGAAATTACGGGACCGACCTGGCGTTGAAGCGCGAAATCAATAAATTCCTGATTACTGAAGATCCTTACGGGAGAGTTGCGTTCGTGCGTTTTGGGCTGGAGCGTGGCGAGCTTCGCAAAGATCTCGATGTGGAAACCGTGGTCTCGATTATTGATTGGGTGGTTGAGCGTTTTCAAGACGCGTTACTTATCGAAGAGCTTGATCCTGGACTTTTCCGGCGGCAAGGCGAGCTGGCCGAGCGCAAAGATGCGCGCATCCAGCAATTTCTCGATGTGTTGCGGCGGGCGATCGGCACGGACAAATCGGATTCGGTAAAACGGAGTGAACGTGAAGCGCTGTCCTCGCCGCGGCCGCCGCTCGCAAACACAATTAAGAGCTGAGACTCCATCGTCCATGCAAATGTCCCTGCAAGATGTGCTCGCAAGTTATGACGACCGCTCGCCGCTGAGTGAGGCGTGGACGATTCCCGGACCATGGTACGTGGATTCGCGGGTTGCAGGCCTTGAGACGGAAGCTGTGTTCAGCAAGAACTGGCAAATGGTGGGAAGAGCGAGTGACGTCGAAAAGCCGGGCCAGTTCATTACCACCAGCGTCGCGGGAGAGCCGATCGTAGTCGTGCGCGGATCCGATAATACGCTTCGCGCCTTTTACAACGTGTGCCGCCATCACGCGGCTGCGGTTGTCACGGAGGCTTGTGGGCAGGCGTCGATTTTGCGCTGTCCGTATCACGGCTGGAACTACGGGCTGGACGGCTCATTGAAGGGTATGCCCGAATTTGAAGGCGTGAATGATTTCGATCGACAACAGAACGGATTGGTTCCGATCAAGGTGGAGCTTTGGGAAAAATTCATCTTCATAAATCTCGATGGCAAGAGCTCATCCCTGGCATACTTTTTGGGCGGCCTCGTCAAGCGTGTGGCTCCGCTGGCGGTGAGCCGATTACATTATTTCGAATCGCGCAGCTATGACATTCACTGCAACTGGAAAGTGTTCGTCGACAATTTTCTGGATGGTGGTTATCACGTCCCGCACCTGCACAAGGGATTGAACAGCGTACTCGATTACAAGAAATACACGATTGAGAACGAAGACCGGTACTGCTTGCAATCGAGTCCGATGGTGGCAGCGAATTCGAGTGAGTCGGCTACCGCATCCACCCGGAGGGGAGACCGTGCCTGGTACTTCTGGCAGTATCCGAACTTTATGATCAACTGCTACGAGGGCTACATGGATACAAACCTTGTCCTTCCGGTCGACGCTGATCACTGCCGGATCATTTTCGATTTTTATTTCTCGGATACCGGGGACGGCGCTCGCGCCTATAACGAGCAGAGCGTTGCTACCGGGGCAGGCGTTCAGGAAGAGGACCTTGAGATCTGCGAGTCCGTTCAGCGTGGACTCAAGAGCAGGGCCTATGGGGCGGGTAGGCTTTCCGCGCGGCGCGAGGGCGGGGAACACCTGTTTCATCGCCTGCTGGCTGCCGATCTCAAGCGTGAGGCCTGTTCAAAAGCTGCTCCGTAAGGATGTATCTTCTTCATAGTCGTTCACTTTGAGAACTACTCTCCTGCTTCCGTAAACTGTGTTTCGTCGAGCTTTCCTCACCAGAGATGCGTATAATTCCCGTTTTCGAGCCGCTATCAATAACTCATAGCTGCCGCTAGAGGCCCTTTCCGATGACGCAGATCCCCGACCCTAACTCAGCCAGCCGCCGGAAATTTATCACCACCACTGGAAGTCTACTGGCGGTTGCTGCCGCTCCCCATGCGGCTACCGCATTAGCTGGCGCGCGCGCTGGTGTGTCTGGTGCCGCCCCTTTACCGGAAGACCGGACCAGAAAAATTCCCATCGGAGTATTCGATCCGGTTTTTGACCACTTGTCACTGGACGAGATGATCGAAAAAATATCCAGCTTGGGTATTGAAGCGGTGGAGATTGGGACAGGCGGTTATCCGGGCACGAAACACTGTCCGGTGCAGGAGTTGTTGGATGATCCCGCGAAACTCCGTGAGTGGAAGAAGAAGTTTGAAGACCGCAACATCCATGTCGCGACTCTAAGTTGTCACGGCAATCCTGTGCACCCGAATGCGAGCATTGCTGCGCGCGACGCCGAGGCATTTCGACGTACCGTGCTGCTGGCGGAAAAGTTAGAAGTGAAAGTGATCGTTGGATTTTCAGGCTGTCCGGGCGGGAGTCCGCGAGACACGTCCCCCAGTTGGATCACATATCGCTGGCCTCCGGAATTTGCCGAGTCTCTGGACTGGCAGTGGAAGGAAAAAGTTATCCCTTACTGGCAACAAGCGGCCAAGTTTGCGGGTGAACACGGCATCCACAAGCTGGCGTTTGAGATGCATCCCAATTTCGTGGTCTACAATCCCATGACCTTGCTTCGGCTGCGCGAAGCGGTGGGAGAGGCGATCGGCGCGAACTGCGATCTGAGTCATCTCTTCTGGCAGGGTTGCGATCCCGTCGAGGTCATTCATATGCTCGGCAAGCAAGGAGCGATTTATCACGCGCATATGAAAGACACGGTGATGTTCACGGACAATGTTGCCAAATACGGCGTCTTAAATTTCGCATTCACCAAGGAATTGTCGCAGGCTTCAGAGACGTTTCGTGCGGTTGGCTACGGACACAGCGCAAACCTCTGGAAAGAAATCGTGCGCGCTTATATGGACGTCGGCTATCAGGGAATATTGAGCATCGAAAATGAAGACCCGATTCTTGCCGGGGAAGTTGGGGTAGAGCGGGCAGTCTATGTTCTGAAAAACGTGCGTAACGAATTGCTCGGTATCACTGCGTGATCACGCGCGAAAATATACAGCAAAGTTAGAGCGAGGAGTATTGATGGATCGACGAACGTTTCTTGGCACAATCGCTGCGACGGCGTTACTAAGCCGGCGCATTGCCTCCGCGTACAACCAGGCTTCCCCTCAAAGACTCGAGAACATTGGTGTACAGCTTTACACAGTGCGCGCGGAGATGAAGCAAGACTTCGAAGGCACGCTGGCCAAGGTGGCGGCCGTTGGCTATCGCGAGCTGGAATTTGCGGGATATTTTGAGAAGTCTCCGAAAGAGGTTCGGGGCGCGCTCGATCGCCACGGGTTGAAGGCTCCCTCAACTCACGTTGATTACGCGAGCCTCAGTCCGGAGAAGTGGCCTCGCGTGCTGGAGGACAGCCGGACGATAGGTCATTCATATGTGGTCAATCCATGGGTGGATGATGAAATACAGAAGCGTGCAGACGGGTGGAAGCGTGCCGCTGAGACATTCAATCGGGCGGGCGAAGCCAGTAAGAAAGCCGGTATCCAATTCGCCTACCATAATCACGACCACGAATTTAAACCGGTGGACGGCAAGCTTCCTTACGACATTCTGTTATCGGAGTGTGATGCTGAATTAGTAAGGATGGAAATGGATTTAGGTTGGGTATTTGTTGCGGGAGTTGATCCGCTAACGTATTTCGACAAGTATCCAGGCCGTTTTCCCCTGGTACATGTCAAAGACTTTAGCAACGACAAGAAGATGAGAAATGTTGGAAGTGGAGTAATTGATTGGAAGAAGATTTTCGCTGCCTCAGGAAAAGCTGGGATCAAGCACTCTTTCGTGGAGAATGACGAGCCGCAATCTGCCTTCGATGACATTCGATCCAGCTTCGAGTATTTACAGAAACTCAGGTTTTCTTAACTGTAATAACTTTTCTTTTGGAGGTCCGGTTGGCGCAAGTAATCCGCTCGCCTAAAGTTTACGACGTCTGTATCGTCGGTTCCGGCGCCGCCGGCGGCACCGCGGCCAAAGTGCTCACCGAGGGAGGTCTGGATGTCGTGATGTTGGAGGCTGGCCCCGCACTGAATCCTGAGAAGGACTACAAAGAGCACATGTGGCCTTACCAGCTTCCCCATCGCGGAATTGGCGTGGGCGGAAAATTCAGGGGGGAACTGAACGATGAGTTCCTCGCCCCCAATGGCTTCTGGGAGATCGAAGGCGAACCTTACACGGTAGCCGCTGGGTCGCGCTTTCGCTGGTTTCGTTCCCGCATCGTGGGGGGACGCACGAATCACTGGGGCAGAATCGCCCTCCGATATGCGCCCGTAGATTTTAAAGCGCGTTCTTCGGATGGCATGGGCGACGATTGGCCGCTCACCTACGAAGACATCGCGCCTTACTACGACAAAGTCGAGTCTTTCATCGGGGTCTTCGGAACCAAAGAAAATATTGCCAGCGCGCCTGACGGTATTTTTATGCCTCCGCCTCCGCCGCGATGCACTGAGACAATCGTGAAAAAGGCTTGCGACAGTCTGGATATCCTGTGCATTCCCTCGCGGCTGGCGATTATTACTAAACCCCTGAACGGACGTCCTGCCTGCCACTACTGTGGGCAATGCGGTCGCGGCTGTGTTACCGCTTCCAATTTCAGCTCGAGTCAGGTGATGATTCCGCCCGCGCAGAAATCCGGACGCATGAACCTAATCACGAATGCCATGGCGCGGGAGATTGTCGTTAGCAAAGATGGCAAGGCAGAGGGGGTTGCGTACGTCGATAAGATGACCGGCGATGAAAAACGGGTGAATGCGAAAGCCTTCATTATCGCCGCGAGCGCGTGTGAATCCGCGCGCCTGCTTTTAAATTCAAAGTCGACTTTATTTCCGGACGGACTGGCGAACTCCTCGGGCGTCGTAGGAAAGTATTTGACGGATACGGTGGGCAGTGACGGAGGCGGATATTTCCCTCAACTGGAAAAAATGCCTCCTCATAACCACGACGGCACCGGCGGAATGCATATGTATGTGCCGTGGTGGAAGTTTGATCGTAAAAATGATTTTCTGCGTGGGTATCACATTGAAGTTTCCGGTGGCCGCTACATGCCCGGCGTGGGAGATTTCGACAGCTTGTGTGACGCCGTCGAAGGATACGGGGGCGGACTCAAGCAATTGTGCCGAAGCACCTACGGTACATTCATTGGCTTTTCAGGAAGGGGCGAAATGATCCCCAACGAAAAGAGTTATTGCGAACTGGATCCCAATGTGGTGGACCGATGGGGCATTCCAGTGCTTCGTTTTAACTGGCAAGCGAGCGACAACGAGACCAGGATGGCGAAAGATATGCAGGAAACCTTTCGCTCTATAGTGGAGGCGGCGGGTGGCGTCTACGAAACGAAAACCTCAACGCAAGGGTTGCGTCCCTACGGCATCGCCGATGGCGGAGTCATTATCCACGAACTAGGGACTGTACGGATGGGGACGAGTCCGAAGACGTCAGCTTTGAATAGCTATTGCCAGACCCATGATGTAAAGAACGTGTTCGTTACCGACGGGGCTTCGTTCGTCACCAATGCTGACAAAAATCCCACGCTGACAATTATGGCGCTCTCATGGCGGGCTTCGGACTACATCGTTGAGCAGGCAAAAAAAGGTAACTTGTGAGACGGGAAATACAGTTATGTCATTAAAGCCAGATGCGAGCGACGAAACTTCGGGCAGCGTGATTGCGGGCAAGGGTCCGTCGCGCCGCGATATTTTGAAATCGTTGATGATCGGTGCGGTTGCGGGCTCCGCCCTGCGGGTTATTCCCCTGCAAGCGGCGGAATACGCGCACAACATGATCATGGCGGAAAAATCTGCTAAACCGGAGGCAGCCTACAAACCTAAATTCTTTCGTCCGCGGCAATATCAGACTTTGCAGGCGCTGTGCCAGACCATCATTCCACCGGACGCGGAGTCGGGAGGAGCGATCGAGGCAGGGGCGCCGGAATTTATCGATCTGCTTACCAGCGAGAATCCGGAATACCAGTTGAAACTTGGCGGAGGCTTGATGTGGCTGGATGGCGCCTGCACCGACCGCTATGGCAAAAGCTATCTGGATTGCACCCCTGCCCAGCAGAAAGAAATTCTGGATTTGATCGCGTTCCGAAGAAATGCCTTGACGACACCCAGCATTGCGCAGGGGACCGAATTCTTTTCGTTCCTTCGAAGCATGACCGCGGATGGATTTTTTACCAGCCAGATTGGGATTAAATATCTGGGCTACATCGGCAACACTTACACGGAATTCAAAGGCTGTCCACCAGTCCCTGAAGCCTGAAGCTTCAGTGGTGGATGGCGCCGGCTTCATCGCGAGCAATCCCACTTCTCATCTGCTCGACCATTTTGCGAATAACGTCAACGATGATGTCCGGACGCTGGGACGGAACTGAGTGTCCGCTGCCTGGCGCAACCACGTAAGTAGCATTCTTCGAATACTTCATGAACTGGCGTTGCAGGGATTGCCATCGTTCTTCGCGTGATCTATTCACATTGTCGCGGTTGGGATCGCGCGCGATCACTGCTATCGGAACGTCACCGAGGGTGTCCAGCGCGCGAATCTGTTCGGCGCTTTTGGCAAAAGCTCCCCACTGCTCGTAATAAGTTTTCTGGGCTTGCGAGCGGCAGGTGATGGCGGCTTTTACGCCGCGAAATTCTGGCGGGCCATCCCCGCACCACTTTCTCCAGCGAGGCAGTCCGAAGGGCATAGTGAGTTGCATCATTCGCAGCCATAGTTTGTCCCGGGTACGAAAGGGCAGAGCCACGTCGGGATGGGAACCGTCAACAAAAATAACAGCAGCCGTCTCTCGAGCAAAAAGTTTTGCGAAGGCCAGGGCATTGAACGCGCCAAATGAATGGCCCACCAGAATGTACGGAGAAGTTTCTCCGCCGTTTTTGAGCAGCGTGTGCAGTTCCTCAGCCATAGATTCAGGAAGGCGCGGCTTCGGACTCGCGTCGCTCCAGCCGTATCCGGCACGGTCGTATGAGCAGACGCGCGTAAAGTTCGCGACCTCGGGTTGCACGTAAAACCAATCGAGGTATGAGCCGGCCAATCCGTAGTCCAAAACCACGGTCGGCCCGCCTTTTCCTGAGCAATAGAGATGCAGACGATAGCCGCCAACGTCCACCAATGTGCCAGGGGGATTGTAGCTGCGCAGCTCGCGGGCAGTGGATGCTGACTGATAGATTGCTCCCGCGCACGCCATGATCAGAACGCATGCGAGTTCAGCCAGCAAGAGATAGCGGAGATCCCGGTAAATAGTTCGCGCGGATTCCTGATGGCCTGATGCTGCAAACGCTCCTGCAAACAATAGCAGCGCAAGCGGTGATGCGACTGCGAGAATCGCGGCGATGCGGATAGGATGAAACATGGCCGCGTTCATAGTAACCAATCGGCGTGCGGCTGAAAATGTATCTGCAAATCTTGTTTTAGAACACATCCCTCAGGCTGGGGATATTATTGCTGTGAATAGTCTTTCTGATCGTAGAGTGACAGTTTCTTCGAATATGAACAGCGGATTTCAATGCGCGGGCTGCGGAGAGTGGAATGAGACGTCTGTGGATGAATCCGTGGGCCGTAGACAGAGCTATATCGAAGACTGTCAGATTTGCTGTAAGCCGAATATTCTTCTGATTATCCGCGAGGCGGAGAGCGGGGAGTTTACAATCTCCTCCGAACTTGAATAGTTTGCGCGTAACGCCGGTACCGAAGTTGTTCCACCCGGTTCATAGTATTGTCCGATAAATTGTGGGTCTTGAGGAGACTGAAAAATGGGAATGAGCTACGGCACCGGTGGGCGTCCGGTCGCGAGGGGGATCGTTGCGCACAACATGGTCACAACCCAGTTCGAGTTGGATGGCTTCAAGGTTGTGCGAACACTGGGAGTGGTTCGCGGGATCGTGGTGCGCTCACGCTCCATTTTCGGAACTATTGGCGCCAGTCTGCAAACACTTGTAGGGGGCAATATCACTTTGCTGACCAACCTGTGTGAAAGGACGCGCGCAGAAGCTTTCGACCTGATGCTGCAACACGCGTCGGAACTAGGTGGCAATGCCGTGGTGGGTGCGCGCTACGACGCGACCGAGATCATGCAAGGCGTCACGGAAGTGCTGGCATATGGAACGGCGGTTTTTGTTGAGGCTGCGAAGTAAATCTACGCTGTTGGCAATTCACGTTCGGCACCGCCGAATGCAGAGATTCTTGGCTGCGCTCAGAACTGACAGTTAACGAAACGCTACGTCATGTTGAGGGGACTCGAAACATCTCTATTTCTCGATAGCGTTGGGCCCAAAGGGACCCTTCGACGGCGAAATCCGACTCTGCAAAGTCGGATTTCTCTGCTCAGGGTGACAGAATTTTAAGGTGCGAGGCCAATTACCCCATCATCGTGGTGTGCTCGGCTTGAACCTTATATAGCACGCGGACCTCTCCAGGCTGTCCGTAAGGATATTTGTCGACGCCGAGATATTTTTTAGCCATTTTGTCGATGTGTTCCTGTGCTCCCTGCTCGGTGATTTCAACCACGCGACCGCGGATTTCGAGATAGCGGTAGGGATTCTCGGGGTCCACAATCGAAATAGCGACTCGAGGATCGCGGCGTACGTTGCGGTCCTTTTGACGTCCTTTGGCAGAATTAAAAATTACCTGGTCGCCGTCGACATCGACCCAGACCGGAGTTACTTGGGGACGGCCGTCTGGCATCAAAGTGCCTAAATTGGCGAAGGCGCGCTTGCTGAAAAGATCGCGATACTTCTCGGGGATAGCTTCGGACATGCAATACTCCTTGTGCCACATCGCCAACTTTACGACATGCAGCGGCGATGCTGAAAGATTATAGTCCGGCGACGACAAATTGCGGCGGCGCTGGAGATAAGCCGAACGTTTCGCGACAGCGGCGGCGCCTTAGCGAAGGCAGCACAGGCTCGCCGAGACGAAAATTCGAACGCGCAAAACCCTCGTCCAGAGCGAACTCTGCTGGATTTAAACAGTCTTGCTGAGAGGAAATCCGATTTGGGTCAGATGTAAATACCGAAAAAATCCAACAATTTGGCAGTCATAGTCAGCTCAAACCGAAGTTTGCGAAACGGATGCACCACTTGCGCTACATGGCCCTGTGAACCAGCTGCACTCGCTTGAAAAGCAAACAGATAGAGTTCGGACATTTTTGTTGACTCTAAATGTGGGAGGAGTAAAACAAACTTGTTCTTTGACACCTTCTGAAGTTTTCCCGGTTGGTGCGGCGTCCGGGGCCCGAACGAGGTCACCCTCAACATTGCAAAATGAGTGAGGGAAGGTTAGTAAGGGTCTATAGCAAAGCGCTGGTTGAGGCGAACAGGAAGACCTGTTAAAGGCAGGATAGAGTTCCGAGGCGTTAAAGTAATTTGTCCGGTTGGCGGTTAGCCCGGAGCCCAAGCAACGATCGCGCACTGCGTCCGCAAGGAAGGCAGCGAAGGCAGGTCGGCGAGGGTCTAAAGCGAGCTACTGGCCGAGATGAACGACCTTAACATCACCTCGGAGCTCTTATTTGTTTAGCGCATTCGACCGCACGATAGGGATGTTTCGACTCCCTCGTCGTTCCCTGCGGGAACGACTCACTCGCTCAACATGCCATAGGTTGTAAATAGTGCAGAAGCAGGATGCTACCAACGAATTAAATGTCATCCTGAGCGCAAAGAGTCATTCGGCGCGCGCGAATGACTCTTGGAGTCGAAGGATCGCTATGTCCATCCAAAAACGGTGGGCATGACTCTCCTCACCGCGAGCGCGGCTAGCCGACTCTCACGGACCCTGCTGCACAACGATCTTCCCGCCGGCTAACCGTGAACGATAAATAGATCCGGTAGCCTGCACTTCCGCAACCACGTCCACATTGATCTGGTAAGTTCCATGCGGCAAGTTCTCACCGAATGGGATTTCGAAATCCAAGGTATTTTTCTTCAGATCGAAATGCTGATACCCGATTGCCGTAGCTCGTCCATTCTCGGCGACTGCTACAACGATCTCAGTGAGATCGAAATCGTCGCCCGTCTGATTGGACACTTTGATTGATCCGTCCACCCGCTGGCCCTCGACTTTTGACGGCTTACTCCACTTCACCAATAGTGGCTCCATGACCTCCAAAGTGAGTTTCTGTGTTCGCTTGTGCTGAGGCTTGGCGGAGTCCGTGGCAGTAACAGTGAAGCTAAATTCGCCGGTCGCCTTCGGCGTGCCCGAAACTACTCCATCCGGTCCGAGGAGCAATCCGGGTGGCAGAGAGCCACTGATGACGGTCCATTGCAGAGGAGTGATGCCGCCTTTCGCTTCCAATTGGTAGCGATAGGGAAGTCGCAGAAAAGCTTTAGGAGGAATTGTGTCGTTAATTACGATCGGCTCGCCGGTGGCTGCCCCCTGCTGCGCCGCGATATGAACGGGCGTGAGTAGAGCCAACAGCGCCAGTGCGAAGATCCGAGTGCGAAGGAGCACATGCTCATATTACAGCTGATGGGATTGCGGTTCGTCAGAGATCAAGGGACGAGACTGGCGATTTCAGGATGAGATGCCGATGCTGCGACTCATCCTTGTGTAATAGCCCTTGGGGGCTTACTCGCTGGTAGCGAAGAGCCATCGCCCCTCGTAGCAGAAGAATACATCGGATAGTCCGTCGTAATAACTGACTAGAACCTTGGCATTGGCGACCACACGTGAAGGACCCATTTGCTTTGGCCGTGTCACGTAGTGGAAGTCAATAAGGTCAAGGTGGGCTCGCATCTCGATGGATAAGCCGCCTGGCTGGTCCGACCATTCGATGGAAGTCGGACATCCTGCGGATTCCTTTGGGGCCACGAGTTTGAACTTCAAACTGTAGGGCTTCCCGCCTCCCGAGGTGTTTTTGCACCAAAAGACTGCGCTCCTTTCAGGGTCGCCAGGAAGCCAGCCATAGACGTACGGCGGATTAATCAAGCCAGGCCTATCAAAAAAATTGTCTATCGGTGAGCAGGCGTTGGCGAGGGCGAAATCAATGAGATCTCGTGGCATAACCAACTTGTCAGCCGCGAAGACGTTTCCTTGCGTCGCGAACAACACTATGCATGCCGTGAACCCAGCCAGAAATCGCCGCATGAATCTGAGCATAACAAGTCCTGTAATAACGCGTAACGTACAGGTAGATAAGTGAAATGGCGATATTTCGTCTATTGACCTCAATCAACGCGCGATTGTACAAAGTGCTGAATGCTCATTCTTCTTCAGGACACACAGCGTGTACCGCGCGTCTTCTCTCCGTTTGGCGCAATACCACCGGCTGAATTGCGAGACTGGCTGCGACGAAATACCTTCGCGCTTCCTCCTGATCTCATTGATCTTTGGCAATTAACTGGGGGTGGCGATATTTTTGAATCAGAGACCATTTTTCGCCCCACGGTTGCCTCAGTTCCGAACAGATGTTTCGTTGAAGATGACATCGAGGGCAGAAATGCCGAACATACTGCGAGAGGTAAGCCCTCCGAACTACATATTCCAGGAGGGAGCGTTTCTGTCCGCCGTCCGGCTATCCGACCAGAAGTTTGTGACCCTTGCGGACGGTTACTCCGTTCGAAATTCCTTTGACTCCCTTGACGAATGGTACGTTCGAACTCTTAGGGCTGAGTTCGGGGAGAGGTACGGACTCGGCTCGGTTGAAGGTTAACGGTCTGAGTCATGCGCTTTCAACCGAGATAAGTGGCCTTCGGCGGCTGCACTCTTAGTTGCTGCGCAGGGTCCCACGATCACGGACGCAGCGCAGTTTACATTGAGGATACTTCTGCCGTCGGGCCGACTTCCGGCGCGGTTTGTGAAAAGCTGGCAGCGAGCGCAGGCTTACACGCTCGTCACTTCGGGAGAGCGACGGGGTAGCGGGCGAGATTCTTATCCTTCACCGAACTCCTGATCCAAACCGCAACTCGATATCCCAAGAGAATTGCCAGCACCGCCCCGTATTCCAGAGGCTTGTGCTTGTCCGCTTTTACCAGCCACAAGTAATGGATCACGCCTGCGATGGCGCTGAAATAGATCAGGCGATGGAGGGCGCGCCAGCGTTTGCCTCCGAGGCGTCGAATCCATCCCGCGGTGGAGGTGATTGCCAGAGGAATCAGCATCACAAAAGCGGCAAAGCCGACAGTGATAAATCGGCGTTTCGCGACGTCTTTTAGAATTTCGTGGAGGTCGAAAAATTTATCGAGCCAGATATAAGTGGTGAAATGCAGACACACGTAGAAGAATGCGAACAGCCCGAACATGCGGCGGAAACGAATTAGCCACGGCTGTCCTAACAACTGGCGCAACGGAGTGATCGAAAGCGTGATGAGGAGAAAAATCAGAGTCCAGTCGCCGGTGGAATGGGTGATGACCTCGATGGGATTCGCGCCCAGCGCGCCGTGATAGGCTCTCCACGCTAGCCGAGCGGCGGGAAGCAGACATGTGACAAAGACGACGACCTTGAGCCAGCGGATGAGCATCAGTCGTCAGAAGTTTTTCTTCAGATCCATGCCGCTGTAAAGGCCGGCTACCTGGTCATATCCGTTGAACATCAGCGTGGGACGTTTAATAAATTCTCCCAGCCGGCGTTCTTTGGCCTGGCTCCAGCGTGGATGATCAACATTTGGATTCACGTTGGAATAGAAGCCGTATTCGCTAGGGGCAGACTCATTCCAAGTGTTACTCGGTTGCTTATCGGTGAAGCGCACTCGGACAATGGCTTTTGCGCTCTTGAATCCATACTTCCACGGGATCACGACTCGCAGCGGCGCTCCATTCTGGTTGGGCAAAACCTCTCCATACATTCCGAAACAGAGCAGCGCCAAAGGATGCATGGCTTCGTCCATTCGCAGCCCCTCGACGTAGGGCCAATTGAGGACGCGCTGGCGCTGGCCGGGCATCCGCGAGGGATCATTGAGCGTGGTGAACTCCACGAATTTGGCTTTGGGCAGGGGTTCTGCACGAGTGATCAACTCGCTCAACGAAAAACCGACCCAAGGCACAACGATGGACCATCCCTCGACGCAGCGATGGCGGTAAATGCGCTCTTCGGCAGCAGCCATCTTCATGATGGCGTCCACGTCTAATACTTGTTTCTTTTTTACCAGGCCATCTACGGACACAGTCCAGGGACGCGTTTTGAAATTCTTTGCTAATCCCGCGGGCTCGTACTTATCGGTCGAGAACTCGTAGTAATTGTTGTAATTCGATACATCCTTGAAAGGCGTGATTTTCTCGGTGGTAGAGAGCGAACTCTTTTGCACACCGGGAATTTTATTATCAGCGTGCGCAACAGACGGGAAGGCAAACTCACCCAGTCCAAGGGTTGCGGCCGTCACTCCAGCGGCGGAGATTCCAGCAAGGAAATCCCGCCTGTTAAGGCAAACATTTTTCGGTGTTATTTCGGAGGATGGAATATCGCCGCCCTGTTTGATCAGCATGGTAGCTCCTGCAATGAGTACGTTTCCTGGAAAGAAGTGGATTCCCAGAGGCAAGTGTACCCACCTTATAGGACGCGGATGAAAGGGAAAAGTTGCACAATCGCGGACGCGACGGCGAAATGACAGGTTTTCGCGCGCTCAGGTGACTGCGTACCTGTGGATTTAACTCGAAGCGGAGTGATGCCTGGCTTTGCTGTCTCCACTGTGCAGAACGTACTTCACTTTGCGCACCAGCGCTTGGAGGCTGAAGGGTTTTTGCAGGAACGCGGCCCCGGTTTCCAAAACCCCTTCGTGAAGAATGGCATCTTCGGTATATCCAGAAAGATAGAGAATCTTGGTGTCGGGATCGGATGCGCAAATGCGTTTCGACAATTCACGCCCGCTCATTCCCGGCATGACGACGTCGGTGATGAGCAAGTCAATGGCGCCCTGGTGTAGTGACGCTAGCTGCAAAGCGGCTTCGCCATTTTCTGCCTCTAATACTTTGTAGCCTTTGCCAGCCAGGGTTTCACTGACAAGTTGACGAACTGATTCCTCGTCCTCTACCAGCAGCACAGTCTCGGTTCCTCCGGTAGCCGCCCCGGAATCGCGCGCGGGCCCATGAGGATCGGCCGCGTCGTCCACCCGCGGGAGATAAATCTTAAAGGTTGTTCCGCGTCCGACTTCGCTTTCGGCGAATACGTAACCGCCACTCTGCTTGATGATTCCGTAGACCGTCGACAACCCCAGGCCGGTGCCTTTGCCTTTTTCTTTTGTGGTGAAGAACGGCTCGAATATCCGCGACTGGGTTTCTCTGTCCATCCCGAGTCCGGTATCGGTAACCGAGAGCATCACGTACGGGCCGGGGCGTATATAGCTGAACTGGCGGCGCAAATCGTCGTCCAAATTGACGTTTGCGGTCTGGATAGTGATCTTGCCGCCGCGAGGCATCGCATCTTTGGAATTCACCACAAGGTTCATGATGACTTGTTCGATCTGTCCGGAATCTGCCCGCGTGCGAGCGAGGTCTGCGGCCAGCCGTGTACTGAGTTCGATGTCCTCGCCTATTAGCGGACGCAGTAGACGGTCCATTTCCGCGACGATCCTATTTACATCCACCACCTTCAGTTCCAGCATTTGCTTTCGACTGAAGGCCAGCAATTGCCGGGTGAGGCTGCTGGCGCGGTCTGCGGCCTGCTGAATCGCCTCGATTTTAGGATAGAGCGGAGCGTGGCACGCCGTCTGCTCCAGTAAGACTTCCGTGTATCCGCTGATGACCATCAAAAGATTATTGAAGTCATGAGCGACGCCACCAGCCAG
>JBDUDA010000198.1:0-5893 GCA_040003205.1 Acidobacteriaceae bacterium | reverse complement strand
GAATGGAACTCACGGGATGCTGGCGGTTGGAATTCTCGCGCTGCTGGCGGCTGAAACACTGGTGGATACGGGCGATGTGATCGGGTCCATGACGCTGGATGCGCTGCAAGGGACCGACGTCGCGTTCGATGAGCGCATTCACCGCGCCCGCCCTCATCCAGGACAAATCGCCAGCGCCGCGAACCTCCGCAAGATGCTCAAGGGAAGCCAACTGCGCGAGTCGCATCGCGATTGTGCGCGCGTGCAGGACGCTTATTCTTTACGCTGTATTCCGCAAGTTCACGGAGCGGTGCGAGACACGCTGCGCCACTGCCGTGAAGTAATGGAAACTGAAGTTAATTCCGCGGTGGATAATCCGCTGGTCTTCGTAAAGAATCCGAAAGAAGCTGACGGCGAAGGGGACGTTCTATCGGGAGGCAATTTTCATGGCGAGCCGGTCGCCTTTGCTCTCGACTTTTTGGGGATTGCGCTGAGCGCGCTGGCCGGCATTTCAGAACGGCGTCTTGAACGCCTGGTGAATCCTTCTCTGAACGAAAGCTTGCCGCCTTTTTTAGCTTCGGACGCGGGCTTGAACTCGGGATTCATGATGCCCCAGGTCACAGCCGCCGCCTTGGTCAGCGAAAACAAAGTGCTGGCCCATCCCGCGTCAGTGGATTCGATCACGACTTCGGGCAACAAGGAAGATTACGTTTCCATGGGGATGACCGCATCGCTCAAGCTGAAGCGGATCGTCGAGAACACCAGAAACGCCATGGCGATTGAAGCGATTGCCGCCGCCCAGGCTCTCGATTTCGTTGCGCCACTGAAAACTGGAAAGCGCGGCCAGGCGGCGCACGCGGCGATTCGATCGGTATGCGCGACCATGGATAAAGATCGGGCAATGTATAAAGATTTTGCCCGCGTCGCTGACCTCATTGCCAGAGGCGCAATCGCAGAAGTTTTGCGCTAAACACTCGAAGTCGGAAGATTTATCGCCCCCAGCAAACCCAATTTATCCGCAACACTCTTCAGAGCCTCAACACAGAACGTAATATGTTCGTCCAGCTCGATTCCGAGGTCCGCGGCGCCATTCACAATGTCGTCGCGGCTGACGCTGCGGGCGAAGGCTTTGTCCTTCATTTTCTTGCGAACAGATTTGGCATCCACTTCAGCGAATGACTTTGAAGGTTTCACCAAGGCGATGGCGGTGATAAATCCTGCCAGCTCGTCGCAGGCAAACAAAGCTTTTTCCATTTTTGAATCGCGCGAGACGCCGGAATATTCCGCATGCGACATGATGGCGCGGCGAATCTCGTCAGAGTAGCCATGCTCTTTCAATATTTCGTTTCCTTTGTAGGGATGCTCCTCGCGGCTGGGAAACTTGTCATAGTCGAAGTCGTGCAGCAGGCCAACGACTCCCCACAAGTCTTCATCTTCCGAAAATTTCTTGGCGTACGCGCGCATGCATGCCTCGACCGCGATCGCGTGTTTACGCAAACTTTCTGATTGGGTGAACTCGGTTAGTAAACACCACGCTGCTTCTCGATCTACCATCGTTTCCCGCCGATATATTTCATATTTTTCGCATTGACCTGCGTTTAGCGACGACGTTCTCCTGCTGCGTCTCACATTTTACTTGACATCCACACCTGCTATGCCCCAGATTACGCATCAGATATCGAAACTCGGTGAACGAGTTTCTGGGATGCCTGCTCTGGCAACCCGCAACTTCGGATGGCCACAAATCTTGCCCCGGTAGACTCTCGGGAAGTAGTCCGATGCGACCGCTGTCTTCTCGTTCAATTCCGCACTATTAACGATCTTTGCCGCCGCTGCCACACTTCGCTCGACGAAGATGAGCCGGAGATAGTTGCTCCCGCGCCGGTAGCGCAGGTCATGCCCATGAATGGCCATCGTCATGGACATCTGAACCTGGCGGCTTCCATTCGCTCCATGCGGCTGCGCAATGGACTCAGCCAGCGCCAGCTCGCGCTGCGCATGTCCGTGCCGCGGACTTATGTTTCCAAGATCGAAAACGAGAAGGCGACTCCAACTCTTTCTTCCCTCGAACGGCTGGCGCGGGCTCTGGAAGTCACAGTTCCCGACCTTCTCAGCGGAGGCGAGCGCAATCGGCAGGACGAGATTCGCGACCTGATGCAGGATGAGTTTGTGGCGGAGATGTTGCCATTCGTCGCACAGCTGAACGGAATGCAAATGTCGAGCATCCTGACGCAAGTCAGGGACTTAACAATCCGTCCGCGCCGCAGCGCTTAGAAACAATTTTTATCCGGGCAACCGCTGATCCCAGCCGGAGTTTTTCAAGCTCCGGCTGTTTTTTTTCAGACGGCAGAAATATTAATTTCCGGCAGTGATCCTTCATTGGCAAGCCTTCGCAAGCGAAGGTTTGCGCTGCTTCAGGACGACATCAAGCTGCGAAATTTTCGTTAGGTGGGATGAGAGTTTTCGTCGGCAGCCGGTCCGTGACTTCAGCAAGCGCTGCTAATTGCTCGGCCAGTTTTTTCGTCAACGATCCTGCCTGAAATCGCCAGTGATAATTTCCTTCATGCTTGCTGGGAGTATTCAGGCGTGCTTCGCTGCCCAGTCCTAAAATATCCTGCAACGGAGCCACCGCCAGACTCGCTACGGAACTCTGCGCCAGCCGGATCAGAGCCCAATTTATTCCATCCTCCGGACGTCCTACTAAAGACTCAACCGCGCGACGCTCGACTTCGCCCGCGGAATTCCACCATCCCAAGGTCGTGTCGTTGTCGTGCGTGCCGGTGTAAAGAACACACTCGGGTACAAGGCGATGCGGCAAATAAATGTGGGCACCGGCGTCTCCGAAGGCAAATTGCAAGACAGCCATTCCAGGGATTTTGTGGCGGTCGCGAAGGGCGGTCACGTCGGGAGTGATGACGCCTAAATCCTCCGCAAAAAATGGCAGCGTGCCGAAAGCTTCGCGAAGATGGTTAAACAGATCGTCCCCGGGACCATCCACCCAGCGGCCATTAATGGCGGTGGGCTCGTCCGCCGGAATCTCCCAGAACTGTGCGAACCCGCGAAAGTGATCGAGCCTGATTAAGTCGCAGGTCTGCGTCGCCCAGCGCAGCCGTTGAATCCACCACTGGTAGCCGTGCGAACGCATCGCTTCCCAGTCGTAAAGAGGATTACCCCAACGCTGTCCAGTGGAGCTGAAGGCGTCAGGAGGGACGCCTGATACGACCTCAGGCTGCAAGTTTTCTTTCAACCGATAAAGCTCGCGATGCGCCCAGACATCTGCGCTGTCGTAATCCACGAAGATTGCGATGTCGCCGACGACTCTGATGGACCGTTGTGCGCAATAGAGTCGCAGAGCGCGCCACTGCTCGTAAAAAAAGAACTGGAGCACACGCCCGACTGCCATTTCGATTGCCAGCTCAGCGCGAGCTTTTTCGAGGGCGGCGTTTTCCCGACGGGCTAACTCGCGCGGCCAATTGATCCAGGCCTGCCGGTCGTAACGGGCGCGCAGCACATCGAACAAAACAAAGTCCTCAAGCCACCATTCGTTTTCAACGCAGAAGCCCTGAAAGCGCGCTTGTGTATCAGCATCGCCCTTCTCCAGGAAGTTGCGCGCCGCCTCGAATAGTACCGGCATCTTGCTTTGAAATACTTCTTCGTACTCAATTCTGCTGCCCGCCGCCGGCAAGTTCGCGAGTTGCGAAGACGCAATCCATCCTTTTTCGGCGAGGCGCTCCAGACTGATCAGGAGAGGATTCCCAGCGAAAGCCGAAATGGACGAGTAGGGAGAATTCCCGTTCGCAGGTGGACCAAGCGGAAGCACCTGCCACAGCCCCTGGCGCGCGGCAGCCAGGAAATCAATGAATTCATAGGCGGCAGGCCCGAGGTCGCCGATCCCGCCACGGGAGGGCAGGGAGATGGGGTGGAGCAGAATTCCAGCTGAACGAGGAAATGTCATCTTGTCTTATCTGAGGGTCAAGTATCGAACGATTAGCGTGCCACGTTCTGATGCCGGATCGGGTTGATGCGTAAGTGTAGAGAACCTAACAGGGTGCCCCATCCTCGACGTTTTTCGTCGAGGGTGGGATCACAAGCGCGTGCAGAGCTCCGTTGCCGTTAACCACCTTCCAGCGGACCCTGGCCCTTGGTCAAGCCTTTCATTTCATCTTGGTTAATTTTTATCTTGCCGGACTTCTCCATCTGATCGCGCAATCCGGTTACAAAAATTCCGAAGGCCTCAGCCTGCTTATTCTGTAAGAGCGCGTCCCGCACCTGATCTTTTTTGCTGGAAAAATCCTGGTCTGAAGGTTCCTGCTTTTCGAGCACAGCCAGCACCGCGCCGTTGCTGCCACTACTAACTGGGCCGCTGATTTCACCCGGCTTCAAAGTGAACGCAATTGAAGCCGGTCCCGACATAGCTCCCAGATCAGGCACCTGCCCATCAGGCAAAACAAGATCGCTGGTCTTGACGGTCGCACCGAGTTCCTTTGCCGCTTTCTTCAAATCGTGTCCCGCTTTCGCTCTATCGGCGAGTTCCTGCGTTTTTTGCGTGAGCAGAGAGGTAGAGCGCTCATTCTTGAATTCGTTCTCCACCCGGCTGCGAATCTCCTCAAAAGTTGGCGTAGCAACAGGTTTCGAAGCCAGCACCTCGTATATTGCGAAGCCCTGGGGCAGCGGGGCCTGATCAGGCGGCGACTTCTCGCGCGCGCTAAAGACCGCGTCCATAAATTGCGGCGCATTGCCGATTCCGGGCAATGAGTCCGTGCGCGAAACAAAGTCGGTGGCGACTGCGTGCAGCCCCTTTGCGGCAGCGGCTTTGTCGAGTCCCTGATTTTTAGCTTGCGCGAGCAGGCCGTTGGCCTGCGACTCCGCGGCTTGTGTAGCCTTCTGCTGCTTCAGTGTCGGCTCAATCTGTGCTCTCACTTCCTCCAAACTCTTGAGGTGCGCCTCCTGCTTATCATCCACGTGAATGATGTGGAAGCCGTAACTACTCTGCACCAGATCGCTGGTTCCGCCCTTGGGCAGCGAAAAGGCAGCTTTCTCGAACTCGGGGACCGTCCGTCCACGGCCGATAGGCCCAAGGGAGCCACCATTTTTTGCGCTACCAGGATCTTCAGAAAACTTCCTGGCTAGGTCGGCGAAATTTCCCCCGGCTTTCACCTGCTTTAAAACGTCTTCCGCTTTCTTGCGCGCCTCGTCTGCCGCCTTCTGATCTACTTTTCCATCCGGACCAGGCAGTGGACCTTTAATCAAAATGTGGCGTACGTTGACCTGTTCTGGCTGGCGGTAGTCGTCGCGATGCTGATCGTAATAAGCCTGCAAATCCTGCTGTGAAACCGGTGTCTGCGCAGCGATACTCGAAGTATCGATGACTACATACTTGAGTTGCCTCTTCTCGGGGATGGAGTTGTTGTAGCTGCCCTTATTGCGATCATAGAAAGCTCTGAGCTCCGATTCGCTAGGATGGATTCCCTTAAGCAGATCGTCTTTGCGCAGCACCGCGTACTCGAACTTGACCTTTGAACTCTGTTTTTCAAATTGCTGCCGCACTTCAACTGGAGAGACCGCCGCGCTTCCGGCAACGAGAGTGCGCAGCTTATCGAATAGAATTTCGTCTTTTACACCCTGCTCAAATACCGGTACAGTCAAGTCGTGCTGTTGCAGCAACTGCTGATACTCGTTTTCTCCGATGAATTTGCCGCTGGGGAAAAACGTTGCCGCGTAGCGGCCATGTTGCAACTCGTCACGCACATCCGCATCTGTGGCGCGCAATCCCAAATGCTGCGCCTCCGCCAGAGCTACCTTCTCGTTAATCAACTGGTCGGCTGCGCGTTGCGCGAAGAAAGGCAACAACATTGAAGCCTGCGAGCCGCCCCTGGGAAACTGCTGCTGCACCATCTGGCGCGCGACCCGCTGT
>JBDUDA010000197.1:0-5926 GCA_040003205.1 Acidobacteriaceae bacterium | reverse complement strand
ACATCGAATTAATTTTCATGTAGCGTTTGATGTCTGGAATCATTGCTGCTACCACCGTGATAACGCCCAGCCCCAATACCGCGAAAATAACCTGTCTCATATGGCCTCCGCAATTTATTTGTTAAACGAAACACGCCGCTTTCGCGGACACAATTTTGTTCACCAGCTCTTCGATCATTTGCACCGCTTCTGCAACCGACGGTTGCACGGCAGCACTCAAGCCCATTCGGCCTTCTAACTCATCGCCGAAATCGCCCGGTTCGCAGCCAACAACGTAGACCCGCGATTTCACTTCTCCCATGGACATTGCTAAACGTAGCACCTTAACAGGATCCAAGCCATGTCCGTTTAAGGACAAATCGCCCACCTGGTCTGCTAAGGCGAGCAGGTCGGGCTCAATCGTATAAAGCGTGCCAGGAGTCTCTCCTCGCGGCAGCGCGTCGACCAGGATCACAGAATCGAAGTGAGCATCCTCCGTGCCGAGCAGTGCGTAAGCCAGGTCATAGCCACGAATGCCGAAATCCACTACGGAGACATTCGCGGTGCGAGGACGCCGCAGTAAGGCTTGCGCTACCTCGACTCCGAATGCGTCGTCGCCGAGAAATATATTCCCCACTCCCGCAATGAGGATGCGATGCGTCGCTGTGGAAGCTTCACTCACGGAGTAATTCCTCCAACGTTTTCCTGTCCGACAGGTTCCACTTCATCTGGAGTGAAGAAAAACCGGTGGCCCGGCTGGCGAAGAAAGCCCATGTCTCTACCAGGATCGTTCTCGATCACAACCGCGAGCTGAACCTTATCTTCGTAATCCTGTTCAATCGCCTCGATAATCGCGACCTGGCCGCTTAGCGCCATGTCCATTATGTCGGCCGTCTTCTGAGGCCAGAGGCGGACGCGATCTCCTTTTCTGAGTTCTACTCCGAAGACGCTGACACTTTCTAATGCTGGGCGGTTTGGGAAAGGGTCCCAGTTGGACATCTCCCTATCTGTCATAGGACTCTCAGTGCTGAAACCGAATTTGTCTTTCGCATCCATAGCCTATTGCTGGACCTTCCGCATTCCACGCACTGCGCCATGCACTTTCATGAGGTGTTCATTCGGAAGCGATTCGGTGCGTTCCAGGATTGCACGCGCACGACGATCCCCACCACGCATTTCCTGCTTTTCTTCGTCTGTCATAGTCATGACGCGAAGGGAAAGCATTTCGTCCATCTCGGTGGCATCGAAGAAATCGCCGGCACTTTCAGGAGCAACCGTCGGATAGTCGTACAGAATTATCGGAGATGAAAGCATGATCTTTGCGGCATCCGAATCATTCCCCTTTTGTCCATCCTCGGACACAAGCACGGGGAAAGAGCCCACGTTACTACATCCAGAAGCCGCCTGACGGAAGGCATCCGGTGGCTCTAAAAGTGAGATGAAACGCCCGCGCTCACTTGCCAGGAGCAAGTGAGCTGACACGAAAGCTTGCAGCAGTGCATCGTTTCGAGAGCGAATCGTAACATCCTCGATCTCCGTTTTATTTTCCAGTTCGAAATGAACTTTATAGAGATGCGGCTGAATCGTTTCAGCCTGCACAACAAGATTCCCAGCCAGATGTTTATGGCAAAAGCAGGAGTGAGAATCCTGCTGATCGGGTGTCTCCGATTCCTCAAATGTTATTGGGAAAGTTTTTGGCTGCCCTATAAAGTCCCTCAATGGCAAAGCACTGAAGTCAATAGACTTCTCGAATCCTTCCTCCCATTGCGAAGGCTGGCCGGCGACGGGAGGACCGAATCGGCGACTCAGCTGAAGAAAACGAACTCGAACATCAAAAGTTACTTCAGGGCCGCCGTTAACTAGACACTCGGTGACCATTCGGGATTGCTCGACCGGCTTTTGGATTTCGGCAAAACCGTCGGGGTAAAGAGTTCCAAAGTTCCATCGCTGCTGATTCTTGATTGCCGAAGCACGATACGGGTAAAGTATGTAGCCTTCGTAGAGTACTGCGTTGGCAATCTTCTCCACCGTGGCGAAAGTGTCCTTCGCGCGATCTTGCGTCGGCGAATGAGGAATGGGCGAGCTCATGCTTTCACCTCAGCCTCAGCTTCAGGGGCTTTAGCCGGTTCTGCCTCTTGGGAAGCGCCCTGCGGAAGAATTTTCTCTATAAGTTGCTCCCAGGTAGGGATGCCGTGTCGAACCTTGTAATCATAGAGGCGCTCGAAGATGTCACGGCGAAGACATAGCCACGCGGTCTCCGGATAGTACGCGTCAATGACGCCTTTCCACATTTCGATGGGAAGACGGAAATTCACTTCTCGGTCCCACGGAATCTGCGTAATTTGCATTGAGCCATCTGCGTCCGCGTAAAAAACAGTTCCGCTGAACATTACACATATCGCGATTTCGCCGGATTCCAGGGCATGAAAATATTTTGTTGCGGCAACATTGAAATCGAAACTGCACGGCAGCTCAACATCAACGGTGGTGACACCCGTGAAACCGGGAACGGAAACACTGGTGTTCATCCATAGCATCGGACGGACAGTCCTGCCCCAACGTTCCGGCTCGCCAAAGAGATCGCGAAGTTTTGCCTGTTCAGTCGCGACATAACGCCGTTTTGCAGGCTCGATCTGCACCTGACAGCGCAGCGTTAATGTGTGTATCGCTTGCTCTATCGGATGGTTGAAGATTTTCAGCTTGAGACCAAGCATGGGAACTGCGGCATAGAGAAGCGCTTCACAACTCTCGACCTGGAATTTAAGGTCAGGCATTGACTGCCTCTTCTCTAGCATCGCCTTGGCTTCCGACACGTTGAGCCTTGAGCGTGGAGAAAAAGTTCTGTATCTGGGTCCAGACTTCAGTGCCTCCGGAAAGACCCTTCCAGTTTTTTCGAATTAATCCAACAAGCCGGTAGCATTCATCAATAGGCACCTTGAAGTATTCCGCTTCAGCTCCCACACGATTGACGAGCAGCGCTTCAACATCGGATTCCATGGTTTGCAAAGCAGGATTTTGGTGAACGATTTCATCCCACGACTCCAGGGTGAGCAATGACTCCATTGCACCCGCCGGACTGGGATACAACGCCCGCACTTTGCCCGACGCTGCCTCGCGATAGAAAAATGCGAGATTGATAGGCAACATCAGAGCTTCCCATTGCAGGTCGGTCATTTGGAATGGGTAAAGCTGACGAACCTGACGGGGGATGCGCAGATATCGCGCTCCCTCTTGTCCACAGAAAACCATGGCACAGGCGTCGCAAGCACAGAGAACCTGGCGCGTTTTTGGGTCGAGCAGATGAGGATGAGGTTCAGCCAGGCCTACGCTGCAGAGTTCACACTGTTCCGTGGCCACAGCTCGTCGGCGAGAGAGTTTTTTGAAGACGGCGAAAACGTCGTTCCTCTCGGAGCTAGGCTCACTATTAATCATGTCGCTCTCTCTTTCCCCCCAGCTCCACGTGCGCTCTATGCCGGCGGCATGTTCGGCATTCGAGGGTCTATCGGCCGTCGGGCGTCTGCATTCACACCGGTAGCGTCTCTCGACGTGCGCGTGTCCCCATGCCATCCGGGAGAGTTTCCGTATTTGCTGACTTCTTCCCCTTTAGGGGTCCCGGGTGTGTGCGCCGGTGTTTCCGAAGTACTATCGTGATCGGACATTTTCATTTTTCTTGCTCCTGATGCCACTGGCAATTCGGATTATTTCAAAACCACTAACCTGGAAGAGTTGTGTGGCTCGTGATCTTTGACCTGTTCTTCCACTATTTCTAGGATGTCGGGAGCAGCCTCGTAGACCGCCTCTTCCACCGCACTTTTCATCGTCAGAGAAGACGATGCACAACTTCCACACGTGCCTTGCAGGCGAACTTTTAATATGCCGTCAGTGATGCCAACCATTTCGACATCACCGCCATGCGAATGTAAATAAGGTCGTACTTTATCGAGGGCACGAAGCACTCGGGTCTCTACGCCTTCAGGATGCAGCCCGTGCAGTAAGAACATGCTGGAAACCAGATCGTCCTTGACTGCCTCAATGAGAGCGTCTTCACCCGCCGGGCTTTGACACACGATATCCACCATGCGCTCGAGCCCGAGGCCGTGAAGGTCAATCACGGATTGAACAAGTTCGAGGGCGGCTGCATGGATCTCAGGATTTCCCGCCCTCTCGAGTTTCTTGACTAGCTCTTCAACCTCTTCGATTCTCGCCTGAAACTCGTGCTCTTTATGCTCCTTCATTCGCGCCCTCGGCCGCATTGTGCGTCATTTTTGTGTTATTCGTGCCCGGTAACACCAAACATGGGGGAATGGCGGGTTTCGAGCACTTTTCCATCTCCGAGGTACATATGCACACCGCAAGGCAAGCAAGGATCGAAACTGCGCACAGTGCGCATTATGTCAATGCCCTTAAACTTGTCCGGACCGTTCTCTTCGAAGATGGGCGTGTTCTGTACGGCATCTTCATAAGGACCCGGAGTGCCATAGCTGTCGCGCGGATTCGCATTCCACGGCGTCGGGGGATACGGATGGTAGTTGGCGATTTTACCCTCGCGTATTACGACGTGATGCGAGAGCACGCCCCGCACGGCCTCATGGAAACCGCAGCCAATGGCTTCTTCGGGGACTCTGAATTCCGACCAGGTCTTAGTGCGACCAGCGTTAACCTCGGCGAGAGCTTTCTCGACGAAGTGGAGCGCGGTGGCGGCGGCGTATGCCTGGAAGTAAGTGCGCGCTCGATCGCGCTCGATGCAATTGCTCCACTTGGGAATTTTCCATTCGAACTGCGTCTCGGGAGAAAGTCCCGTCTTGGGTAGATTGATCTGAACGCTGTGACCGGTGGCCTTGACGTAGCCGATGTCCACTAGTCCCGAAAGTGCTGTTGACCACAGGCGCGCGATGGGACCGCCACCCGTATCAATCGCGAGATGATCGCCAGTGCGCTTGTCGTACCAGCGCGGAGACATCACCCAGGTATAGTTCCCATTAAAGTCCCGTTTCTGCGGACGCGGGATCGTAGTCTGATTCCACGGATGGCGCTTGTCCACGGGATTTCCCAACGGGTCCCGGGAGACAAAGGTCTCGCTATTCTGCCAATCGTCGTAGAACGAGCTGCCGAGCAGAATGCGGATGTTTAGATTGATGTCAACGAGATTGTTGGTGACGAGTTTGCCGTCAACAATAATTCCTGGGGTCACAAACATCTTCTTTCCCCATTCATTCATGTTTCGGTACTTGTAATCGCAGTGGTCCGGGTCGTTGTAAGATCCCCAGCAACCGAGCAGGATTCGTCGCTGTCCAACTTTTTCGTAACCGGGAAGAGCATCGTAAAAAAAGTCGAAGAGATCGTCATGCAGGGGTACGACCTTCTTCATGAACTCGACATACTTCATGAGTCGCACAAGATAGTCAGTGAACAGCTGAATCGTTGCGACCGTGCCCACTCCGCCAGGATAAAGAGTGGAAGGATGAACATGGCGGCCTTCCATCAAACAAAACATTTCGCGCATGAGGCGGCTCATCGCGAGAGTTTCACGATAGAACTCGCCCGTAAACGGATTCAGCGCGGTCATAATGTTGGCGATGGTTTTGTAGCCATGCTTATCAGCGTGTGGGCAAGGGGTCCGCTGGGCTTTATCCCACACTCCCGGATTGGTTTCCTTGACCATCTGCTCACAAAAATCCACGCCCACCAGGTTGTCCTGGAAAATGTTGTGGTCGAACATATATTCGGCGGCCTCACCGAGATTGACGATCCATTCGGCGATAGCAGGTGGTCGGACGCCAAACGCCATGTTCTGCGCATAAACGGCGCAGGTGGCGTGATTGTCACCACAGATGCCGCAGATGCGACTGGTGATGAAGTGGGCGTCACGCGGATCTTTCCCCTTCATGAAAACGCTGTATCCGCGGAAGATGGACGAAGTGCTATGGCACTCGGCGACTTCGCGATT
>JBDUDA010000023.1:0-20096 GCA_040003205.1 Acidobacteriaceae bacterium | reverse complement strand
GAAAGAGAAACGTGCGGCTCTTCTGTTGCTCAATGTTATCCCCAAAGATGATACACAACATGCTATATGGATGACCCTCGGGGATAGCCTGTGCAGCTCCGAATCCGTCCCTGACATGAAATCTCTGGGGCAGCAGGGAGCAAAACTTCCGCGTGACCTCGCAAAGGCCGTTGTCATTGTTCCCGACAAACTGCCGAGTTATGTGGCGTATGCGCTGACCTCGGTTCAAGACCCGCATAGCGACTACGCGGTACAGATGCAAGCCGTCTGCCGAGCTAGACATCCAGAGTTAGCAAAGGCGGTAGCGGGGCTACCTCGCGAGAAGAGGGAATGGTTTCTGAGGCACGTATTCGATCCCGAAGGATGTCACGCTCTCGCTCTCCCAGAAGCTGAGTAACCTGGGACTGGTATCACATGAGGCGGGGGGCCGATTCAAGCCGCATTTTGGCTTGAGTGGGGCAGTTATCGGGACTACTGTCAGATCGTGCCTTGGGGCATTAAAAGCGCTTTCACGCATCCGGACAGAGTCACTTTGTGACGTTCTGTTGCTTACCATCGCCGCCCATCTTTCATTCGGGACGCCAGCGAGCGGAAGAGAAAATTTGTCCGCGCGTGCAAATGCCCCACTCAATCCAAAAAGCGGCTTGACATGGGCCACCCGCCGATGCTGATTGAGAGTACAGGATACCCAGGTTAGCGCCAAAAAACGGCGCGAACCTGGGGCACCGATTCTGATCGAATGGACAACGTGTTGAAAGATCACAGCCAGCCCCGCCCGCCGTTGTAATAGAATCCCTTGCTGACCGCGATGTGCGCGTTACGTGGGACGGTGAAAATGAAGATTTTAAAGGCCACCGCCTTATTGCTGCTGACGTTCGCCTCTCAATTGCTGGTTGGACAAGGCATCCACATCACCAAGCGCGGCCAATCCAACCCCAACCCAGTTTACAACTCGTATTCGGACGTAGTTGGGGAAGGGAACTATGCTTATGTTTCCTCATGGCACAACACCGCAGGCATTTGGATTTTCGATGTCTCGAATCCTAATAGCCCGAAGTACGCAGCCCGATATGCGCCGGCAGGTACGTCCGCGAATATGCAAGCCGTCGAGGTACTGAATGGCATCGGATATTTTGGAGATGATGCCGGTGGTGGCATTCACATTGTTGATTTATCCAATCCGCTCGTGCCCAAATTAATCACCCGGATCACTTCCGCTCACGGCGGATACAACAAAGCCCACGATCTAACCTTGGATGGAAATGGGCACATGTTCGTTCCTAACTATCGGGTGAACACCGATGTCCAGGTATGGAACGTTTCCACGCCGTCGGCTCCGTACTTGCAAATGACATTACGGGGCACCGACAAAAGTTCTGTGCATGACGTAACGGTGAAAAATAATCGGCTGTTCATGTCGGGATGGGGAGGTACCGAAGATATTTGGGATGTAACCAATATGGATACGCAGACGCCGGTTCTGTTGGGATCTTTTACCGCCGGAGTGCATACCCAGGACGTCTCGGCGACGGATGACGGGAATTTTCTTATCTGTCCGCGAGAGGCTCTTAGCGGAGGCGACGTCAGAGTATTTGATATTTCCAATCCGGCCAATGTCTTTATGGTCGCTGATTTGATGGAACCGAATCTGGGCATTGCGGCCACCAGTCCTTCCACCACCAAAATCATGGGCAATCTGTTGTTCGTAGCCTGGTATCAGGCAGGGTTGCTGGTGTTCAACATCACTGACCCCACCAACCCGGTAATGGTAGGAAGTTATGACACCTGGTCCGGCCCGAGCAACGGAGGCCAGGGCGGAGGCGATGGCGATTGGGGTGTATGGCCATATCTTGGCGTCAACACGGTGCTAATCAGCGACCGTACTACAGGTCTCTATGTTCTGGATTGTAGCCAGGTAAGCTCTCAGCCTGCGGCGTACTCGTTGACCTTCGCTCCCGCCACCTTAACGGGTTCATTCCCCAGTACGGGAACCGTTCACTTATTGGGGGTCTCTCCGGCAGGTGGTTTAACGGTTCAGGTATCCAGCGGAAGCCCATCGGTGGATCCGGCCGCGACATTTATTCCGGCGGGAACGAATGTGGCGAACTATTCGGAGACGACTCACTCGGTCGCGAGCAAGCTTAGTGCAACTTTGTCACTCACGGTTGGGAGCTATTCGACAACCGGTGCGCTCACCTTATTGCCTCCGGCTCCATCCAGTGTTGTTGTTACTCCAACCCCAGTTCGAGGAGGATTTGCTGCTACAGGTCGAGTTACATTGAATGCTCCCGCAGCGGTGAATGTGTCGGTAAGTCTCTTTGTGATGTCGGGCGGGGGCGCAATTGCTTCGATGCCCTCTTCGGTAACCGTTCCCGCGGGATTCACTACAGCAAACTTCACGATTAAGACCAAAGCTATTACGTCTACAACACAAGTGAAAATCTCTGCTGCGGCCAATGCTACGAGCAAGTCTTATATTTTCTCGGTGCTCGCCAATATCCCTTCGGCTCTTACGTTTTCTCCGGCCTCAGTTACTGGGGGCGGCGTCACTACCGGAACGGTTACATTCCCCGCGCCAGTTAGTGTGAGCACGGCAGTCTCGCTCGCAGTGCTGAGTGGTGCCACCGCCGTAAATAATATTCCACTTTCGGTAACTGTGGCGGCAGGTTCCACGCATGCATCGTTCTCGGTCGTGACGAAAGCCGTGGGCGCGTCCACGCTGGTAAAGGTCTCGGCGACAGCGAACGGAGCCGCCAGGTCAAGTACGTTTACAGTTAAATAGAAACACTCTCTTCGGTTTTAGCGACCAGGGCTAGGCCGCCTTCTCACCAGGCTCGGGCCTAGGGCTGCCGACCAACTCTTGTTGGAGTCGTTCCATTTCTAAAGCGGAATTCTTTATTTGTTCAGCGCATTCGTGACCCACTCGGGGCAGGAACCCTCCGTACTCCCCAATGAGCAAACTCGCGTTCGCTTCGATAGCTGAGGTTTCCGAACGAAGTTTGTTGGAGAGAGCGAACGTCAATTTCCCTAGTTGAAAATCACGCTCAGCTAGCCTGCGTTTACTGTGACCGGCTTCGAGCTCAAGGGATTTTCCGTGGAAGCGGGCGAGGGCAAACAGACCGGCGGTCAGCAGAACTAAACATAAATTGGCAATCACGGTGGCCTTCAGAAGTTTTTTTAAGGCGGCGTCGCGCGCATTTTCTGATGTCGCCAAGCTGCCGCTTTCCGCGGAGGAGAGAGACGCCAGAATTCCCCGAGCTTTGTCCATATATTGCTGGCCTTCGTCGGTATCCACCAGCATGAACGCACGATGGCGGTAACCCTTCTCGCGGAAGCTAATGGAGCGTTGCATCTCATCTTGTTTCGAGGTCGCCAAAGTCTCGAGTTGCAATTCCAGGGAGCGTTCTTCCGGCGAGCGATTCGCCAACCTCTCGCGAAGGCGGGCCAGATCGGCTCCGATCTTTCCCTTAGCGTCGGCGTAGGGCTGCAAATAAGAGGGGTTTCCGGTTAGAAGATAGCCGCGCTGACCGGTTTCCATATCGGTGAAGTCTTGCAGGACTCCCGAAATATCCGATTGAATCGTTGAGCCTTCCAGAGTCCGTGCAGCGTTTTTTTGCATTTGTCTCAGGTGGTTAATCTCGAGATAAGCATTTAGCACAAGAATGGCGAGCAAGACCGCCGCGCCAACTTGCAGGGAAACTGTTCGGATCGTTTTAATTTTAAATTCCTTTCAAGCAGACGTACGCACGGGTTATAGATAAGCGCCCGACTATGGCCGCCGGCGGCGGCCATTGCGGCTCGCACAGGATTGTAGCAGCGGTGCACAGCAGACGCACAACGGGTCGGCGTTTTACGGCAGACGCCTGCCGCCGAGGCTGGATCTCCTGCTGCGCACTGAGCTTCTTTACTCTTATCCGATTCCCACGGCCTGTCTCCTGAGCGGCGATTGCGTCGGCATCGGTCCTAAAGACTCCTCGGCAGTTTTGTGAAAGGCTTTTAGCGCAAATACAGGAACGAGCTCGCTTCCAAGGCCGCACCTTTTCGATACCGATATTCCGGCTGAAGGAGGAGTTCACATTTTCCTGCGCGGACATCTTTGGACGGAGATACGCTCAAAGGGGACGGCTCGTTGACGAGTCGTCCCCTTTCTGCTGCCACACTTATTGTTTTGATAGTGCAAAGGACAGGTCTAAAAACCTCACAGTAAGGGGATTACTTCCGCGCTGGTTCGCAATCCGGCTCCCATCGCGCTTTCGTTGGCTGGACTGGACTCCACGTCCTGGGCTCCGAACGAAATGCGCCCAACCTGCTGGCGAGCGTAATAGCGCGCCGAAGGCACGCGAGTGAACTGCCCTCCATTCACGATGGGAGCGCTGAAGGGCCAGCCAGGCTTGGGATATACCATGCTATGTCCCCAACGGTAGAGATATAGCGCGGTGACGTCGCGATCGAAATTAAAATTCCGGCTCGCAAAGATGCGATTCATGTCTGACCGCAGGGAACTTTCGTAGCTGGAGAACGGCGTAGTCAGCAGATCGATGCGCGCTTGCGGCATCTGATCCACTGGCAGGTTATTGCCGCCGTAAAAGGAAAGTAAGGTCGGACGGTTGGGATCGAATCGATTGGGATTTGGTCCGATTTCCGCGTGCCGAGGATCGAAAAAAATGTCCGGCCTTCGCATCAGGTGGAAAGGCCGGACCGTTTCTAACTAAGTTGCTATGACGCAGGCGTTAAGCGGCAGGAATAAGCAACTCTTGCCCGGCTCTGATCTTGTCTGGATCCTCGATATTATTGGCCTTGGCAATGGTCATATATTTCTTGGCATCGCCGTAAAACTGCTGGCTGATCTTGGACAGACTGTCTCCAGGTTTGACCGTGTATCGTTGTCCGCCTGCTTGCGAGCCCGTGCTCTGGCCCGAAGTGACATCAATATCGTGTTTCAGATCTGAAAAAGACGGATCAACTTTCTTGATGGCGTCCCATATCCGATTCTTACTGTCTTCGGATTTCGCGCTAGCTTTGAGGTAAAGCTGGTTGCCTTCCATGTTGAGATTGTGCAACTCGGCTCCCTCGTTCTGTATGGTGGTCAAAACCGACTGATATTTCTGTTTCAATTGGTCAAATGAATTCGCCATTGTGATTCCTTTCGATTTGCAGGACCTTACGTCCCTAGTTATTTGGATATCGCTCGATGCGATGAACTATCTTTCTTGTGTACAGTGGACGTTAAACCAAGGAGCGGAGCTCTTCCATACAGTGGACGGGGCATTCGGCCAAACCTGGTGCTGTAGCGGGAAGTTACGCCCTCACCTGTGGAAAACTCGGGCGAAATAGCGCCGCGTGGCACGCCGGGCTCCTTAAGAGGAGTGATGTTTAAGAGGATTAATGTCTACGTCTCTGCCAAACTGGTTGGCTGTTCTGAATCGCGAGGTGGTGGTGTGCAAACGATGTCCTCGCCTTGTGGTGTATCGCGAAAAGGTCGCGCGAGAGAAGCGGCGAGCCTACCTGGCCTGTGAGTACTGGGGAAAACCGGTGCCTGGCTTTGGAGATCCAGATGCGCGCGTTCTCGTGCTGGGACTCGCGCCCGGAGCTCATGGGTCGAATCGAACGGGGCGTCCGTTCACAGGAGATGCTTCCGGCAAATTCATGTATCCGATACTCTACGAGGCAGGGTTCGCGAATCAGCCGACTGCGGTTGATCGCTGCGATGGACTCAAGCTAAGGAATTTATATATCACGGCAGCGGCGCGCTGCGCTCCTCCAGACAATAAGCCTTTGACGCAGGAGCTCGCCAACTGTGCCTCGTATCTCGACCGCGAGATGGCGGGGCTGAGGAATCTGCGGGTTGTTGTAGTGCTCGGGAGAACCGCATTCGACGCTTACCTTAATTATCACAAGCGCCTCGGTGAGCGTCCGAGTCGCAAAGAATTGTTGTTCCGGCACGGAGCCAGGTACGAGATGCCCGATGGGAAGATAATGCTGGCGTCCTACCACCCTTCTAATCAGAACACTCAAACAGGAAAGCTGACGCGCGAAATGTTCGCGAACATTTTCCGCGAGGCGGCGAGATTGGCGGGGGAGCAGATTTGAAATTCATGGAATTGCGAGGAAATAAAACGCGTCTCCGCATTGTAAATTTATTATTTTCTCTCGTAGTTATCGCGGCGGGCTTTCGCTGCGTTGCTGCGCAGGCACAAACGGGGCCTGCTTCTGCTGGGTCGCAAAACATTCAGGACAACAGTTTTCTGGTGGAAGAAGCCTACAACCAGAATTTCGGGGTGGTCCAACACATTTCGACCTTCACTCGTTTTTGGAACAGTAAAGACTGGAACTACACTTTCACGCAGGAATGGCCCGTCCCCGGGAACGAGCGTCACCAATTGAGCTACTCTGTGGCTGCGGTGCACGTCGGAGCACTGCCGGCCTCAGGCGTCGGTTTGGGTGATGTTTTTTTAAATTACCGGTATCAATTGGTCGGAAACGCGGACGCGCAGGTGGCGTTTTCGCCACGGTTTAGCGTGATCTTGCCAACAGGGGACTCTACCCTGGGCCGGGGCGTCGGCAGTTTCGGCGTCCAAACCAGCCTTCCGCTGAGCGTGGTAATCAGCAAAAAGCTGGTTAGTCACTGGAATGCAGGGGCAACTTTCTTTCCCAGGGCGCGAGACGCGAGCGGCGACCGTGGCGCTACCACTGGATACAATCTCGGGCAGAGTTTCATCTGGCTTGCGCGAACTCGGTTCAATTTGATGCTTGAGACTGTCTTTGCGAGTTCCCAGAACGTGGTGGCGATCCGCCGCACGCAACGGACAAACTCGCTTTTTATGAGTCCCGGTATTCGCTGGTCTTACAACTTTAAAAATGGGTTGCAGATTGTACCGGGCATTGCAGTGCCGATCGGGGCCGGACCCAATGCGGGCGAAAAAGCTATATTGCTCTACCTCAGCTTTGAGCATCCGTTTCGAAAGCTTCCCAAAAAATGATGTTCGGGAAAACACCGTGGGGGCCTAGAATCCCACGAACACCGGTTCCGCTTCGAGACGGATTCCCCAGATTTCTTCGACCCGGTGTTGAATCTGTTCTTTCAAGGCTAGTACGTCATTGGCAGTAGCGGAGCCGCGATTGACGATTGCCAAAGCATGCTTGCGAGAAATTCCGACGCTGCCACCGTTGTATCCCTTGCTAAACCCAGAATGCTCCACCAGCCAGGCCGCTGACACCTTCCTCTGCGCATCCAGGGCGGGA
Organism: Acidobacteriaceae bacterium; assembly: GCA_040003205.1. Classification (GTDB taxonomy): domain Bacteria; phylum Acidobacteriota; class Terriglobia; order Terriglobales; family Acidobacteriaceae; genus JALYIM01. The sequence goes on along the minus strand of JBDUDA010000023.1, from coordinate 12,854 downwards.
TAACTCGGAACCTGCATGTTTCGCAGGGCGGCGCGCTGCGTCAGGTCAGCATACTGCTCCTGCGTGAGCACAGGATTTTTAAAGAACGACCCCGCACTGCGGCAATCGTCGTCACCAGGTTTGATGAGCATGGCTTTGCTCGAACGTATTTGCCGGACCGCTTCGCGAGTGTCGGCGAGAGTGGGATGCTGGCTCCATCCGGCAAAGTATTTCTTGAGGTCGGCATAAGCGATGTACGGCTCACCGCCTAATTTCAAGGCGTAGTTGACTTGCAGAATGATGTAGCGTCCGCGCTCGCTGGTGTTGAAGATGCTCGTTCGATAACTGAACTTGCAGTCTTCCTTAAACAACTCGCGCTCCTGATCGTCTTTCAAATCGAATACCTGGACAGACTCTATTGAGTTCGCGACCTCCTGCCCGTAGGCACCCACGTTCTGCACCGGAGTGCCGCCGACATTTCCGGGAATTCCGCTCAGGCACTCGATTCCGGCACAATTGTGAGCCACAACGAAAGCGACAAATTTATCCCAATCTTCGCCAGCGGCAGCCTCGAATACAACGGGGTTGTGACCGTGGCGATGATTGATGCCGGTGGCTCCTACTTTCAGAACCAGACCAGGCCAACCAGCGTCGGATATTACAAGATTGCTGCCGCCACCCAGAACGAATAATGACAGATTGCGCGAGCGGGCGAAATTCACGGCCTCTCGCACCTCGGAAGCGTTCATCGCCTGCACGAAATAACGGGCTGGCCCGCCTACTTTCAGAGTTGTCAGTGGAGCCAGGGGAACATTTTCCTGAATGATCATGGGTGCTTTAAGAACTAACTATATATGACAGGAGATGGCTGCCTTGCGACGTTAGCTTTCTACCGTTTGTAAGCCTGCGGTACAATTGCCCCAGGAGAAAACATGTTCCCAGAAATTATGGTTGTGCCTATGCGCGAAGAGCTGACCCGGTTGGGAGTGCAGGAACTGCGTACAGCCGAGGAAGTGGACCGGGCCATCGTCAACAAGCCCGGCACAACCATGGTGGTAGTGAATTCTATTTGCGGATGCGCGGCAGGTCGAATGCGCCCGGCAGTTCGCGCGGCATTGCAAAATGGAAACCGGCCCGAAAATCTTTGCACCGTTTTCGCCGGACAAGACAAAGAAGCGACTGAGCGCGCTCGTACTTATTTCACAGGATATCCGCCTTCGTCACCTTCGATTGCATTGTTGAATGACGGGAAACTGGTCTACATGATGCAGCGCAGTGACATTGAGCATCGCGAGGCAACCGATATCGCGGCGGAATTGAAAATCGTATTCAATAAATTTTGCGCTAAACCCGTCAACGTGAGCTCTTAGCCTGCCCAATGGTCGTGGTGGGATGGCATGAAGCTTTTGTATCTTCTCATTTGTCCACTCTCATGAAAGCGCCGGTGCTGGCGTTTACCACCACTCTCAACTTCGCGTCGTCCGGTGAAGGCCCGTAGATGACGTGCCACATCAACTCGCTCGTGTTGTGGTTCCAGTCCAACTTGTAGATCACCGGAGTGTCCGGATTCTTTGCCAGTAGTTTTTCGCCGCCATGTTTCTGGGCGACTTCCAGGGCTTTGTCCGAGTCTACTTTCAGATAGACGATGTCGAATACCTGGGTCGATGAATTTGTAGGACTGTAAGTGTCTTCAGTGCCGGGAGTGATGCCTCTTGCCGGCGCTCCGGCGGCATCCGTTCCTGACCAATCGTAGGGCTTGGCGCCGTGTCCGGCTGTCGATGCAAACGATGCGTGCCATATCGCTGATTTGCCATCCTGCCCGTTCGAGTCTGAAGTTGGCTGCGATTCCACACTGAAAGGCTGAGCGTCACGGGCCCACCCATGAGCCGCGATGTACATTTTTTGAAACGCTGTGCGTCCGGTCTCAAATTCCGGCGGTTTCGGCGCTGGTTTTTCCGCCGGTGTCTTCGGCTGGGTGGAGCAGCTTGTTAACAGGCCGATCGCCAGCAGCGCCACTGTAAGTTTTTTCATATCCGCCGCTCCTCTACTTATCGAGATTGCGCAAGACTTCGCGAAATAGATGCAAACCGGAAGTGTAACAGGGGTTTATTCTAATGAAGGGTTATCGTCATCGAAAGCGTTGCTTCCCAGAGCACCCCATGTTTGTTAAAAGTGGTTCGCGCATCGAACTGAAACACGGAAAGGCGAAGGCGCCATGGAGTCCGTTTTACAGAAATTACAGCGAGCAATTGCTGCCGGAATAGATGGAATGACAACGCAGGAGATGGGCCGTCACCGGGAAGGGAAGTGGAGCACGGCGCAAGTGTTGGACCACCTTAGCCTCACTTACAGTGGCACTATAAAGGGTTTTGAACGTTGCATCGAAGCCGGTAAGCCGCTCGCCACCGTACCCACTTTGAAAGGCAGGCTCTCTGTTTTAGTAGTCACAGGACTTGGTTATCTTCCAGAAGGAAGAAAAGCCCCTGTCAATACCGAGCCTCGGGGTATCCCAGCAGAAACTATCAGGGGTAGCATTGGTCCTCAAATTGCCGCGATGGATGAATTGATCGGGAGATGTGAATTGCGTTACGGGAAAGCCACCCGTCTTTTGGACCATCCAATTCTCGGGCCGTTGACCGGGGCGCAGTGGAGAAAATTCCACTATATCCACGGAAAGCATCATCTGAAGCAGATCAACCGGCTGCGGGAAATGCCAACTCTTTAGCTCGGCAAAAAAACAAAGCCCTCGATTTCGAGGGCCCACCAACGAGTTTCCCTTACTCTCGCGCTGAGGAAGGAACTCCGGACTTTCTTGCGTCTTCCTGCATGTCGGTGAGTTTCAGTTTTGCGGCATCAAGAGCCTTCTGCTTCTCATCGATTTTTTGCTTGAACTGACCGTCTTCCTGGTCCCATCCTCCCGGACTTCGCAGACGGTTTCCCGCGTCGGAATAAAAAGCAGCGGCGCGCAGCCTGTACTCCCGCTGCGTGACATCCAGCTCGCGGGCGGCCAGGTCAACCTGTTCCTTTTGCTTGTCGAGCTTATCTTTCCATTGGTCTAAGAGTTTCTTCTTCGCATCGGCGGATTCGTCCTGCGCGGTCGCTTCCGGCTTCTTGCCGGAGGTTTCCGCGCCTGGCTTTGCCGTATTGGCATCGCCAGGCTGCGCAGGCGCGGAGGTGTTCTCGGCTGTCGGTGCCGGAGCGTTTCCGACGACACTCAGCTTTTCACTTACGGGCAGATTGTCATTGTCATAACGCTTCGCCGAAGAAGGCTTCTTGTCCTTGCGAGCCGAGCGCGCGTAGTCGCCCAGCGGTTCTCCCGCGGCTTGGGCGGAGGCGAACGATGCGGCCACCGGAGCAAGTAGTATCGCTGCCATCCAAACATATAGAATTCTTTTCATATTTCCTCCATGCTTCTTAATTTCGTATGCACGCAGAGTCGAAACTTCTCTTGCCGCTAACCTCCCGAGGCACCCTTTGCGGCAGTGTTACTTAAAAAAGCGCCCACGGTTGTTTCCACGTGCGCTGCTTCCGACATAATGTCGTTCCCCCTCTGGGTTTCCGAGGGAGAGTCGCCGTTGGTGACATTGTGTTTTGCATACGCCGAGATTGCGGACAACGATTTGCGAAGCTCCAGCGCCATTGTCAGTGACATTTCGTCGCGAAGGGCTTGTCTTAGCCGCAGATCGCGCATTTCGGTTTGGTCGTTGAGGAGGCAGGTCAGTCCAAAAAATTCGCCTGTAGGCGACTGAACGGAGGTGAGGGTAACCTCCAGCACTCTTTGGCCGCCCGCCGGTGTTCGGTAATCAGTCTCCAGGTGCCGGATGGAACTCCTCGAAACCAGCGTCTCTGCAATTAACTGCGCCAGAGTGTGACGGGAGGCGTTGGATGTTTCAGCGGTCGCCTTCCGAAAAACTTCGTCAGCACTCATGCCCAAAGGCGAGGAGAATCCAAGGATCTGTTTGGCTGCCGAATTTGCCTGCCGTACCAGTCCATTGGAAGTAAAAAACAAAACTCCGCACGGAAGAGTTGAAATGATGGAGCCGCTGATCGTTTCCGAAGCTCTGGACCGCCGTTTCTCCAGCTGTTGCACACTCTGCAATTCGTGCTTCTGCTGCTTTAATTGTTGAATGACAGCGCTATAAGTTTCCAACGGAAGCGCGTCGGGTGAACTGAGGTCGGTCGGGAACGTCGCCTCTTCCACCAAGCCCCGGCGGAGACGTCGTATCACAGCGATGCCGGCGAAGAGGGCGAATCCTCCCAGGATAAGCAATAACAGCATCCGCACCACAATGGGGTTGCTCAGTAATTTCACAGCAGCCGCCAGTACCAGCCAAAGAACTGGTTTCCGAAGAAGGATGCGGCAAGCGCCATGATTCCGAGAAAAACTCCGAACGGCATTTGATAACCCCGAAGAGCAATCGTCGCCGATTCCCAAGCCCGCTTCCGTGCATCACCGAGCGGGGTCTTGCCGTGAGCCGCGTAGCGTCGGGTCCGTTTAATCCACACCGACAGCACCGTCCAAACACCAACAATCGATCCGGCGATGGACCCTGCAAAAATCGTGAAGACAGTTAGCTTCAGGCCGAGAAATGCGCCCACCATGGCCATCAGTTTTACGTCGCCGAATCCCATGCCCTCGACGCCGCGAGCCCGTAAATAAATCGCTCCGGCGCCATATATGAATGAAGATCCTGCCAACGCGCCGACCAGCGAATCCAAAAATGAGAGTAAAGGGGACGCAATGCCAGAATGCGATTGCATGAACGCAGCGCTGGGCAGAAATTGCGAGACCAGATCATTGACTGGAACGAACAGGCTAAAGGCCAGGCCTAGTGCGATTCCGGGAAACGTCAATTTGTCGGGAAGCAGGTGGGTTTCCGCGTCGGTAAAAATCAGGCCTATCAGCAGAAATCCGAAACTGCAATATTTCAGGGCGCTCAGCGTATAGCCAAAGTGCAGGTAGCAGGATAGAAACAAAACTCCAACCAGCAGCTCCACCAACAAGTAGCGCGGTGTAATCGGCGACTTACAGTTACGGCAGTGGCCCTTCAGAATGAGCCAACTCAGCACTGGAATATTGTCGTAAAGCCGAATGCCTCGTTTGCATTTGGGGCAGGCAGACCCTGGATGTACCACGGATAACCCCAGCGGCAGCCGGTAAATACACACATTCAGGAAGCTGCCGAAGGCCAGCCCCAGGGCAAAGATCGCAGCCGCTATGAGAGGATCCACCATTTATCGTTTTCGCAGGAAAAGCGCTCGATTTGGCCTGATTATACGGCGATTTCCGGGGGGAAGGTAGGTACCAAAGTCATTGTCCACAAGGAAGTTAGGGGCCGACTAGCGAGTGGAAGGCAGTGCCTGTGTTGGGGCTTTCAAGGGCCTTTGCCGGCGATTACGAAGTCCAAAAGAATGGGGGGCACGGTTCAAGCTCCCCACTCTTAAGTGATAAGACATTACGCTACGGTTGGACCGGTATGTCCAATTGACGTCGTCCCTCATGCGGGCCTTTGCCGGTGGGCACAACGGTGACAGGTGCCTGCAAGTGGAAGGTGATAACTGTCTCGGAACCGAGTTTTACCTGTTGGCTTTTGCCGGCTGCCTGAACTCCGCCGCCAACGCCGGCTCCGGCCGCCGCTCCAATGCCAGCGCCTTTTCCGCCTCCAGCGAGTCCGCCTATGAGGGCACCGATCAGAGCGCCTCCGCCTACCTTCTCAGCTGTGTTCTTTCCGCGGGCGCTGCCTTCGCGGCTGAACTGGTCGGTCTGAATGTTGTAATACTTGTCCCCCACTTTTATGCGATCAAGCTGCAACTGAAGCAGAGATTTGCCCGCGAATTTGCCGGCACTTTGAAGGTTGGCGATGTGGCCTTCAACGTCATAACCAGCCGGAATGACGGTTTCGCCATCCATTGAAATTGGAGAATCCAGCGTGGCATGGAAAGTCTGCCCTGATTGGCTGGTTTGAGTATCAATCGAATCTACCAATCGGATCGCCAGCTGCGTTCCTGACGGGATCGTAACTTTCTGTGGTGGTGGCGGCGGCGCGGGAGCCGTGGGCGCCAAAGAAGTAGCGGGAGCGGGCACGGAATTAGAGGAGGCCGATGAACTTGGAGACTGATTCTGTGAAACGTCGCCTTGAGGCGTTCGGTTGCCAGAAGAGTTATTGCGATCGGAATAAGAAGACGATGCTGATTCTGTCCGCGCGCGGCGTCGCTCCCGCTTCGCGGGACTAGGCCGATCGGGTTCCGGCGCTGGCTGTTGCGCCTCCGGTTGGGCGGCAGCTGTCGGTTCGGGAGGAGGAACCCCCGCGGGCGCTATCTGAAGATTATTCACGACGTGGGCCACTCCCGGAATCGCGGCAGCATAGCGTGCCGCCGAGTCGCGCTGAGTGTTGTTATCCACATTTCCTGAAAGAGTCACGGTGCCGTGCGAGGAATAGACTGCGAGTTGTTTATCCTGTAGGCCGGAATCAGTCTGAAATTTGCCCTGAACGTCAGAGGCGATGGCAACATCGCTCGAAGGCTTGTTGCATCCAACGGTCACGCTTATGACCACGAGCAAAACAAGCGAAATTGGGAGAAGCGAAATTCGCGTCTTCATGGACATCACTCCTGATTTGAAAGCTGTGCTTACTATTTTAGATGCAGGTTGGCAGGTTTTATTGTAAAAATCCTGCTCGCAGACTTAATTTGACAATGGCCGGATGAAGACGAAACAGCTTGCTGCCGTGCCAACCAGCCTGGATTAACTATCTTTGGGGCTGTTGGCGAAGCCGTTGCAATCCGAGTTAATTCTGATGCAGAAATTTGTAGTCCAGAATGCTGACCGCCATTCCCTTTAATCCCTGCTCCGAAGTTCCCTTGGTTCGTATCAAACGCGCCTGGCACAAAACTGAGCTGTTCTTCTGGCCCGAAATTTCTTCCGGCATTTCGAACACCATTTCAACCAGCGTGTTGTCGGGGAACTGCTGGGCTCCGCGAACCAGCACGCCGGACTGGCTAAGATTTTCAATCGTACCCTCGTACCAGGTGCCAAGATTTTTGACCCGGTAACGAACCGGAGTCTGTAACTTGATTCGGCGCGCGCGCGGTACCCATGTTGGTTTGGCCTTGGCGCCTCGTACTGGCTTTGTTGCAGGGGGCTGGATCGTGGTCTGCTCAACTCGCTCGATGCGCCGCATGGCATTCCAGTCGTATTTATATTGCACGGCGCAGAGCAGGCAAACCTGGTAATAGTCACCATCTGCAACGCGTCTGGGCCACGAAAACTCGTGCGAGCATCGGCTGAGCTTAAGAGCTTCTAACAACTTTTGCGCCATAAAAAATGACTCCCGCAGAACACCGGATGAGTCATCATCTAACGGGCCTGCTAATTTGAGTAGGTTACTTTCGTGTATCTGGCGGGCGTAATCTTGTGCGGGTTGGAGGGCATTTCCTGTTGACCGGGTCGCGATTGAACGACGATGTGACCGCATTTGTTATGGCGGGGGGACGCAGCACGCGCATGGGTAAAGATAAGGCGACACTGGACTTCGGTGGCCTATCTCTTTTGGAGCACGCAATCGCTTCTGCTCGCGCAGTGACTCCAAGAGTCAAAATCGTTGGAAGCGCGAACGCTTTTGCGGGTTTCGGCCCTGTCGTCGAAGACATATATCGCGGACATGGGCCACTGGGCGGAATCCATGCCGCGCTGCGGAGCAGCCATACGGAATTGAACCTGATTCTGGCGGTGGACATGCCACTGCTGGAGCCGAGACTTTTCGGATTCTTAATATTGAAGGCGCGCCAGTCGAAGGCGATGGTGACGGTTCCGTCGGCTGCGGGACGGTTTCAGACTTTATGCGCCGTCTACTGTCGAGCATTCGCCGAAGTCGCGGAGTCCGCACTGCGGGAAGGTAAAAACAAAATCGATATGCTCTTCTCGGGGATCGAAATTTGTACGATCAAGGAACCGGAGTTGTTAGCGGCAGGATTTTCGCCGCTCCTCTTTACAAACCTAAATACCCCTGAAGAATTCGAACGCGCTCAGCAGGCCAGAAAATCTCATGCCTTTCAGTCCGATGAGATTTAAGATACGTATTCACTTAAACCGCTACGCAACCCAGATGAGCAGGGACAAATGAGCACCAACCCGCAACCGACCGGCCCCTACATCGCGTTTGAGGACGTCTCAAAAGCCTTTGGCGACAACACTGTGCTTGATCGCGTCAGCTTCGATGTGATGCCCGGCGAGACAGTTTGCATCCTCGGCCGAAGCGGTGTTGGCAAGTCAGTTTCGTTGCAACAGATCATGGGCTTTCTCAAGCCGGATTCCGGCCGCATCATCGTGGCGCACGAAGACATCACGAACTACTCTGACGAAGAGATGGAGCGGATACGAAAAAAAGTCACCATGGTTTTTCAGAACGGTGCGCTTTTCGATTCATTGTCTGTTGCTGAAAATGTCGCTTTCCCACTGCGCGAACGCGGGGACCTCGACGAAGAGCACATCCTGCAAATCGTCAACGGAATGATCGAAATGGTGGGAGTGAAAAACATGGGCGACCTGCTGCCCTCGGACCTATCTACCGGCATGAAGCGCTCGGTGGCGATTGCCCGCGCTCTGGCATCGCAACCGGAGTGCGTGCTTTACGACGAACCGACGACCATGGTTGATCCGCTGATGGCGCAATTGTTAGGGGATCTCATCAAACGCCTCAAGACCCAATTGCACCTGACCAGCGTCGTGGTAACGCATGATATGCGACTGGCAAAAAAACTAGCTGACCGGATCGTCTTCCTGCACGAGGCCAAGGCCATTTTTTTCGGGACTTATGAGCTGATGGAACAAAGCCAGGAGGCGGTAGTGCAGGAATTTCTAGAGCTCGACCGCTTGGAACTGAAAGTCTAGGAGTCTGAGGACGCGGATTTTGATCTAGAAGCCTTCCTCCACCAATCTCTCGACGGTAATTCGCGAAACTTCCGACTTCGAACTCACCATCTTCTCAATATATTTCGCAACCATATCCACTTCGAGGTTGAGGGGGTCGCCGGATCGCAGAGACTTCAGATTTGTCATCTCGACGGTGTGCGGAATAATCGCTACCTCCACTTGTGTACCTTCAACCTTGGCAACCGTAAGACTCACGCCTTCGATGGAGAGAGATCCTCGGGAAATCACATAGCGCCCGAGTGGGGCTAGTATTTCGATCCGCAGCCGGTAATCTCCCGCGCTGAGGCTTTCGAGTGAGACAAATTTGCCGACGCCGTCTACGTGACCCTGAACGATGTGGCCGCCAAACCGTCCATTCGCCCGCAAAGGAAGCTCGAGGTTAACCAGCGCGCCTTTCTCAATTCTGGAGAACGATGTTACTTCCCACGTTTCCTGGGCGAGATCGGCGCCAAAGGATTGCGCCGTGATGTCGAGCGCGGTGAGGCATACGCCGCTGACTGCCACGCTTTCGCCTTCTTTCAATTCACGAGTTACTTGCGAAGCCTCGATGGTGAGTCGCCTGGTGCCGCGCTTTGCGGTGATACTTGCGATTCGTCCCACTTCTTCAATGATGCCGGTAAACATTACGCCTCCTGGTTGGCAGTCCTGGCTGAGGCTCCCGAACTAATCGGTGTAAGGATCGCGCAAATATCCTTCCACCGCAAAATCTTCACCGAAACGATGCAGGCGCAGCGAATTTACATGTGGCGCATCCCTTAAGGAAGGGAAGCCGGGGCCACCTGCAAAAGGAACTGAAGACGTGCCGCCGAGAATCATAGGCGCATAAAATAGAAAAATTTTGTCGACCACGCCAGCCGCAAGAGCAGTCCAATTTACCATCGTGCCCCCTTCCACGAGGACACTGGTATTTTCGAGTTCCCCCAAGAGCCTCGCAACGGCGGCTAAATCTGGACGTCCGTCGGGTCCTGAAGGGGAAAGCTGTTCCACCCTGATCCCGCGCTGTTGCAGACTCTGTTTCTTGTTTTGCTCGGCGAACGAGCAAATGACCAGCACATCGTCCGCAGCGGTATTTACGATGCGGGACTCGATCGGCAGACGCAGCCGGGAGTCGAGAATCACTCTCAAAAGAGGGCGGCGACGAGGAAGTCCAGTGCGGTCGGTCAGCAGCGGATCGTCCGCAATGACGGTTCCGACTCCCACTAGGATCGCATCGTTCTGATGGCGGAGTTCTTGTACATAAGCGCGGGCGGGTTCGCCTGTGATCCATTTCTCTTCAGAGTTCGAGTCGTCGCCCGAATTGTTTTCAGGCGGCGAGATTTTCCCATCCAGCGTCATCGCCCCCTTCAGTGTCACCAATGGTGTTTTATGGCGAATGTACTTCGCGAACGCCTCGTTCAAAGGGGCCGCTTCCTGTTCCAGAATTTCGGAAGCGACAGTAATGCCGGCATCGCGAAGACGTTGAAAGCCTTTGCCGCTGACGAGAGGATTCGGATCTTTCATCGCCGCGACCACACGTCGGATGCCGGCTGAAATAATTGCTTCTGTGCAGGGCCCGCTGCGTCCCTGATGGACGCAAGGCTCAAGATTGACGTAAATAGTGGAGCCGCGCGCATGCTCTCCTGCCTGTTCCAGAGCGATCACTTCCGCATGTTTAATTCCTGAATAAGTATGGAAACCAGATCCAACGACTTTTCCATGCTGATTTACTACAACGGCACCGACCGAGGGATTTGGTGAGGTTAAAGCGATTCCTTTACGGGCCAAAGCAAGCGCTTGACGGAGATAGAGTTCGTCACTGTTGCGATCGGACATGAAAAGGTGTGATGGAGATGTAGCAAACTCAGGCGAACAGCGAATCCACGAAATCTTTCGGATTGAAGCGTAACAGATCGCCGACTTTTTCTCCGACGCCGACATACCTGACCGGAATTCCCAACTCTCGCGAAATCGCAATTACCACCCCGCCCTTAGCCGTGCCGTCGAGTTTGGTGAGGACGATGCCAGTAACCGCGGCCGCTTCGGTGAATAGGCGTGCTTGCTGTAGGCCGTTTTGTCCCGTAGTCGCATCCATGACCAGCAAAGTCTCATGCGGCGCACCGGGAATGATGCGTTGCGCAGTGCGCCGAATCTTCTCCAGCTCCAACATGAGGTTTGCTTTGTTGTGCAGCCGTCCCGCAGTATCCACGATCACGTAGTCGGTGTTGCGGGCCGTCGCAGCCTGGAGCGCATCGTAAATAACGGCTGCCGGATCGCCCCCGGCCTTGGTGCGAATCACTTCTGTTCCGGTACGCTCTCCCCATATTTCAAGTTGCTCGATGGCGGCGGCGCGAAAGGTGTCGGCTGCGCACAGCAAGACAGTTTTACCCGATGAACGAAATAGCTGTGCAAGCTTTCCAATGGTTGTAGTTTTGCCCGTGCCATTTACACCGACCACGAGAATGACTTCAGCCGTGCCGCTTAGTTTCTCGACGGGGGGAGTGTTAGCCCGCAGAAGAATCGCCAGCAGTTCTTCTTTTAAGAGGCGTTTGAGCTCATCACCATCCTTGATCTGCTTACGGTCTACTTTTTCGCGCAGTTTAGCCAGAACTTCCTGGGTGGTGGTGCTGCCCAAGTCTGCGCCGAGCAGTGTGCCCTCGAGATCGTCTAAAGTTGCGCGATCGATTTCTTTGTTGAATGAAACGGCTTCTTCAATGCGCTCGGCGAGATTCTCTCGCGTGCGTGTGACGGCTTCTTTCATCCTGTCAAAAAAGCCGGGGGTCTCTTCCGTACTACCAAAAAGGGTCTGAATCATAGGATCAATAGTTTCTTAGATGAATTATAGCGGCGATAGGATTGCAGTAGCCGGTTCCGCCGCTGCGGCTGGCGGCGATCTGCCAGAGGGGGACGCACTGGTGGCTAGCCCAATGCAGTCCGCTCTCCATGAGAATGGTTAGAAGTGTTGAGTCTCGCTTGCGACGACTGCGACTTCCGGCTCAGCGGCTGCGGAAACCGGTGGCGCGGAAACGGCCGGCGCGGGCGTGGAAGGTTTCTGAATACGAATGTCGCCGCGCTCGTAAATCGCCTCCAGAGCCGCGACTGCGATGGGATCCAGCCGCTTACCCGCCAATGAGCGAATAATTCGCAGCGCATCCTTTGGATCGTGGGCCTGCTGATACGGACGATTGGTTGTCAGAGCGTCGAAGGTGTCGGCCACTGCGATGATGCGTGGCAGAAGCGGAATTTCATCGTCCTTGAGTCCATGCGGATATCCGCGGCCATCGAGTGATTCGTGATGCAGTTCGATGCCGGGAATCATGTCTTTCAACTGCGCGACCGGACTCAGAATATTTGCGCCCTTGGTGGTGTGCGTCTTCATGACGTCGAATTCTTCCGGAGTGAGCGCCCCAGGCTTTTTCAGACTTCGATCTTCAATGCCGATCTTTCCCACGTCGTGGAGCTGCGCCGATACGCGAACAATCTCGAGGAAGTCTTCGGGCAAATTCATTTCTTTAGCGATCAATAAGCAGTAGCGAGTGACGCGGTCGGAGTGGCCGCGAGTGTAGGGATCTTTTTCGTCGACTGCGCCCGCGAGCATTTGAATCGAACCCATGAACAGATCGCGATTCTCCGTGGCAGCGCGCTTCAGGTCGAGCACAAAATGCTCGAGCTCCTCAGACATGACGTTGAAAGTTGCGGCCAATTCGCCAATTTCTGTACGGCTCTTCAGCTTAACGCGCTGGGAGAAATCCCCTCTCGCGATGGCGCGGCTGGATTGTGTAAGGATTTCCAGCGGATTGGTGATTCTGCGCGCTGCAAAAATACTGATTGCAATACTGACGAATCCAGCCATTAATGCCAGCAGCCTGGCAGTACGCTGCATTTCGTAGACTCCGCGATAAGCCTCGTCTCGTGGCTTCTCGACGACCACAGCCCAATCCAAATTGGTCACGGGGCTGTAGGTGCC
>JBDUDA010000196.1:0-5982 GCA_040003205.1 Acidobacteriaceae bacterium | reverse complement strand
AGCCACTACCGACTTGCGAGTTTGCCCGACTTTTGATTTTGATTTTGGTTTTACTTTCTGCTTTTGATTTTGATTTTGCTTTTTGCTTTGGCTTTGGCTTTGGCTTTGGCTTTTGCTTTGGCTTTGGCTTTGGCTTTTGCTTTGGGTTTTGCTTTAGCTTTTGCCTTGGCTTTTGCCTTGGCTTTTGATTTTGCCTTGAAGGGGCACGCCTTCAAGGCGTGCCACACCGACTGCCCTAGAGATGGGGCTTTAGCCCCTGAGGGCGGCATCCCAGGGTGCAAGGAAAGATTGGAAATCCTCACTTACTCCAAAATTGCCCTCGGAGCGGCACCGGTCGCGTTTCCTTCTGAGCTTAATTGCCCTCTGCGGCTAAAGCCGCGTCGCTCTAATTCCTCTTGCGGCACGGCTGAAGCCGTGCCCTTTCAAAACTTTGAGCCCGCACGCGGCTCAGGAATCCGTTGCCCCGCACGAGCGCACACGCTTTACCATCCCTTTTATTTCAAAACCTGCTCGCGCACGGCTTATCAATCGCTCCTTCGCTTTGTCGGTTTGCCTTATTTAAATTTGCTCGCGCACCCGTTTGCGGACCAGTTGATTGGCTGTCGCATCAGTCGTAATACTCAAGTCCCAAATGGGTTATCAATTCCTCCCCACGCAGGTGTCGAAGGGTATTTTTGAGCTTCATTAGTTGGATGAAAAGATCGTGCTCGGGATACAGTCCGGGCAGAGTCATCGGCGACTTAAAGTAAAAGCTGAGCCACTCCTGAATGCCGAGGCCCTTCAGTTCGCTACTGCGCTGGGCGAGGTCGAGGAACAGAATAAGATCGAGAACGATAGGAGCCGCCAAAATCGAATCCCTGCACAGGAAATCCACCTTGATCTGCATGGGATAGCCGAGCCATCCGAAAATATCGATGTTGTCCCAACCCTCTTTGTTATCACCACGGGGCGGGTAATAGTTGATACGGACTTTATGGGTAAAATTGCCGTAGAGATCAGGATAGAGCTCGGGCTGAAGAATATGTTCTAAGACCGAGAGCTTGGACTCTTCCTTAGTCTTAAAAGACCCGGGATCTTCCAGAACTTCGCCGTCGCGATTGCCCAGAATGTTGGTCGAAAACCATCCATTCAATCCCAGCATGCGCGCCTTGAAGCCCGGAGCGAGAATCGTCTTAATGAGTGTTTGTCCGGTCTTAAAATCCTTGCCGCAGATGGGGGCATTGTTCTTACGCGAGAGCTCGTGCATCACGGGAAGATCGACCGTCAGGTTGGGCGCGCCATTCGCGAACGGGACACCCTCCATCAACGACGCGTAGGCATAGATCATCGAGGGTGCGATGTTTTCGTCGTTCTGCGTCATCGCCTTCTCGAATGACTTCACGCTCTGATGTGCAGCCGTGGGCTGTAAAAAGATTTCCGTGGATCCGCACCAGATCGTGACCAGGCGCGAGGCTCCCGAGGTCTTCCTGAAATCTCGGATGTCGGCTCGCAGCTGTTCGGCAAGATCCATCTTGTTCTTGCCCTTCTTTACGTTGGTGCCGTCCAGCTTCTTGACGTAGTTGTGATCGAACACCGCTTTGCGAGGTTTAATGGAAGACAGGAAGGGCTTAATCTTGCCCAGCAGCTCGCGATCGAGAACTCCGGCCGTGGAGGCTGCGGTGTACATATCGTCTTCGAAAATGTCCCATCCGGTGAAAACCAGATCGTCGAGCCCGGCGAGCGGAACGAACTCTTTGACCTTGGGAGAGCGCGAGTCGGTGCGTTTGCCGAGGCGGATGGTTCCCATCTGGGTCACGGATCCAATGGGCTTGGCAATTCCCTTCCGTACCGCTTCGACGCCGGCCACGAAAGTCGTGGCGACCGCTCCCATGCCGGGGATCATGATTCCAAGCTTTCCTTTAGCAGGCTGAATTTCGCCGCGCTGGGAATCCAAAACTTCCACCGCATCCTTTGTATTCTTCACGTTTTTTACGTTCTTCTGCCTAGTCGCCATTCTTGGCTGCTTCCTTTACTGACTATTTGGGATATGGAACAACCGGATATGTTCTCGTATTGAGCAGGGATTTGCAACCAACTCAAGCCGAAGACGCGCGAGGATGCCTCAACTGCTCGCTGGTGCATTAAGGGGAAGCTACTCGGAAGTCCGCATGCGGTGGTGCCAGCGCGTCCAAACAAACCAGACGAATCCAATTAGCAGGATTACACCGATGGCTGCATCGAATTCATGAAAATATTTTCCGATCCCGCGCCAGTTTTCTCCCAGCTTCATCCCAATCCAAGCCAGGCCGAAGCACCATGGCCAGGAACCGAGAAACGTGTAGAGATGGAAGCGTCCGCGCGGCATGCGCGCAATGCCTGCCGGAAGCGCAATGAAAGTACGCACGACGGGAAGCAGCCGCGCGACAAATATCGCCAAATATCCCCAGCGCTTAAAGAAGCCATCAGCCCAATCCAAGTCGCGCCTGCTGACTAAAAGATATCTGCCATATTTTTCAACTAAAGGACGGCCGCCGTAGTGCCCGACCTCGTAAGCGACCAGCGATCCTAGATTGCATCCAATGGCGCCCGCGGTAGCCACCCACAAAAGCTTCATCGTGCCCCGAAAAACCAGGTAGCCGGCGAAGGGCATGATCAATTCGGAGGGCAAAGGAATGCAAGCAGACTCGATGGCCATGAGCAGCACGATTCCGCCGTAGCCGGTGGCAGCAATGAGTAAGCTAATAAATGAAAACAGCACACCGATGATTTTTTCGGTCATTTTCTATTTCTTAATCTTTTGAGGTGGTCGTGTGCTCGCGAGACTGTTTAAAAAGACCCTTCCTGGGTGAAGGTGAAACCAGGCAACGATACGCCCTCGGAATTTTTGGAGACTTTGACCTTCACCGTGGGAACGTCCGGAGCATTCACCTCAGCGGGACGCAGCATAGCGAATTGCGAGAACAGTTCGCTGTAGACCTTAGTGACAAGATAATCCTGGCCGCTGCCATCCTTACGCCAGACCTGACCGAGCTGAATCGACTTAACTGCCACGTGTAGTCCTTGCAGTAAGAGAATAAAAGACAGTTCAGAGTACCGGGAGGAGAATCGCCCGTCAATGCAAGTGATGATGCTTTTGTTTAAACGGATGAATTGCGCCGCAATTGGAACTCGAGTTCTTCTCAAACTGTCTTCCCGACCGGCCCAGTGGTTTCGCAGAGCGAAGCCGCTGGCGAGTGGAGGGACCTGCTCCGTTCTTCTCGCCGCGCAAACAGCAGGTCCCTCGACTGCACAAAGCTTCGCTTTGCTCCGCTCGGGATGACAGTTTTCTTCGGGCGAATGGAAGCGGATTGCAAATCGCATCTGCTAGCATGACTGAAAACCGTGAAGGAGTGTTATGCCCCGCACTACTCCCCCCAAATCGAAAAAGACTAAGGGAAAATATGACGCTCTGGCGCCAATCAGAATTAAAGACATTCTCGCACGACTCGATCTGCTTTATCCCGACGTCACCTGCGCGTTGACCCACAAGAGCGCATGGGAGTTGTTGGTGGCCACGATTCTTTCCGCTCAGTCCACAGATGTGCGGGTCAACATCGTTACTCCCAATCTATTTAAAAAATATCCAACCGTCGAAGCCTTCGCCGCGCTCATTCCTGAAGACTTGCAGCCAGACATTCGCTCCACTGGATTCTTTCGCAATAAATCGAAGTCGGTCGTGGGCGCCGCCAAGCGCGTAGCGGAAACGTTTGAAGGGAAAGTTCCCGACACCATGGAAGACTTGCTGACGCTGCCCGGAGTCGCTCGCAAGACCGCAAACGTTGTGCTGGGAAGCTGGTTCAAAAAAGGCATCGGCATCGTCGTGGATACGCATGTCCATCGGCTCTCACGACGGCTGGAATTAACAAGAAACAACGATCCACGAAAGATTGAACAGGACCTGATGAAAGTGATTCCACCGCAGAAATGGATACTGTTGGCGCATCAACTGATATGGCATGGCCGAAAACTCTGCATAGCCCGCCGTCCGAAATGCGTGGAGTGTCCGCTGGAGAATATCTGTCACGCCGGCGATAAGACCTGGACAACTGTTCCCATCCATCCCAAAGCGAAAGCCTGACAATTTCAAGTTGGAACCCGAAGAATTAAATATCCCCCGATCATTGCAAAAATAAGATCGGGCGACCACGCGGCCAGGATTGGCGGCAACTGACTCATGTTTCCCATGGCTTCGAACAGGCCCGACACCACGGAATAGACCACAGCGATTCCCACTGCAACCGCCACTCCGGTAACGGCCCCGCGCTTTGCCGTCGAGAGTGAAAAAGGGACCGCGATTACCGCCATCACCAGCGTGATGAATGGGAAGGCAAGTTTTTTCTGCAACTGCACGCGCAGTCTGACTACGTCGAATCCGCTTTGCTGTAGATCGTGAATATAGCGCCGCAGCTCCTCATAGTTCATTTCCGAAGATTGCTTCACCTCTTTTTTGAAATAAGAGGGAGTTTCATTCATCGCCGTCAGCGTCGCGACGTCGAAAGCGCGGTAGTTCTCGATGGCTGACCCTTGCACGGAGCGTTGCCAGCCCTTGGTCGCCACCCAGAGTTGTAGATGATCGTCCCAGTAGGCGCGGTCGGCGTAGATGCGGTCTTTCAATTGAAAGGTCGCGGGATCGAATTTGAAAATAGAAAGATTACCGAATTGATCGCGATCCGGATCGAACAGCTGGTAGTAGTACACCGTTGAGTTTTGTCCAAAAATCCACTTACGATCAGGATTCAGATACGTCTGCGTAGGCTTGCCCTTAATCAGGTTATGCAACGCGTCCTGACGCTTGTTGGCATAAGGCAGATAAAACTGGTCGAAGAAAAAAAGACCGCCTGCAATCATCGTAGCGACGATCAGGACCGGCACGATGATGCGATAGATACTGATTCCGGTAGCTTTGATGGCGACAATTTCATTAGAACGTTGCATCCACGAAAAAGTTATGAGCACCGCCAGCAACGTGCTGTACTGAGTTGTGTTGTAAATGAAATATGGAGTCACATTCAGTAGATATTCGCCCAGGATGTAGAGCGGAATGTGATTGCGCAGCACGTCATTGAAAAGCTCGAAAGCGGTGAATACCAGAATCAACATTAGAAATGTCGAGAACACCAGGGCAAGGTTTGTGCCGAAGTCGCGCAGCACGTAGTCGTCAAGAATCATCGGGAAACTGGCGCTGAAGACGCGACGCCGCGAGATGGCGCGCTGGAACGCATTCTTGGTACGGGAGAAGCGCGGCACAATTCCATGGCGTTCATTGGGCCCGGCTTTAAATGGATTCCACAGCACCCTCAGGGAAAATGTCTCGAATGGTTTACGCTCGATGCGCCATAGGAGGAATGCGCCGAGCAGGAAAAAGACTATGTCAGCCAGCCAAGCGCCAAATGCGGGCGGCACTTTTCCCTGCCGCGCCAGGGAAACTCCCAACAGGGAAACGAAGTAGTAACCGAAGACAAGGATGATGGTAAGAACGAAGCCGGTTGACTTGCCTCCCTTTTTTGAGGAAAGCCCCAGAGGGATTCCGACCAGCGCAAGCACCAGACAGGCGGTGGGAAGCGCGAAGCGCCGGTGCAACTCAATGTAATACCAGCGCGCGGCTACAACATTTTTGCTTTCTGCTTCGTGCGAGAGCTCACGCGTCGGTAACTGCGCGATTGGGGCCGGCTCCTGCTCTTTTCCCGCGTCCGCCTGAGGCAAAACAATGGGGACGTCGGTTTGTTCAAACGTAGAAATCTGGTAATTGCTGGCTACCTTGGAATCAATTTCGTGGGTTGACCCGTTGATTAAATGAAGGTGAAGAGTGTTTTTCCCCTCGCTGGTGAGAACCCCTTGTTCGGCCAGCGTGATGCGGGGCGAGGCGGACGAAGTTACGTCGGCGATGAAGATGCCTTTCCAGATTGCCGCCCGTTGCGCGGCTTTGACATCCTGGACGTAGAGCACCAGCTTCGGAAAACCTTC
>JBDUDA010000195.1:0-5986 GCA_040003205.1 Acidobacteriaceae bacterium | reverse complement strand
CGCCTCCGCCCCCGCCAGCATCTCCAGCAGATTCTCGATGTAGTCCAATACCTCGTCCGCCGCCGTTGCCTTCAACGCGAATCGGAGTGTACCGTCGGGAGTGAACTTTGCGCCCGATTGCGCGGAAACAAACTTCGCCAGCTTTCCGGGATCAATGGCGGCGCTCTGGCGGAACTTGATCGTCACCAGCTCGCGCTTGCGATCTACTCCGATCACGCCGACTCGTCCCGCCAGCAATTTCAGCGACGCGAAATCGAGCAAATTTCTCACCGCTGGCGGAGGCTCTCCGTAGCGATCCCGCAGTTCAGCGCCCACGTCATTCAATTGCGATTCGGTTTCCACGCCGGCGATACGTTTATACATTCGCAGGCGCTGGTTTTCTTCCGGAATGTACTCGACGGGAATTCGGATCAGCAAACCGAGATTGAGTTGCGTCTCGGCTTCGTCCGGACTGACCTCTCCCTTCATCTCGCGCACGGCGTGGTCGAGCATGCGGGTATAAAGTTCGAATCCAATGGCCTCGATGTGGCCGCTCTGCTCGCCGCCAAGCAAATTCCCTGCGCCGCGCAGCTCCAAATCCAAAGCGGCGATTTTGAATCCCGCGCCCAAGTCTGAAAATTCTTTTAGCGCTGCCAGACGCCGCCGCGCGAGAGGCGTGAGTTCGATATCCGCGGGCAACAGCAGGTAAGCGTAAGCACGGCGGTTCGATCGCCCCACCCGCCCGCGCAACTGATAAAGTTCAGAGAGTCCAAGCCGGTCCGCGCGATTAATCAAAATCGTGTTGCACAGAGGGATGTCGAGGCCGTTTTCAATAATCGTCGTCGCCACCAGGATGTCCGCCTCGTGATGCATGAACTTCATCATCACTTTTTCAAGTTCGCCCTGCGACATTTGCCCATGGCCTACAGCGATGCGCGCCCATGGAACCAACGACTGCAATTTCGCGGCGATCTCCCATATACTTTCAACCCGGTTATGGACAAAATACACTTGCCCGCCACGATCTAATTCCTGCTCGATGGAAGATTGAATCAGCTTCTCATCCCAGCTAGCGACCACGGTCTGCACCGCAATCCTGTCTTTTGGGGGCGTTTCAATCACGCTCATATCGCGCAGTCCAACGAGCGACATATGCAAAGTGCGCGGAATGGGAGTGGCCGACATGGTCAACACATCCACTTCTTTGCGCATCTGTTTCAGACGCTCTTTGTGGCGGACTCCGAAACGCTGCTCTTCGTCTACCACCAGCAATCCGAGATCAGAAAACTTAATATCTTTTGAAAGCAGGCGATGGGTGCCAATCAGGATGTCTACTTTGCCAGCTTCGACTTTCTGGATAATTTCCTTCTGTTGCCTGGGCGTGCGGAAACGGCTGATCATTTCGATAGTCACGGGAAATGCCGCAAACCGCCGCTTGAAAGTTTCAAAATGTTGAAAGGCAAGAACAGTCGTCGGAGCTAACACTGCAACCTGGCGGTTGTCGTTTACAGCCTTAAATGCGCCTCGCATGGCAATTTCTGTTTTGCCATATCCCACATCGCCGCAGAGGAGGCGATCCATGGGTAGCGATGACTCCATGTCGCGTTTCATATCAACGATGGCGAGATCCTGATCTTCGGTCTCGGTGTATTCGAAGGCGTCTTCGAACTCGCGCATCCATGCATTGTCGGTAGAGAAAGCCCGTCCCTTCGCCGTCTTGCGCTCGGCGTACAGTTTGAGCAACTCGTCCGTCATGTCTTTCATGGCCTTTTTGACACGGGCCGTGGTTTTGGCCCAGGTCGCAGTGCCGAGATGGTTCAGCGCCGGCTTGACGCCTTCTGAAGAACGATATTTTTGGATCAGGTCGAGGCGCGTGAGCGGCACGTAAAGGCGCGCGGCCTCGGCATATTCGAGCAACATGAATTCCGCGTTGCCGTCGCCCTGGTTTATTTCTTTCAGGCCTTGGTATTGGCCGATTCCATGCTCCACATGGACCACGTAGTCGCCAACCTGGAGGTCGCGGAAGTCCGAGAGGAATGCCGAGACTTTAGATTTGCTGCGCTGCGGGCGCGAGACCACCGACTCAGATTCATCGAAAAGATCGCGTGCGCCGAAGATCGCGAGGTTGGCGTCCGGAAAAATCACTCCGTCCGGTACATACGCCTTTGCCAGCGTGGAGGCGAGCAACTCTCCCGCAAAGTATGCGGTTTCGTCGGCGTAACTTTCTCCTCCGCGAGTGCGGCTCCCAAGCCGAAAGGGGACGCTGTTTTCGCTGAAGGCGTCCGCGAGCCGCTCGACCTCTCCGATATTCGGCACCGCGATGAGAACGCGATGATTTTCCGCGCTTTGCTTTTTTACTTCTTCCAACAAAGCAGGGATGGATCCGTGAAAGCGCGAAGCCGGTTGCGAATGGAATGTCACGGATTCATTTCCATCGCTGCGTTCAATCCCAAGATGCTCGAGATCGGCGCCGGGAATGGAAGCGATTTTCTGAAGCAGCTCTTCCGGAGGAAAATATAAATCGGTGGGCTTCACGAGGTTGCCGACTCCGCTGCGCTTGTGCGCCTCTTCCACGCGCGTCCAAATGTGATCGAACTCCCGCGCGAGCACCTCGGGTTCGTCGTTCACCACCAGCGCTTCCGGCAATAGATCGAATATGCTGCATTGCGCTCCCGCAAGCGGCGCATAAAATTCCCAGCCCGGAAAAACCGTGACACCGCCTGCCTTCATGGCCTGCTCGACAATCTCTTCCGCTCCAGTGATACGTCTTCCAGAAAGCCGCCCGTGAATTGCAGCCAGAGTCTCTTCCGTGACGGGGGTTTCAGTCAGCGGCAACAACAATGCTTCGTCCATGGGATTCGAAGACCGCTGCGTGGCGGGATCAAATTTCCGAATGGAATCGACCTCATCGCCAAAAAACTCGATTCGCACCGGACGGTCCGCCTCCGGAGAATAAACGTCGAGAATTCCGCCCCGCAGCGCATACTCGCCGGGCATTTCCACCACGTCGGTAGATGTGTAGCCAACGGTGTTCAAATGCCGCAACAGCGGCTCCGTGTCCAGCCCTTCTCCGCGCCGAATGGTGCGCGCAAGGTCCGCGTAGTAATCCGCGGAACGCACCCGCAAAGCCGCAGCAGCGATCGGCAAAACAACCATGGTCACGGCTCCGGAGGCGATTTTCCAGAGCGCTACGGCACGCTCCTCCTGAATTTCTGGATGCGGTGAGAGACTTTGGAAGGGCAGAACATCGCGATTAGGAAACGCGACAATAGAACCGGGGTCGCTGCCACCGACGAGCTCGTGGAAGGCTTGCAGCACCGGAATCAGTTCGTCCACCGCCTGATTTTCCGGCTCGATAATTACGATGGGACGCCCAGCCACTCTCTGCAATAGCACCAGCGTTAACGCTTTGGCGGATGGCGTGAGACCGGACACACGGATTCGCCCCGCATTCTCTCTAAAGTGGGAGGATACGCGCGTAAAGGCGGGCAACTTTTCCAGGTCCACGAAAAGATCGCGGACAAACGGCAGAACCATGCTAGTTAAGTTTAACAGGACCATTTGTCATCTTGAGCGCAGCGCGTCGCTTTCGCGACTCCCTCCGCTCAACATGACATTGTGTGTTTTGTGACGCAAGAAGAGGCATCTGCGAGCGAGCGACTCGGCCCAACGGCGAGTCCTAGTGTCTGGACTTCTTGCGGGAGATCTTCGGCGAAAAACCGCTCCAAGTCAGCAGCACCGCAGCATGCGCGATGGCGGCGTTGTCGGTTCCCATTCCTTCCGGAGTTTTGGCCTTCAATCCCACGCAATCCGTTGGAATGCCGAGCAACCCTGCAACGTGATTTCGGATGGACTCCGCGTGCGGCCCGATCTTTGGTTCGGCGAGAATCAGTGTCGCATCCAGATTGGCTACCGAATAGCCCGTGGATTTTACCCTCTTCAGCGCCTCACCGAGAAATAACGCGGAGTCCGCCCCTTTCCATTGCGGGTCAGAGGGCGAAAACAACATTCCTATATCCGGTCCGGCGATGGCCCCGAGCAGCGCATCCGTGATCGCGTGTAGCAGCACGTCACCATCTGAATGTCCACCGAGTCCTGCGGTATGTTGCAACGTGACGCCACCGATTTTAAGAGGAATGCCACGCTTGAATTCGTGTGAATCCCAACCGTAGCCAATCCTCGCGGGCAAAGGTTTTGGCACTCGGGGTTTTGGAGGTTTCGGCATTCTCAGAGAAATTATTTCGCGTGATAGAACTGCGCCAGCTCCATGTCCTGTGGGGTCGTGATCTTGATGTTCTTCGGAGAACCCATCACCACCATAACTCTGTTTCCGGCGCGCTCCACCAGGGACGCTTCGTCGGTTCCAATAAAGCCATCAGCCGTCGCTTCTTCGAAAGCCTTTTTTAAAATTTCGTATCGAAAACCTTGCGGCGTCTGCGCCATCACGATGCGCTCTCGAGGTAGCGTTGCAGTGATGACAGCGCCGCTAGCGGTGCGTTCAACCTGCTTTATCGTATCCACTGCCGGCAGCCCAGCGATCGCCGCCCCATACTTTTGAGCCGCTTCGATAACTTCCCTGATGATCTCGTGAGTGACAAAAGGCCGAACCGCGTCATGTACAAGCACAATATCATCTGAAGCCGCCGTCAGAGCCGCCATCGCGTTGGCGACTGTTTGCTGACGATGATCTCCCCCCTCAACCAACTGCACCGGTTTTGTCAGAATGTCTTTCATTTCCACTTCGAGACGGGCGCGGAAAGCCGCGATCTCATTTTTGCGCAACGCAACGTACATTTCCGAAACTTCGGCGCACGATGCAAACTTTCGCAGCGTATGAAAAATTATTGGGACGCCGGCCAAATCCTTAAATTGCTTGGATTGCGTGACTTTCTTGCTTCGCGCCCCGGGAATGGGTGCCATTCTTGTGCCCAATCCGGCAGCCGGGATGATTACAACCGTCTTCATTTGCGGGCGATCAGTATATGTGGGCGCTGAGCCAAGTTCAAACCAGAAGCAGACCTGGGCACGGGCTTAATTTCAGAATAACCTGTCATCTCGACCGGAGCCGTGGCTTCGTGCAACGAAGACACAGCCGA
The DNA here is from genome assembly GCA_040003205.1 of Acidobacteriaceae bacterium. Lineage (GTDB taxonomy): Bacteria > Acidobacteriota > Terriglobia > Terriglobales > Acidobacteriaceae > JALYIM01. The sequence goes on along the minus strand of JBDUDA010000195.1, from coordinate 911 downwards.
GTGGAGAGACCTGCTTTTTCCCCGTCAAATAGCAGGTCTCTCGACTCCGCAAAGCCAAGCGGCTTTCCTCCACTCGAGGTGACAACCTTCGGCTGTAGCTTTTGAATTGAGCCCCCACCCAGACCTGAGTCCAGTATCATCGCGGTCGCTTTACAGTAATTCCCTGTATTGAACAGAAGACAAGTTGCCGTCTTTAATATCCGAGGGACGATTCCTTGGGAGTTACCTTGGCCGCCAGCGCACAACTGAGTCATGAATTGCTTGAGGACGGGTATCAAAAACCATGCTGGTGGGCTCTCGTCTTGTATTGCGGGATCTCGACCTTCGCCGCAGCTTTGGGCTTAGCAATGCTCTTCGCCGGCGCTACGGCAGTCTTTGCCTCGGGTCAATCCGAAATAGGCGCACAGACCGAGACTAGCCCACAAACTTTTCATGGCGTCGTCACCGACGATCACTGTGGAGCGCGTCATACTGATAAGGAAAAGAACCCGTCAGACTGCACCCGTATTTGCGTCCGCAACGGATCAAAGTATGCCTTGGTCGACGGCGACAGAGTTTTCAAACTAGAAGGGAGCGAGGCAGATTTGGCCAGGCTCGCCGGCACCCGAGCGGACTTCGTTGGGACACTTCGCAACGACACGATCAAAATTAGTAAAGTAATCCCGCCTCAGTAGCAGTATTTCAACTACAGTCACCCCGAGACATCTCAACTAATGTCATCCTGAGCAACCAACTAATGTCATCCTGAGCAAAAAGTCATTCGCTTGCGAATGACTTTGCGTCGAAGGACCCCTATCAGCTGAATTCGACGACGGTATAGGGATGTTTCGACTGCGTAGTCGTTCGCTTCGCGAACGACTTTCTCGCTCAACATGACAGAAATTATTCGACCATTCCGTCGGAAGGCATCG
>JBDUDA010000194.1:0-6035 GCA_040003205.1 Acidobacteriaceae bacterium | reverse complement strand
GGCGGTACTTTCCCGAGTTAGTGGAAGCCATAAAAAAAATGGACGAAAGCCAGTTCGTCCTGGATGGGGACGTCGTCATCTATTCCGGCGCGCACTTATCGTTTGACGCTCTCTTGATGCGGATTCATCCGGCAGCGTCGCGTATACGAAAACTCTCGGCGGAAACGCCCGCAACATTGATGTGTTTCGATCTCCTGGTTGACGCACAAGGGAAATTGCTGATTGACGTCCCGCTATCGGAGCGGCGAGCTCGTTTGGAGAGATTCTTCGAGCGAATACCGTCAAACGGAATGCTTCGGCTCTCTCCGGCTTCGGAGGAACGCGCTGACGCAGACAAGTGGATGGAGGAACTCGCGTCGATGGGACTGGATGGCATCATTGCCAAAAGGCTGGACGCGAAATATGCCTCTGGAGAACGGACAGCGATGGTGAAGATCAAGCGCATTCGGACTGCGGATTGCGTTGTCGGTGGCTTTCGCTACTCTGAGAAGGGCGGGGGCATTGGATCGCTACTTCTCGGGCTCTACGATGAGCGTGGAATCCTGGATCACGTGGGTTTCACCTCCAGCTTCAACAAAGATCAGAAGCAAGAGTTGAAAAGCATCGTCGAACCTTTAATCGGCAGTCCAGGATTTACCGGACGCGCCCCCGGCGGCCCCAGCCGCTGGAGCACAGAGCGCTCTTCAGAATGGCAGCCGCTCAAGCCCAAGCTGGTATGCGAAATACAGTACGACCACTTCTCAGGAGGGCGCTTTCGCCATGGCTCGAAATTCCTGCGATGGAGGCCGGAGAAAAATCCGGAGCAATGCACGATGGAGCAGCTGAAGTAAATTCCCCGCAACTCGAATGTCGGCCAGCAAAAAGCAGGTCCCTCGACTGCGCTCGGGATGACAGGGACTTATAGTTGTCATTCCGCGCGCAGTGCAAACAGGTACTCTCAATCTGTCATTCCGCGCGCAGTGCAAATAATTACTCTTAATTTGTCATTCCGAGCGAAGTCGAGGAACCTGCTTTTTCCCTAGTGGGTGAAGGCCAAATTCAGTCCGGTCGTGAAAGTAATGTCGTTCTTCTTTTTCCCCAGCGGAGGATTGGTGACGTAAATGTCGCCGAAGGCGTTCTGCCATCCCAGCCATTTGCTGATCTTGGTGACGGTGCCGAACGTGAAAGTCGTGCGATATTCTCCCGTCTGGCTGAGGTTCGGGAAGAGGTAGAGTTTTTGCGCCAGCAGAGTACTCTCGCCCAGTTTGTGGGTGAACTCTTCGCCCAAGGTGAGAGCGGCAAAGTTGTGGGTTAGCGTTGTGTAACTCTCGTGAGTGTAGTTGAGACCACCCAGCAGATCGAGAGTGGTCTCATCATTCTTGATGGCGTGGAACCCGAGACCGCCGCCGAAAACGCTTCGCAGATTTAATCCTTGCAGCGCATCCGTCTGGAAGTCGCCGCTCACGAAAGCGAACACACGCTTCCTAAGATCGTGCTCGTATTTAGCGCCGCTCTGGATCGCATTTGCGGTGGTGGCTGAAACCGAGCCGGCATCGCTTGATGCGTAAACGCTGTTGGTGTAGAGCGCGAGATCGTCCTTTAGACCCTTGCGCTCGGCGGTGAAGGCCAGCGCGAGATTCTTTGTCTGGCTATTACCGTGAGTGAGCGCGAACCCTACGTTGGCGCCGCCCACCCAGCCTTCGGTTAAGCGCGGCCGTTGGGTTTTCTCATACGCAATCTGCTCTTTGTCGTTTCGTATGTCCACAACTGCAGCTTTCGGCGTGGTTACCGTTCCCGATTTTGTCGTGACCGTGATCGTGTCGTCAGAGGTCGTCACGGGACCTACCAGCGCTTGCCCGCTCTTGAGATCAACATGCAGCGGTTTGGTCGAGTGAATTTCTTTTACCGCTGACCAGTCGATGGTCACTTCGCCCGCAAATTCGGATTTAATGATCAAACTCTTGGCGTCCGATTTGGTGATCGTGCCGCTTAAACGATCTCCATTGGTGAGGACCACCTGATCGGCAAAGGCGGCAAGGGAAGCCACCAAAAATGAAAAAACAAAAAGGGCGATCAACGATGAGCGGGATAATTTACGCACGAGTTCCTCCTCAATTGGATGATGAATGACACTGGATTCGAAGTGTTTTGCGAAGGTGCTGAATGCGTGCGAACCAAAAACAGTAGCTTTCGCAGCGGTGCGCTGGATTGTCCTCCGGAAGCCGACAGAAATGTACTCAGGGCCGAGTGCTCACTCGCCCGGGACGCAGGCGAGTTTTCTAGCTTTTGACTTCCGGATTGGGAGCTGTGGTCGGAGGAATGGGCTTCGGTTGCTCGGTGGCTGAGTCGTGCTTCATTCCTTCTTTAAGCGCTTTAATGCCTTCGCCGATTCCTTTGCCTAGTTCCGGCAACTTTTTAGGACCAAAGATAAGCAAGGCAATCGCAAAAATCACCAGCAGGTGCATCGGTTGAAACAGGCCCTCGAACATGGGAAAACCTCCGCTTAGAACCTAACTTCCTTAACTAACCTTACTGAAATCAACACATTCAGTCAATTGAATCCCAGTAATACCGACCGCCCCAGGCGCTGGCAGTAGTGCGGCCGAAAAATGCGCTACTTTAGACCGCCTTTCATTCTCGACTAGCCGCACTTTAGCGCAATTACCTCCGTTATCTTCCTCCAATTACTGGTGGGGGCTAAGTTTTGATAACCCGCGTCCTAAGCTGAGTTTTGGGCGCAAAGGAGCATACGTGCGACGCAGCGGCCTGGCTCTCTTTTCGCTTCTTCTTTTTGCGTTCCCCTCGCTCGCGCAGCGTACTCCGCATGCCCCGGTGAATTGTGTTCAGTTGTTGCTGTGGGAAAGCAGCGGAACTGCGCTCGACTCTCTACGGCGCGTAATCGCAGAGCGCGGAGTCACTCTCACAAGCGATTCCGGGAACACTCTTCAAAGCAGCGACCTGGAGCCTGGGTTCCTACATTTTCTTCGAACCATTCAATCGCCCGGCGACCGCGGCACACCCTGCCTGGGAAAAGCCGCAAAGATCGGACGGCTGATTCGTCAAAAGAATTTTGAGGAAGCTGAAACCATCCTGCGCAAGGCTCTGAAAAAAACCTCAGACGAACTGACGCCTGACCAGAGCGCCGCAATTCATTTCGCCCTTGGATTCATTCGACAAGCACAGGGCGATTGGGATGGGGCCTTCGACCAATACACCGAATCGCGTCAAAACGATCCAGGGTTACCCGAGACGCGTAACCGTCTGGCGGCAGTCTTCATCCACTCCGACGATGGATTCAATGCTATCGCGGAGGCACGAACTGCATTAAGCATGGATCCTAAAAATTCCGAAGCCTACGACGCTTTGGGTCTCGGACTCCAGCTCGACGGCGACGATGAAGCGGCCCTCCATGCATTCCGTGAATCGCTTGCGCGTCATCCCAACAACGCCGTCGTGTATTACCACATCGGCCAGGCGCTCCAGGATGAGGACGAAACGCAGGCGGCGATGGCCGCGTATCGAAGCTCGCTCCGTTTGGATCCCGCAATGTGGGAAGCCCACAGCGGGTTGGCACAAACCTTGCAAGGCCTGGGAAAGCTTGACGAGGCGATCGCGGAATATCGCGAGGCCAAACGCGTGGCCCCTCGAGAGGCAAGCGTTCGAAACAATCTGGGTAATGCCTACAACGACAAGCATGAGTACGACGCGGCCATCACGGAGTTTCGAGAATTATTCCGTATAAATCCCGACTTTAGGAGCGGACGACAGGAGCTGGCAAAAGCGCTACTTTCGAAAGGCGATTTACAGTCTGCGATTCCTGAGTTGAAGCTGGCACTGCTTCAGAATCCAACCGCTTCCGCGGTACACCGCATTTTAGGTCAAGTATTTATGGAGACCGACCAGCCTAAAGAAGGCTTGCGTGAGTTGCGAATTGCCGCCGAGCTTGATCCGCATTCCGCTCTGGCGCATCACTGCCTGGGCACTGCTCTATTCGAAGTCCAGAACTTTACAGCCGCCGCAAAGGAATTGCGCGAGGCGCTGCGTCTCGAACCCTCCGCCGATAACCATTATTTTCTCGCAGCCTGCCTGATGAGCATGGAACACGACGATGAAGCATTGGCGGAACTTGAAATCGCATCGAGCATGAAACCCGAGCGCCAACTATTTCGAGCACGCAAAGAGGAGCTGATGAAGTCCATTTCGCAAGGCCACGCGCAATGATCTTCGAAATGCGAGGGTGTCGAGAGAACTTATGTGTGCTCTACGGAAGTAGTCAGCAAATTAGGGAACGTCGCTCATCCTGGGAATGTTCCAACCGGACACTCGCCAACATGAACCATCGTGCGGATGAGAATTGAATTTACGGGCCTAAAATCAAACACAGAAATAAGGGAGCGGGAGCATGAATCCAACCGTACTGGCGCCGCAACTGAACGAGCAAAAGCAAATGCAACAAGCGATTCCTGCCACTCGCACTGAAATTTCGCGTACCGAAATTCATCGGCCCGAGTCGAAGCCGGCGACGGTTTCCATGCCTCTAAGTTTGGCGCCTAAGCGTGCCGGTTACGGAATGCCGTGCGCGAAGTGCAAGACTTATTACGCGTCGGATTTGTCTACCTGCCCGGTGTGTAAAGATTCGCAGCGCCTGTCGCCAGTTGTTGACCGAACTGTGTCTGCCGCCGCGATTGTGGAACGAGCGCCCAATCCAGAAGTTGTCGAGCAGGAGCGCGAGCGTTTTCTACGCGAGTTCCAATCGCAGCTTTTAAGTTCTCCGTTGCAGACCAATGCGGCCGCTGCTGCGACCTGCACGCGTCACGAAAACCACTTTGGATCGGTTGAAACAGCTTCGGTATGCCAGTGCTGCTACGAGAATTTGCAGGAGCGCGTGGATGTTCTGGAAGCGGTATTGCACATGGACATCAAAGAAGCTGCGGAAGTGATTTACGACGCGGTGTGGTCAGATCCTTCTGATCCCAGCAAAACTTACGTGAACGCAGCCCAGTCGCTTCTCGGGGAGTTGCGTAAGCGTTCTGGAATTACGAACGTGTTCGGTTCGATAGGGCCGCTGCCGGACTAGTCATTTTATTAGCGGCAGGAAACACAAATACCCGAATGAGGCGGGGATGTGAAAATTCGGCTCCGGCGTGTTTGTCGGCTGCCACGCCAGATAAGTCCTAGGCTCTTTTTTACCTTCCACGCGATAGAAATTCACCCGCCAAATTAATTTCGGATCGAAGTGCGTCGTCAACGACTTCATTGGGATCGCCAACTCGGCGCTCCACATTTGCGATTTCTCATCCACGTGGACGGAACGTCGCAGCCCACTCTTCAGGTCCGCCCGGCCACCCGGGAAAATGTCGAGGTCAATCCACATACCATTCGGACTGACTTCGAATTCCTGATAATAAAACTCGCGCGCAGGGTCAGACTTGATGAAGGCCTCGACCACGTCACGATCCCAGAGATGATCGCGGTGGCCGTTCGGGTCCGAATCATCGAATACATACATTTCGCGGTAACGGCATACGAAGCGCAGATAGAGAGTTTCCGGCGACCACAACACTCGGACCGTGGTTTGGAGTCCAGCGTCGGCACTCTTCCCCTGCCAATCGGCGTCGAAGTTTAGCGCCTCAGCTTTGTTCCACTCAGCGGACGGGTGCGCAGCGTCGAGACGAATTGGACCTTCGGTTGCGGCGGCTTTGACTTCTGCGGTCATATCGCTAGCGTAAATTATCATGATCGCTAGCATCACGACTCGCATCAGGCGATCCGCAATAAAATGCATTTGCGATTAGGACTCCCGTCAATGAGTATAGATTCTGGTTACAAGAGTTAAGGAAGAATAGCTCGCTACTCGGGAGGAATCGCTTGGCCACCTTGACTTCACCTTCATCAAACCTCAGAATGCCCGTTTATCTCATCTTAAAGGTGTGATCATGCCCGTCCGCATCGCCTCTCTTTTAGTCCTCTTTCTTCTGAACCACCTCGCCGCTGCCCAGGGCCGCCACAGCGCCCGTTCGATGGTAATAACGCAGTACGGTATCGTGGCAACGAGC
>JBDUDA010000193.1:0-6052 GCA_040003205.1 Acidobacteriaceae bacterium | reverse complement strand
TTCAAACAGAACCCCCGTAGTGCTGGGAAACTCTCGCACCGAATATCCCACTTGCTCCAGATGAAGCCGTATGAGCCGCGAAATGTCGACTTCGTCCTCGACTACAAAGATGGTGGGCTTCATGAAATGAGTTTGTACCTAACGATTCGCTCATCCTATATTGCTGATAAGGAACAAGTGTTAAAGGACAATGAATTGTTAATGTCGAGGGCGCGAACTCTCGCCATGGCTCCAATAAAAAACTGGCCCACCGAGGTGAGCCAGCTTAAGTTGGCGAAGTTCCGAGTTAAAGCTAGTCGAAATGAAAAGATCCATTAAATCTCCGATCGCGGGTTTATTGGTTGGCACGTAAGGATTAGTTTCGTCGGCTTTCGGATTGGGCAAGTTGTCACGGCTGCGACCTGTAAGAGGTGGCAGACCCCAGTTTGCTTCGATGAACTTTAAAATGGACACATGATCTCCGTATTGATGAGAGATGTGGCCGCGCTTGGCGAAGGGCGACACGACAATAATTGGAATTCGCGTGCCGTCCCCGAAGAAATCGAGCGGCTGAATGTAGCCGGAGTCGTAGTATCCGCCGCCTTCATCGAAAGTAACGAAGATTGCGGTGTCTTTCCACAGTGATGGATTGGCTTTCACCGCATCCACGATCTTCTTCGTGAATCCTTCGAACAGGTTGAGTTTGGAGGACGCGGGATGACCGTCAGTGAACCCGTCCGGTTTTACGTAAGAAACTGCCGGAAGTTTTCCGCTCGCGATGTCCGCGTACAGGTCTTCGGTATCTTTCAAATGCTGGGAGCGGACAGCAGGGTCGGTCATGATGGAAGTTGAGTACTGGAACGGATTGCAGATGTTGCAGTAGGTATTGTCTGGAGTTAGGTAATTGCCATCGGGATTGGCCAGATAGGCGTTCCACTGCTCGCCGTAATATTTCCACGAAATCTTATGTTCGAGCAATTCATCGCCGAGGTTGCGCAGCGATGAGGGTGGAATTGTGAAAACTGTCTGCGCCGGATTTCCGATGTCGGCGTAGGCATTCCTGCCATCCCCGTAATAGCCCGGGTTGTAGTTGTTCAGCAGATAAAAATGTCCCGGTGCACAGCGGGAGTTCGGATCGTAAGGAAGCGATTCCAGATACTTTCTTACCGACTTAACACCCGGAGCGTCGAAGTCGGCACATTGGCTATACGTGCCACCGCCATAGGAAGGTGAGCCGTAGGAACCGCCGCCGTAGCCATCTTCGATGTAAAAATTGTTGGTGCCGGGTTGAGCATTAGGATTTTCGATCTCATTCACGACCCCGGCATTGGGAGATCCCGCCGCCACAAGTTTGTTGTTGGGAGGTCTGGATGCGTGTCCGTTGCCGTCGCTGAAGTAGATCGCATCGCCCGTTCCTAACATGACGTGATTAGCTCCCGTGCCGCCCATGAACGACTGGTGAAAGTTGTCACTCATGGCGTACTTGTCAGCCAGGGCTTTGAAATAGGGGGCATCACCCTTTAGAACGTTGTAGAAACCCATCGCCGTTCCGCCTTCGCGCGTGCTAAGCAAGTTGAAGTCCGGCGGTTGCGATGTGCCGTTGGCCCCGGCACCGACGGTGACTTCAACCCAGGGGAATAGATCACCTAAGCAGCCGCTGGGGTTCGCGGAGGTGGCGTACTTTGCGTTGCAATCAAATTGCTGCCACATCTGATAAAAGCGATGCACCGGACTCGCAGAGTAAGAATCGTAAGGAAGTGTTGCGGACGTCAACTGAAACGGCCCCGGCGGAAGATTATTTACGTTGGGAATTCGAGTGTCGGGGACGCCGCCGGGTAATCCGGTGCCCCCCGTTGTTAGGAATTTGTAATAGCTCTCGGGCAATCCTTTTTCAAACTGCTTGGCTACGTGAATACTTGGAAAGTAGGCAGCGGTCGGACCTCCGGACAATGGCGTCGGAAGATTCGGGTAGAGCGCTTTATCTCCGGGACTGATCTAATACTTATCCGCGAAATCGTCCTCTGCGCTGCTCGGGCTCGCCAGGGCAAAGTTCGGGCCTGGCGTTCCATCTTCATTGACGATTCCCTTAGACAGCAGATTATCGACGGACTGCCCCTTCTTAGGTTTGTAAGTCGCGAAGACATGATCGAATGTACGATTTTCGCCAATGATGACGATCGCATGTTTGATGGGAGTTATGGTGGTGAGTGAATTGGTTTCCGCCGCGGCAAAAGCAGGCGCCATCGCCTGGGCCACTAAAGCGAGTAAGCTAACACGTGCCGCCGCCCGCAATTTCCAGCTTGTCGAATTATTTAGATCCATAAGAACATCTCCTCCACAGGTGGCCAGTGTAAGAGGAGACTGTTTCACGGACGTTAAGGGTTTGTTACGGTGGAATTAATTTCTGGCGAGAGCTTGCTTGGTTTTGCACAATTGACTGATCTCTCTGAAATCTTCGCCGCGAGCGTTACCTTCCGTTACAAACCGGAAAACTCTGGAGCCTCACTAAGATCGTCTGTTTATTTGTCACCCACTATTCGTTTCCCGATGTCTTAGCTTCGGACAATTCTGACCTAACCGTGATTGGGGTTTTTGAGGATTGAAAAACTATTTTTCCGTTGAAAAGGGTCATCTCGCAACTCAGATTCTTAATGTCGGCGGTTGCGATGGTGTAAGGATCACGGTCCCAAACCGCGATGTCGGCATCTTTTCCGGTTTCAATGGATCCGATTCGATTCTCCAAAAACAACTGTCTCGCAGCCCATCCGGTGTAGGAGCGAAGAGCGCTATGAATGTCAACCGATTCAGCAGTTCCGAACGGAGTCGCGCCGTACACCTTATTCCTTGTCTCGCGCGCAACCGACGCCCACAGCCCGTAGCGTGCGGCCAGAGGCGTAACAAAATAATCCGACCCGCCTCCCCAATGAATCCCTTTTCTTACATAAGTGTCGAACGGATTCAGGCGGGCGGCCCGCTCAGGACCAAAATTGCCGGCGTAGGTATCGCCCAACCACCACAGGAAAGGAGCCTGCGACTCGGGATAGCCGGCATCGAAGTCTTTCTCCAACCGGGCCATGACTTCGATCGCATGATCCGTCGGTATGTTGGCATGGATGATGCTGTGGCGAAGAGCTGGCGTTGGCTTCTCGCTTAATACTTGCGCATAAGTATCGACGACCCAGTCAATCGCACGATCTCCAATCGCGTGCGTGCCAACATGCACTCCTGCGTTGTGAAATAAACGGACCATCTGGCGGTAGGTCTCGGGATCAATCGTTGGATAGCCATAATTTCCGGCATCTTTTTCACGTCCATTCTTATTCCATTCCTGATAGACCCACGCCGTGCGTGCGCCGCCACTGCCATCCATGTATAGCTTTGCTCCTCCTGAAAACAACCTTCCATCGCCTAGTGAATTGGGCGGCCGCGGTAGGGAATTGATAACGTCGAGAGTTTGCTGGGCCGAAGCCAGCGTAGTCCCGGCGTGCCAGAGTACAAAAATTCTTTCATCCAGCTTTCCGTCTTCGAGCACCTTGCGGTAAGAATCCCAGGTATCCCGCCGGATGTCGGCATCCTTCACCGAGGTAATGCATTCCTGATGAAGCTCATCAACCACGTGCAGAATTGCTTTGTACTCCTCTTGCGGAGTCGCAGGGGCAATCAAGGCCGTGACCAGTGACATCGCCGATTCTTTGAGAACGCCGGTGGGCTGGCCTTTGCTGTCTTTATCAATTGTGCCAGCAGAAGGACTCGCGGTGGCAGCTTCGAGATGAGCCAGCTTTATGGCATAGCTGTTGGCGACTCCGTAGTGTCCAGTTGTGTGGGTGAGCCAGACCGGATTGTTGGGCGACACACCGTCCAGGTCAGCGGCGTAAATGTAGCGTCGTTCTTGCAATTTCCCCTCGTCCCACCCATCTCCTTGCAGCCACTCGCCGGGTTTTAACTTAGAGACTCCAGCGCGAACTTTTTCAACAACTTCTGCGATTTGCGACGCCTGGGTTAGGTCCACGTCGTATAACTCGTTCAAACCGCCGTTGGCGAAATGACCGTGGCTATCAATCAATCCAGGGGTTACGGTCCTCCCGTGCAGATCAATCACCTTAGTGCGGTCGGCGACCAGGCGTTTCACGTCGGCGTTCGATCCCACCGCGACTATTTTCCCATGCCTGATTGCAATGGCTTCCGCTATTGAGTCGCGGGAATCCACCGTGAGGATTTTGCCGTTGATAAGAACGGCGTCGGGAGGATCTTTTTCTTGCGCTGAACAAATCGCAGCTGTGAAAACAAACGAGGCCATCAGGAGCACAGTACGACGGCTGAGCCATGCTTTACGGCGCGGCATCACGAACCGCCGGTATGCGCCGCAGGGGCAGCGATCTTCTGGAGTATGTCCGGACGAGAAGCATCACGCTCGAGATGTGGGTATTTCAAACCCTGGCGATAATCCAATTTGTGAATTCCGGTAGCGGCTCCATTGGCGACGGCAAATTCCAGCGCCTTGCCATTTGCAGTCCGTCGCACGGCATCTTCAAGTGCGGCGATTGAAAATCGCGCACCATTGATTGCAGTCAACTTCATGCCCGGCATGATGCCTGCGTTGTAGCCGGCCATGCCGGGCGCTGAGTCCAGTACCGTCCCATCGTCCTGGAGAAGAAGGCCGATCGAATAGCGCAGATCAGAGAAGCTCCACCTCTGCCATTCCGGCCACAGAAGATCGATTTTATGGATCTGTTCCATATCGCTAATCAACTCTGATTTCTTATCGTCATAGATCAACCTCCACCCGCTGCGCTCCAGACCACCAAGCGGTGGTTGAGGATCGGTCGAGTCCAAACGAGTGCGGAAAAAGCTCTTCCAGTCATAAGGTTGAATCTGATTGAGGCCCGACATCACGTCATCAAAGCTGTACGGTCGGGTATTCGCATCCGGACCAAAAAACAATCGGCAAAAGTCATCTAGAGTGCGCTGGCCGTGGCTTTGCTCGCGGATGATGGTGTCGGCTTCGAGCCAGATGAGCCCGCTTTCGGGATAGAAGTCGGCATTCCGGCGAGCGGAAGACCACGCGTTCGGCGAGTTGTAGAGCATTTGCACGCCCACGGTGGTGTCTTGCAGCGGCCGCCAGGTCCGCCCGGTGTGATAGGTCATCTGCGCGGCATCAATTGCAAGCGACTGTGCCAACTGTTCCTCCGTCCAGAATCCGCTGCGAGCCGTGAGAATGTTACCAAGATAATCAGTGAGTCCTTCATACACCCAGATGAGTGAAGCCTTCATAGGGTCTTGATAAGTTCTAATGTCGAGACCGGATGGAGTGTGGTATTTGCCATTCCACGAATGAATGTATTCATGCGGAATCATGCTGGCAGTCGTGAGCAGGATTCTGGCGTCCAGAAGGCCTTTGCCCGGCAGGCGGTTTTCGCTCGATTCGAAATGCTCGAGGGTATAGTGATCAATGTCGTCCCCTAACGAGAGCAACAGGTTGTAATGCTGGTAGCGAGGGCCATCAAAGAGGGCTTCAGCTTCAGCGACCAGGCGCTTGAAATTATCAATCTGCTTCGCGGAAAGGTCCAAACCTTCCGCCGTCGCAGAGGATATATCCAGTTCCGCCGGTTGCCGCCCGCCCAACGCAATCACGCGCAAATGCTCGGCTGCGATAAGCGGGGAATCTACTAGAGTTTTGAGCGAGACAGTTTTATACACAACTGTGTTGCCGGCGAGCTCCTGGTCTTTTGGAAGCGCAGTGCTGAATTTCCATCCCGCGGGCAATCGAACGCTGGCTGTAAAGGGATCGTCGTCATTAGGCAGATTTGTGGGATACAGCACAACGTCCCACCAATTCACCACCAGTTGGTTCTGGGAAGAGCAGACATCGGATCTGAAACCTTCGGCTCCAACGACGCAGGCAAAATCCAGGTCAGCCTCTATTTCATTTACTCCGCTCGGCACTTCGAGGTGAAACACGAAAATATCAAGATCATCGCGTTTCCACGCAAGTGGCCGCCCGCCGGCAATAAACTTCAACTTCACAACCTGACTCAAAGGGCCGCCGGGCGCATGTTCGCCAGGAATCCATTTG
>JBDUDA010000192.1:0-6079 GCA_040003205.1 Acidobacteriaceae bacterium | reverse complement strand
TATTGAACTCTCTGAAGTCTGGCAATTAACTTCTGGGCGAAGTTTTCTTCCGATTCCGACCATAACAGCCGTGTTGCAACCCCTGCCTGTTTCTCCACATTATTCGTAAACTCAACCAGCTTTTGAATGTTGGCACGGACACGTTGTTCCGCCCACTCTGTGAGTGGAACTTCTTCCAACAGGAAATGCGAATCAATTCCAAAGTCCACCTGAATGTGACCCTCCTGCTCAGCGGCGCCCCCATCGAACTCAGTGCCTCGCACAATGAAGTTGACTTTGGACGGCCGCTGTTCCCATTCGCCATTCTCTTTCGCTTGTTCTCGCGCGGGAAGCCACAAATCCCAAAACGCCTCGAAGCTGTAAGCGTTGTCTTCATGAAGCACTTCCGACGCGACCAGGATTGCTCCCTCGGGGGTTATGGCGGGGGTGAAACGCTGTTCCAAAATTGTGGGCTCAGTCCAAGAAACCGGATGAAGCGCGAAATAAGAAATGCCCGGCTGCTGAGCAGAAAAAGGGAATTGCCGTATGACCCTTAAAGCGTGCGGCAGCATCTCGTCCGCTGGGAAATCCGAAAACCAAAGACTCAAATACAGATGATCAGACATGCGTCTTTATTGTAAATGGAAGCAACAGCGTCGATCTCACAGCCAGAGCACATAACACTCTGTGCTTGTCTGTTCGATGACAGTGAAAGCTCTGCTAACGATGGGAACTGGGATGCGTCAAAGGAGTAAGTTTGCGAATTCAATACCGTGTGAACTTAATGGTTAGCTAGTTCGTATCTGGAAGAAGCAGTCTACTGAGGACCTCTTAAAAAGTTGCAGATGAAAGGGACCGTACCTTTTTCCGGTTCCTGAACGGTCAGGGGTGGAGGGACTGTCTCGCTCTCGGTTTGGCGGCCAGGCGAAACAATCCCCGCAGCATTGCGTTAGATCCCGTGGGCTGAAACGCGATTGCTTTACCCCGAGGCAGCATTGTAAGACCTACGCGGAGAAATGCAAGTTGTCCGCACCAGGTGAAACCGGCCGCCATAACCGGTTCCCGACGTTCGGGAAAGAAAAGGAAATTGTATGGCTCTCTCTAAATATTCAGCAAGCTTCTTGTCCATAGTAACGGTTCTGCTCGCATCGAGCGCATTCGGCGCCAACACCGGCAACATGACAATATCAAGTCCAGTGAGCGTAAGCGGCAAACAACTGGCGGCGGGCGAATATCAATTGAAATGGGACGGAACGGGAGCGGATGTGAAGCTTAACATTCTCAGAGGAAAAAACCTGGTCGCAAGCGTGCCCGCGAAGTTAGTGGACTTGCCGCAGTCAGCTGGCTCCAGCGCGATTGTAGTTACGAAAGCTGCCGACGGAAGCAGAGCTCTTTCCGAAGTGCGATTCGGAGGAAGGAAATATGCGCTCTCGATTTCGGGCGATGCCGCCAGCGCTCGTGATGGAGAAGGAAGCAAATAATGGCTGGTTGCAAATAAAATGAGGGGAGCGCAGGCTCCCCCTTTTCGAACGGCGATCCTATGGCTACTTCGAATGAGGCCGGATCGCGGCATTAACAAACGGCAACCGGATTCGCGAGCAACATCATTTCCAGGACCTTGCCCGCCTCGAGGTCTCCTTCAGCAGCTAGACTGCTGAGAATCATGGCCGCTTCCTCTAAGGTCAACTCCCGGACCATAGGCGTCTCAGCAAGCGACAAATCACCATCTGCTGCCCAAGTCATAGTTCCTCCAAGCAATCGAATGCAAGGAGGATATCCATAGGATTGACTAACGTCTTCGACAAAATCGAATTGTTACAAAATGCGGAACTATGGACGATCATGGTGGGAAGCATTTGGGGAAGGAGTGGCCCGTCGCACTACCATTAATGAAATGCCGCGCCCAGCAAATCGATCATGAGACGAACGGCGGTTTGCGCGGTGCGCCCGCTGGAATCCCGGTAAGGGTCTACTTCCACCACATCGAATCCGATCAGATTTCCCTTGGCAGCGACTCCGGTCAGCAAATCGTCAATTTCAGAAAAACTCAGGCCGCCCGGCTCCAGCGTCCCAGTTCCGGGAGCCAGGGTAGGATCCATTACGTCAACATCGAGAGTGATGTAGATATTTCCGCCGGGGGAGATTTGAGAGAGTGCCTTCGTTACGCCGTTGCGATGAATTTCTTCTGAAGTAATGATGGTCGTGTGGTTCTTGCGCGCATTACCTACCGCCTCAGGATCGTTCGCCAGCCCGCGCATCCCCACCTGGACGATTCCTTTCACGCCGGGCAATTTTGCCACCCGATTTACCCAAGAAGCGTGGTCCAGATTTCCGGGCGCGCCATTCCAGGTATCGAGATGGGCGTCGAAGTGAATCACCGTCAAAGGAGTATCAAAGGCACGGATGACTGGAAAGGTGATGCTGTGGTCTCCTCCGAGCACGATCGGGAAAGCTTTTTTCGAAAGAATAGTTCGGACCGCAGAGGTAATTTTGTCGTCTGTTTGTGCGGGAACAGTGGGAAATATTTCGATGTCACCGACGTCGGCCCAGTGCTTGCCCTTCAATACCGTGCGATCTCCATCAATGTAATAGAAGCCCTCGGTGAGATCGTGATTGTATTCCTGCGAACTCTCGCGCAAATCGCGCGGACCATAGCGCGCGCCCGGTTGTCCCCAGGTCCACTCATCGAAGGGGACGCCAAGAACCGCGAAGTCGGCGTGCAGGTCGTCCAGTTTGGTGACGTGAGGTGCGCCGAGAAAGGTGCGTATTCCGACGAACGTTGGGACGGCCTGGGCTTCCGCTGAAGCCGCCCATATTGTGGAAACGATGATTGCGAATAAAGAAACTGTTTGCTTCATGGGCCCTCGTTAATGTGCCAACGTTCTTTTAACACAATTTGGAAGATGCGATCATAGCGGTTTTGCTTTGCCGTGATTACGGTAAGTGATTGGAGAAAACAGGTCCCTCCACTCCCCAGTTGATTCGCCAGGCGAATCAACTGACTCGGTCGGGATGACAGAAGAGAAGAGATATAGAGGGGAAGCGAAAGCAATTTAGCCAAAAGCTAAAAGCTAAAAGCCAAAAGCTAAAAGCCAAAAGCCAAAAGCAGAGCAGAAAGCTGAGAGCTGAAAGCAGAAAGCTGAGAGCTGCAAACATCTCCAGCTACTCCTCGTCCAAATATTCACCGGGAACGTCGTCTTCGGGCACTTCGTGTGTGTGTACTTCCTGCTCGCCGTCGTCTCCTGCTCTCTCCACGCCTGCAATTACATCGGCTTCGAAGGCGTTGCCTTCTTCTACCAACTCATCGACACTTTCTGAATCGGCGCTTTCGATATCCGATAATCCTTGCAGCCCTCCTGATTGCCCCGCCGAGCGGGCGCGCCGTTCTTGCAGGTCCACTGTTTCATTATCGAAAATAGGACTCTCCCTCCGGCTCTCTCTCACCGGTACACCTTTGACACGCGCAGCAAGCTGTCTGTTCTTGACAACCTTGGCTTTCGCGGGGGATTTCTTCGCAGTTTTCCGGGGAGCGGCCTTCTTCACAGCGCTTTTCTTTGGGGAAGCTATTTTTTTCTTGACAAGCTTTTCCCCCGCGCTTTTCTTCGCCGGCGTGCGTTTCCTGCTCGAAGTTGCCTTCGTTCTTGGGAGCTTCTTTTTAGCTTTCTTCTTGGCCATGGACGGAAGTCTAACACCGAGAGAACCGTGCTCACAAAGCGCTTAGGTGATTGAAGTCCGGCCATTCTGTTGTCAGGCATGGACGGCGAGTTTTAATGTGGCGCAGTCAACATTCGCCATCCCAGGGAAAGTCCGTTAGCAGCGAACTCGGTTGGCGATAAGACTCCAACGTGCATCGAGAGCATACGTTCAAAGAGTTTGGAATCGTGATGAAAAGCCTGCATTATGCGCTGGCGTATGGAAGTCTTCCAATCAAGTGCCAGCATGAGCCGTGCCATAAGAGCGGGACGCCTTCTGAGTGCATTATGCATCGGTTGATAGTGCTCCAAGCTTCCGGCTAAAAAACAGTCTGCCAGGCACTGTGCCTCGCGGACAGAAAGACACAATCCTTCTCCGGTAATTGCGTCGACCGTGCCGGAAGCGTCGCCAACCAGAGCAACGTGTCCATTGTGCACGCGATCTAATCTGCGGGTCGAGGAGATCGCACCTCGCTCGGCGGAAGCCGGGTGCGCGTTATGGAGCCGCGCAAGCAGTTCTGGAAATGCAGTGAGTGCTGAATCCAGTCGTAGATGCGGGTCGCGCGAGATCAACGCGATACATATTTCGTCTCCGGCGACCGGCGTTACATAGATCTGGCACTTCGGTCCCCAGTGTAATTCCATGCAATCGCTCCAGGGAGCAATGCGGTAGTGCCTGCGAAACGCGAACCGCGTCTGGTCGCTTCGGTAACGATCAAGCCCTGCCCACTTCCGAACGAGCGATTGGCCTCCGTCCGCGCCCACAATCCAGCGCGCACGCACGGCACGGTCACCGAGTTGCGCGCCGTTCGCATGCAAGCCGGTAACAGGGGTCTGCCACAGCAGGTTGATTCCCAATGCCTCAGCTCTCTCGATCATTATGCGATGCAATACGGTCCGGCGCACTCCAATGCCAAAGCCGTTGGGGAAATCCGCATGCACGCTGAGGTTGCCGCTCACGAAGCGAATGCCGCGAAAGGGATGTGAATCTTCCGCCGGAATTTCTATTCCCAAGGTTTGAAGGGCGTCGCGGCCATCTGGCATGAGCCCTTCCCCACAGGGCTTATCAATCGGCGGCTGCGCGCCATCGGCGACAACTACATCGAAACCGCGCTGGCGGGCAGCGATCGCGGTTGCCAATCCTGCGGGACCGCCTCCGATGATGAGCACATCCGTAGTGTTCACCATCGCAACAATAGAAGTTCCGAGCAAAATCCCGGACCCATCGCTGCCATCAGGCCAAGTGTTCCCGGAGCCGGACGGCGATTTTTCATGATCTCTTCCAGAACCACAAGTACCGACGCTGAAGATAAGTTGCCGGTCTTTCGCAAACAGTCCCACGAAGCTCGCAGTTGTCCATCTCTAAAATCCAGCGCGTCCTCGATGGCCTCAAGCACTTTCGGGCCGCCGGTGTGCAATACCCAGCTTCCAATGTCGCTGCGAGCGTGCCCGTATTCTGCAAGAAATGAATCCACATCAATGCCAATTTGCTTTCGCACCAAGTCCGGAACCTCGCGTGAAAGCACGATGCTGAAGCCTTTTTCAGAAATCTTCCAGCCCATCATATGTTCGGTTTGGGGATAAAACACCGATCGTGTAGCCAGAATTGCGGGGCCGAGATTCTCCGCAGCAGTCAGGGCGGTGCATTCATCCCCAGCGACGATGACGGCGGCGGCGCCGTCGCCGAAGAGTCCGGCGGAAATCAGATTGGCAGCGGATAAATCCTCTTTCTGAATGGTGAGTGAACAAAGTTCGACCGAGAGCAGCACTGCCATCTGCGAGGGATAGGCTTTGACATAGTCGGCCGCGCGCGCGATTCCGGCGGCCCCGGCTACGCACCCCAGCCCGAACATGGGGATACGGCGAATGTTTGGCGACAGACCAATACGATTAATTAGCAGGGCATCAATCGAGGGACTGGCGATGCCAGTCACCGATGTAAAAAAAAACGCATCCAGGTCTCGCGCAGCCAGCCCGGCATTTGTCAGAGCGCAAGAAATCGCCTGTTGACCGAGGTCGAGCGCCACTTCAATCCACAGATCGTTTACTTCGCCCCATCCGGTAAGTTTTGGGTAAGCTTGCACCGGCAACGCCAGGTAGCGTCCGTCCACGCCAGTGTTGCGGTGCAGCCGGCGAAGAAGTTCCGGACTTTCTAGCGTCGCACCCCAATAAGTTTGCAATGCCTGAAGCAAAACTTCCTGAGGATAATAGTTTTTAGGGAATGCACTTGCAGCGCTAAGAATTTGCATAGTCAATTATGCGCCAAGGTTTGCCGGGCGACCTTAAGCGCTGATCGCCCTCCGTGCCAGGCCGAGAGCTTCAGACCAGAACGCCCCGGGATGGTGAGCAAGTTCTACAACGTCGCGGATTGCAGACACAAATTCAGAAAGTTGTGACGAAGTAACTAC
>JBDUDA010000191.1:0-6087 GCA_040003205.1 Acidobacteriaceae bacterium | reverse complement strand
CCGACATTGCAGTGCGGCTTATTCCGTTCAAATTTCTCTTTCGCCATTTCGTTCTAGCTCCGTTGCCTTGTTTAGTAAAATTCGATTTTCAGTAGTACTGATAAAGCTTCTTAAACTTGGTGCGAAGCGCCGGATCTAACTCCTCCAGCTTGGACAAATAAAACTCTCGCATCTGCGATTGGTCTGACAATGGAAGCGCGCCGTACAAACCTTGATAATTGGCGATACTCTTCTTGTCACCGCTTCGCTCGAGGATGCCCTTCGATAGCACCGATTCAAAATCCCGAACGCGAATCCCGCTGCTTTGAATGTGTTGCAAAAACTTCTCGACTTTGTCCGCTCCGAAAGCGCGATTGATGGCAGCTTTCAATTCATCAAACTCTTTTTCGCTTTCTACTTTGATCTCGGCCCGCTGAAATTCCATTCGCAGAAGCGCCCTTCAAGCCAACAAATTAAAAGCTGGAGCCGATGACCAGGATTGAACTGGTGACCTCTCCCTTACCAAGGGAGTGCTCTACCAACTGAGCTACATCGGCTACTGCAACCAGATTCCTGGAGCGGGAGACGGGGATCGAACCCGCGACCAACAGCTTGGAAGGCTGTGACTCTACCACTGAGTTACTCCCGCCCTTCCTGCTCACAAATCTTGCGTCTCTTCCTGCTCACTCTGTCTCGGCCTCAACACTTCTCTGCGATGCAGCAAGGTTTTCATCGCAAACAGCGCCAGGATAGCCAGCGCTCCGAAGCGAATCCGCTGATCGCTGAGAGTTGTCCACGCAAGGCCCCCTAAAACAGCAAACGAGAGCAGCGCCATTACAAGCCGATTCACTGGACTCCACATTGCGCGAAAACTTCGGCGTGCATACGTATTGCTTCAACCTGGTGCACAGGGAAGGATTCGAACCTTCGTACCCCGCTAGGAGGAGCAGATTTACAGTCTGCCGGCTTTAACCACTCACCCACCTGTGCAGAAAGCCGAATTCTCGGCCCCTCATACTTCGTTTTCCCGGCAAATATTTCCTGCGAACCCGTCATCCAAAATAAACGCAGAGTGCGCACGAGTGTCTTTGTACGCAAACACCACACTTGGAAAAGGTTCCTTATGGAGTGCCGTTCAGGAAAAACTGCTGTGCCGCCATACCGCTTCTGGAGAACCAAATCTCAGTATTCAATACTGGAGCTGGCGAAGGGATTTGAACCCCTGACCCTCTGATTACAAATCAGATGCTCTACCAGCTGAGCTACGCCAGCAAGGTGAGACAATTTGCTAATGCAGGCAGACTGTCCCCTCTGAAGCCACGATGTTATCGGGACAATTACAAAAGGTAACATAACGGTATGCGGCGTGCAACCGATTCCCGGTCTAAGGAGTGGCTCAATTTAAAGCTATAACTCAGGATTGTCATCTCGAGCGAAGCCAAAGTCGGAGGCTTTGCGGAGTCGAGAGACCTGCTGTTCGCGTGGGGGAAAATAGGTCTCTCCACTCCGTAGTGTCTTCGCTGCTCGAAGCCACCACTCGGTCGAGATGACAGGTTATCTAAAATTGGCCACTACTGCGGTCTCCAGTTCTGCCGAAGCGCAGAGGTCGAAATTTTGTTCGTTCACCGCGAATGCTATGATGACGCTTCCGCGGCTCTCAGGATCTTCATTGTAGATGTCCCTCTCCGAGAGCCGACTTAAATGCGCATACGAGCGAGAAGACGACTTCCCATAATATTCGCTGTTCTGTTGGTGGTGGCGGCCATCGGGGTGGCTGTAATACTCCGAAAACATGCCCCTCCTGAGCCTGCCCGGTTGCTGCCCTCGGCTGACGCTTTTTTGTACGTAGATTTGAAATGGATGCGCCGCGAAAATGTCGCCGGACAGCTTCCTAATATCAAGCACGATCCGGAGTACGAACGATTCATTCAGGCGACCGGTTTCCAGTTCGAGCGCGATCTCGAGGAGGCCGCGTTCGCTATCCATTACGCGGATAACTCTGACAATCCGAAATCGGGCGAGGCCCAACCGCATTTTTCGGAAGTCTTCGTTGCCAAGATACAGGGCGAACGCCTGCGCGAATATCTGCGCAAGTTGTCTAGTTCGGTGGAAAACTACTGTTCGATCGACATTTTTAATATTCCGCTCGAAGGACGCACTTTGCGAGTGGCTATCCTCGGGGTCGATACGGTCGCCGCTTCGAACCACCCCGATCCAAATGTGATTCGTGGAATTATTGAGCGCTCGCGCAAACTGGCCTCGCCCTTCGGAGGTCCTGCCTTACTGCGGCAATACTACAAGCACGTGCCGTTCACCAGCCTGGTTTGGGGAATCTTCCGCGCCCAACCGGACGCGCCGCCGACTTCCGGCCAGCAGAGCAAGCCGCAAAGCACTTTCGATCTCTCGTTTCTGCTCACGCGGCCTACTGTGATTCTAGCTTCCGTGAGATATTTAACAGCTGTGCATTTTAAGGCTGAGGCCTTTACGGGAGGCGAGGACGCCGCCGAACGGTTAACCGACCAGATTGGAACCTTTCTGACGATTTTCCGTTCCGCGCAAACTTCGTTCATGGGGCTGGCATCGGACGCAGACACCAAGGAATTTTTCGCAAGTCTGAAAATCGAACAGCACAAGGACCGCGCGGTGCTGACAGCGAATGTCCCAATAAGCTTCATCCGTAAAGCGATCGCAGAGGTGCCAAACCAGGTAACGCCCCAGAAAGAGGACCCTCAGACTCCCGCCGCCCCCACAAAACCCCGAGCCAAGCCTGCGGCTAACTAGAAGGCCTCCTCCTGGGCGTGATAGTGGCCAATTTCAAGTAGAATGCAGTTGGACGCAAACGTCCGGTCGGTTCAGCCTCTCCGGGCGAGCTGATGCTTAAGCGGAGTGTGCTGTGAGACGTGATCCAGTTGTAGTCATTGTCGTTGCCATCGTCATTACCTTCATGCTGGTTTTCGGGGTGCAGCGCGCCCGCCACGCCCATGACGCTGTCAATCCGGAAAATGACATCACCGGCAAGCTAGCTCCTGATTTTAGTTTGCAGTCCATTGATGGGAAAACTGTCCACCTTTCGGATTACAGGGGTAAGGCAGTGTTGTTGAATTTCTGGGCGACCTGGTGCGAGCCCTGCAAAATTGAAACGCCGTGGTTTGTGCAACTCCAGAACCAGTACGGGCCAGCCGGATTGCAGGTCTTGGGGGTGAATATGGACGAAGACTCTACTTCCAAAGACATCGCGAAATTCGCCAAAGATATGGGGATGAATTATCCCGTGGTATTAGTCAAAGAGGGCGTCACGGAATCCTACGGCGGCTTGGACTATCTGCCGGCAAGTTTCTATATTGACCGCGATGGAAAAGTCGTAGACAAGGTTTTCGGGCTTAAGGGTCGAGCGGAAGTCGAATCTGATGTCAAAAAGGCGCTGGCTAGCGGTCAGGCTGTGAGAGCCGCACGTCAATGACGCTTAATAGACGACGCGCGGCTAGTTCTTTGAGGGTGGCGCTACTGTGCCTGAGTGTTGCCGCCCTGGTCGCGGACGAGATTCCTGGAAAAAAAATACCTTACGTCACGATGTCGCCGGCGGACGTAACAAGCGTCCAGCGCGGGAAGGCGACTCCGGTGGAGTTACATTTTCGCGTGGCGAGCGGCTATCACGTCAATTCGAACACGCCTTCGCTCGAATACTTAATAGCCACCGCGCTGAAGCTGGACGCCCCAACTGACATCGTAGTCGGGAAAATTAAGTATCCAGTTGGACAGGTGATGACTTTTCCTTTCGCGCCTGACCAAAAACTTAGCGTCTACAGCGGTCCCTTCGACCTAGCGGTGACCATCCGTCCACTGGCGTCGGTCTTACCCGGGAAGTATTCTGTGCGTGGACATCTGAAATACCAGGCCTGCGATAACGCAGCCTGTTATCCGCCGCGAGAACTGCCTGTGGAATTTGAAGTGAAGGTCACTAAAACAGCGGGAGCGGGAAGAAAAAATCCTGGACAAAGTCCGCACGTACACTTGTAACACGCTCTAATCTGTCATCTCGAGCGGAGCAAAGCGGAAGCTTTGCGCAGTCGAGAAACCTGGCTGTTATCGGTTTGTGGGAAGAGAACAGCAGGTCCCTCCACTCTCCAGTTAATTGCTGCGCAATTAACTGGGTCGGTCGGGATGACAGAACGACACTAATTCCTCAACTCGTTGTAAGCGAGCGATAGTAACGTCTTTTCCTAGAATTGCCATCACGGCGAAGAGGCTGGGGGCGACACTCTGTCCGGTAAGAGCCACTCGGGCCCCGTTAATGAGAATGCCGGCCTTGACGTTCTTCTCTGCTGCAAAACCTCGTAGGATCTCTTCGCATTGCCCTTCGCCGAATCCATCTGGCGATGCTACATAACGAGCGCCCAGCTCGGTCAACAGTTTTCTTACATTTTCATCTTTTATGAACTTACTGACCGCAGCGGGATCGGGCTGAAACGAATCGCTGAAAAACGCAGCAAAAGATGTTGCAAAATCGCGCAAGCTTCGCGCACGAGGTTTTAGCAAATCAATAGTCGCACACAGACGATCGGAGTCGTCCTGGCTCGAAATCCAACTCGAGAGACTCATTTCCGCTTTTCCCCACTCTTCTTCTATGAGGGGCAACAGCTTCTCCGCGGGATATGCTCGAATATATTCTGTGTTAAACCAGTTGAGCTTGTCTCGATCGAATACCCCATTGGAGCGAGAAATGCCTTGCAAGCCGAATAAGCTAATTAACTCCTGGTCGCGAAGAATTTCCGGACTGCCTTCAGGTGGCGTCCATCCCAGCAAGGCGAGGAAGTTGCGGAAGGCCTCAGGCACGATCCCTTCATGGCGGTAAGCAATCACGCTGGTAGCACCGTGACGCTTGCTCAGCCGGGTCTTATCCGGACCCAATATCAAAGGCACATGCGCAAATATTGGGAGGGGCGCGTCTAATGCCTGGTAAATCAGAACCTGTTTTGGCGTGTTCGAAATGTGATCTGCGCCACGAATGATATGCGTGATGCGCATATCAACGTCGTCTGCCACCACGCTCAAGTGATAGGTTGGACCGCCGTCAGACCGCAACAGAACGAAGTCTTCCAACTCGGCGTTGGCGAATTCCACCCGCCCATACACGGCATCTTCAAATGCGGTACTGCCGGATTCAGGGACCGCGAACCGCAATGCGGCGGGTTCCCCGGTGGCTCTCCGGCGTTGGGATTCCTCGGGGGAGATTTTACGGCACGTGCCATCGTATTTTGGAGTTCTCCCAGCGGCTGTCGCTAATGCACGGCGACGCTCGAGTTCGTCTTTTGTGCAGAAACAGTAGTAAGCGTGCCCGGAGGCAGCCAGCTTCGACGCCGCGATTTTATACAAATCGATCCGTTGCGTCTGATAGAAGGGGCCTTCGTCCCAATCCATCCCAAGCCAGGTCAATCCCTGGAGTATGCCTTCGACCATTTCCGGTGTGGAGCGTTCGATGTCGGTATCTTCGATACGTAAGACCAGGGTGCCCCCGCAGTGGCGCGCATAGAGCCAGTTGAACAGCGCTGTCCGAGCGCCTCCAACATGCAAAAAACCGGTAGGAGAAGGAGCGAAACGGACTCTAGGGACTGTAGGGGCACTGGGCGCTGCCGTTGGCACTCCTTGGGGAGGAGAAACTGTGCGTATTTCGGACATAGTTGGGGTCAACCTCGATGCTACGGCCCTGCCTTACCACCGTCAACTCGCGGACATCCTGGTCTAAGTTTTAAGACTAAGATTGCAAGTGTCTAAAGTTTGTTCAAAACTGTTGTCTTCGTTGCCGCGCTATGAAAACATCAGAGAAACGAGATCTGCGCCAGCATCCATGGACAGTTTGATTATTAGTATGGCGATCGTGCCGGGAGTAGTGGCCTTCCTACTTCTCCTGGTGTTCACCTATCTGCACGAACAGAGCCGACAACCCTACTTCCGCGCGTGGCAAGTCGGATGGGGAGCCTTCACTCTCCACTACGCCCTTCAGGCAGTGGGTGCGCTGGAAGGTGAAACCGCCTTAGGTTCGTTTCTCACATCCCTGCTTCTAGTGGTAATGGCTGTGAGCATATTTGTGTCGACGCGCCTGATGAAGAG
>JBDUDA010000022.1:0-20548 GCA_040003205.1 Acidobacteriaceae bacterium | reverse complement strand
TTGCCGTTTTCGATGGCGGTGCCTTCCTCATAGTCGTTCCAGGTGGCAATCATCATGAAAGGCATGGGATTGTCGGGATCGTCGTGGCGGCGGAAAGTGTGAAGAGTGTCTTCAAACGTCTGCCCGCAGCGGCGGTCAATATGGCGATTCAATCCCCACGACGCTTTGCTGTCGTCGAAGCCGGGCCAGACGGTGCCTACCATGATTTTGTCGGGAAACTTGGCCTTAATTCTCTGATAGAACGACTCGAGGTATTCTTCTCCCCAATTGCTGCCGTCGGCCGTCCAACCTTTACGCCCGACATTGACCCAACCGTAATATCCATCAAAATCTTTAGCGTACTTAGCGGGTGGAATATCTTTGTAGATAAGAAGCGGAGGCCGGTCCCAGCTATCTACTTGCGCCCGCACCCGGTCCCAGTCGGTGTTTCCGCGCTTGGGAAAAATAAAAATTACCGGACGGCCGTTGTATTCGACATAAGCGTCGCGTCCGGGCGCGCCCGGACCAATGTATGCCCTGTATGCCTCGTCCATGGCCTCCAGAGCGTCATCGGTGGCGTGGCCGTTATCTTCTTCGGTTTCGTCGTACATCAGGCAGATATGGAAATGATTTTCGCTGGCCACCCGCTGCAACAGCGCGTAGGTGCGGTCTTCAAAGGGACGCCGGGGGCCATACCAATCCACTCCGAATGCATAGATGCCGTAGTCTTTGGCTTTCTGAATTTGCCGCTTCAGGACGGCGGGGTCCTGCGTGGAATAACCGACGTCGAGGTGGTCGCGGGTCCCAAACCAGGGTTGGTAATCCGCGATCATGCGAGGCGAGTTGTCTATCGACAAGGCGGACTGATGTAGAGATGGGCGCGCGCCGGTGCCGGGGCCAGTGCGATAGCAGCCGCTTGTCTGCGTGATCATGATGATCGCGGCTGCGATCGTCACGAGCGTCGGCAATTTCTGCTTTCTCGCCATGCTTACCATTCCTGCGAAAGCTCCCTGGTGTTGGATGCGATTTGGCTGGGGGATGCCAAGTCAGGGTTTGGACTGGGGGGCGTTTTCAAGATCACGAACCATCCAGCGGTCAGCGCCGGGCGTCATTAAAACAATGTAGTGGTAAGTGACCTGCTCGCTTTGGATGACCTTGTCTCCGTCGAGATATTGAATTTCGAGCTGCGCCTGATCTTGCAGTTGTATGGCATCGCCGGCGGGGGAATAGAAGAGCGCCTCCAACTTGTGGCCGTGGTCTAGATAGCGGATGTGGGCGCCGGAGTTTTTCTGGTCGCCGATTAGTTGCGTGAAATCGTCTTTGGCCAGTCCAGTGAAGTAGGCATCCAACAAGTCGGCGCGGTTCTGTTCCACAGCCTGGCTCAAGTTCTGCCACGCCAAGGCGTAGTCGCGCGAAATTGATTTCTCTGTAAGATCCTCGATTTTCCGAGGGCCGAGACTATCCGCATTGAGCTGAACTTGCGGAAGCGGCTGTTCGGCAAGGACTGGCGGCCCAAAGATGCCACCTAAAATGAGCAGGAACATGCTTAAAGCGGTCGCAACCCGCAGTCTGTATCGTAGGGTTTTGCTGCGAAGAGTTAGCTTCATCGTGCGCCTCCGACGCTGAGTTCGTTGCCTGAGGCCACGCCGGATGCGGCGGTGATGCGTGCGCTTCCGCTGACGGGCATTTCAACTTTCGCGATGCCACGTTTTATAGGAACGTCCACCGTCGTCTTGCCGCTGTCGTCAATCTTGGTAAAGCTCACGACCGTGCCGTCGGGAACGAAGTTGCCGGTGCAATCACGGACGGGAGCAGTTTCCACCGTGAAACGCCTGGCGACCCATCCACCACGAATATTCAGATTGCAGGCGTCAGAAGCTACCTGCTGCACCACGCGCACTTCAGAGGTTTTTCCGATAACTGCCTCCAGCTTTGCGGGCCCACCCTTGGGCGCGGAGGTCATGCGAATCCATGCAATGCCGTTAGAACTATTGCGAGTTTGGGAAATGGACGCGCCTTCTTTTGGGCTCACGTTAAATTTCACCGGCACTGGAGTCAGCACCATGTTGTGCAACGCGTCGAACACCACCGCGACCGCGCTGATGGCGTTCGCTGCCGACACGGGAACTCGCGAAGGGTGTACCAGCAAGGTCAAGCGGTCAGGTTCGCCCGGACGAACGTAGAAGTTGGCCGATGAACATGGTCCCGAACTGCCGCACAGGATGGCTGTGTAAAGTCCGGCACGCTCAACCTCTTCTGCCTGCACCTGGATCTCAGAGCCCAGATCAAGTTCGCGCTTGCTCACTTGCGCCGGTCCGTAAAGATAGAACGTGGCTTTTCCGGAGCCGCCCGCTGGAATAGAGAATGCGGTGCCGGCAGTAACCTGCGCGGGCGGACGCAGTTCCGCTGCGCTGGCCGAAGCGGCGGCAGTCAATAAACACATGAAGCCTGTGAGCAGCTGGCGCATTTTATATGCTGGTATTGCTGTTGTAATAGTTCACCACGACGCGGTAGTTCTGCACATTGGAAGCAACATCGTCGGGCAAATCCAGTGAGAAGGGAACCGCTATTTGGGGAAGAAGTTCCTGCTCGATGTATCCATCAGAAACCCAGATCACTTTTCCGTTGCCGTCGTAGTATGCGGCCACAACGTGAGGGATGTTCACAATCTGTCCGCTCTGATTAACTAGTTCGCCATGCAATACTTTTTTGCCCAGCATATCTTTTTCAAGGCGCTGCCGGTTCACTTCGATAACCGGGTCGGCGGTGGCCGGGACGAGCATGGCCTTTGCGTCCATGCGCACGCTTTTCACCTGTGTCAGCTTCAATCCGGGAAAATCAATGCGGTAGGGCGAGACTTGTTTCGGCAACAGAGTATGCGCGATTTTATCGAAGCTTCCCTCTTGCGCCAGCGAACTCCCGTCGGGAGCAACCAAAGTTGCACCCACGTTCACATAAGCCGGCACGGTATCTTCGTTCACTATTTCTCCCACGATGACAATGCTGTCGGGACGCTGTAAAGCATTCATCGAGAGGATTCGTACCTGAGGGGAGTCAACATTCTGGACACCCCAGTCATCCTGCGCGCCGCGATTGATTACATCCCACCGCAAATAATTTACGGGAACCACTTGCGGGGCAAGTTTTGGCAGCCGTGTTGTTGGCCACACAACTTTCCAGGTGTTGCCATCCCGCTGGGTTTTGAGATCGCGGATGTCGTTGAGGGGCCCAACCGCAGTCGCGTAGGTTAGTTTGGCGCGGATGGTAGCTTCCTGATCGGTTGCGTGAAGCCCCCAAACGTCGAAGTGCTCCAAGCCGGCGTAAGTCAAAAGACTTCCGTTGCTTCCCGCGAGATCGCGAACAAATGCCGCCTTATCCACTTCAGTTCGGTTGGCGAGACGAGAATAGGCACCGTCCCAATTGCGGGCCTGAGCGTCAGTAAAGAGAAGACGGACGGATTCTTCGGGAGTTTGCGCGGATTGCATGCGCTCCCGCGCCATACCGCCAGATTCCAGCCAGGCGGCACCGACGAGAATCAGAGTTCCGGCGAAAATTACAATGGCCAAAATTCTGGTCATGACTGATATCTTTCCTCCCGCACTAGCAACGGCTCTTCATGGTCAGGGAGTGGAGACGCGCGCTCGGAGTCGACAACCGGCAACCGGGTCCGATCAGGGATGAAAAACGCAAACAAGATCGCCAGAAGACTGGCCCCCAAGGGCAATGTGCCCCACAGCAATCCCTCCATCCGCGTTGGCATGGCGTCGGAAGTGAACACTCTGGCTGGCGGAACATCGTCTTTGGACCAGACGCTGATGGATCCCGAGTCGTAGGTCTCGATCTTTCTCCAACCCGCAAATGCCACCAAAGGCTCGTAGTAGGGATCGTGGATAAACACAAACTTTAAGCCGTAATAGTTGGCGTGCTTCAACATCGCGCGCAGCGATTCCATGCCGGCAGTACCGAAGTATTTTGCGCTTGTCAGCTGAGCCGCGCCGTAGTGAGTCATTTCCGGCAACAGACGAGCGGAATTGTACTCACCGTCAACGCTACTGGCGCCCGTGTACGTGGAAACTTTAGGAAGCGCGTTTCCGAAGCCTAAAGTGACATAGCGATAGCGGTCATGACCGTCACGGTTCAGAAATCCGATCACAGGGTCCACATTCAATCCACCACTGGGACGGTACGGACTGAGCGTCAACCACGCCATAGCGGACGCCAGGGTTGCGCAGGCTGCCAAAGCAAGGCCCACAGCGGCGCGAGTGCGATATCGGTCAAGCAATCTCTCTGCGAGAAGGCCCACAATCGGGAGTGCCAGCATCGCGGCCAAAAGAGTAAATCTCTCAAACGTCAGAATCTGAAAAGCGCGTCCGAAAATTAATTTCGGAACTGGAGTCGTTCCGCCGAGTCCGAACAGGAAAGTGACCCAAAACCCAAACACCAGGGGCCGCAAGCGGCGATACTGAACCCCCACCCAAACCACGAAGGGAAGCGCCAGAATCATTGCGCCATAAGGGACGAAGAAATAATTGATCGCGAAATTCAGATTGAGAGTGAGATTCGAGCGGCTGGCATGTGGAATCGGAATCTGATCAATCGGATGCTTGAGAATCGCCATCCAGTAAGGCAGCAGCACTAACCCAACGCCGGCACCCGCGAGTACGGCGAACACCACGCCGCGGGAAATGACTTTCACAATCGAACTGTCTTCCTCATGATCGATGCAAGCTAGCCACAGAACCGGCAACGCGAACAGAAAAGATCCGAACAACAACGTGACGTGGTGCACCGAGGCGGCGGTTAAGGTCAGGATGATGCCCTTCAATAAGGCGCGTTTGTGCGCCGAGCGCGACCAGTCATAAAAGTACGGCAACGCCAGCAGATATATAGGCGCGGAGAGGGTCGTGGAGAGTTGTCCGGCTGAATAAACCAGAAACGCCAGAGTGCCGATAAACACGCTGAACAGAGCCGCGTAACTGCTGGCTCTTTCGCTGACCCACAGTCTCGCAAACCGATAGACGCCCACCGGCACCAGTAGCACCGCTATTAACTCAACTATCATGAACGCGAGCGGCAGCCCCACAATGTAGGAGAAAATGGCAATCCACTGATGCCCCAAAGGGGGATAAGTGGTCTGAGAGAAGCCGGCAAACCATTTTGTATTCCAGGGATCGAACCAGTGGTGAGCGTAGTGAGAAGCAAAAAAGATGTGGAAATTCGCGTCGTATGAAGTGGTTAAAGGAAGACGCATCAGCAATAGCGGACCATGTATGGCTAACGCTAACAACACAATGGCCGCCAGCGGAATTGGCCGCCGCCAGTAACTCGTTTCCACGGTGCTTAGATTCCTCTCCACAAATGTGAGTACCGTTTTGATTCTACATTGGTCGTGAGGGTTTGCTTTCGGAATCTGTTCAGCTATGACGCGGAGGACTCAAAACTGGTATCTTCAGTAATTAGTAGTAACACTATTCATTAGTCATGACGGTGAGTCTGGTCTACCATTTCTGCAACCAACCAATCGCAAGTTGTGGGGCATCAGAACGTTGGCACGCACAAGAGTTCTTCCAGGGGATTGAAAAACCGGTTTGATTCCGCACCGTATCATGCACTTTAAGGCATCATGCGCTTTCACATTAGTCTGTCTCTGGCTGGTGATTTCGATCACCGTGTCGGGGCAAACTTTTGAGCTGAATAATCCCGGCGCGAATAAGCCCAATAATACAAAGAGTAGGAAAAAGCGCACGCCGTCTACGCCTGCAAACCAACCGCCGGCAAATGCGGCCCAGGAAAATCAAGCCTCGCCCAATGGAATCGGATGGGGTTCGAGTATTGAGGTTGCGCGCGACGCGAGAGCAGCACAACAGGCGTTGGATAAAGGTGAGTACCGCGCGGCGGCGGCTTTCGCTACCCGTGCCGCCCATGCGGCACCGCAGAATACCGGTATCTGGTTTCTTTTGGGATACGCATCACGACTCGCTGGACAGTATTCCGACTCTGAAAATGCTTACAAGCGCGGCCTACAACAACAGCCGAATTCCATTGCCGGACTTTCAGGTTTAGCGCAAACCTACGCCAAGATGGGACGGGGGGCCGAAGCGCAAGACATACTTAAAAAAGTCATTGCGGCGAATCCGCGAAGCGTGAACGATTTGCTTTTGGCAGGAGAACTTGCGTTAAGCGCGGATCCCCAAAAATCCCTCGAACTGTTGAAACGTGGTGATGCGCTGAGCCCCTCGGCCCGCAGTGAACTTCTCATTGCGCGCGCCTACCAGCGCTTGAACCAGCCGGAAGAATCCAAGCGCTATTTGCAGCACGCGGAGAGCCGCGATCCTAATAATTCAGATGTACTGCGCGCCGTGGCCGCATTTTATCGCGAAGCCGGACAGTACGACTCGGCGATTGCGAGCCTAAAGAAGGCCGTGAACCGGGCCCCCGACGCGCTTTCAGAGCTTGGCTATACCTATCAATTAGCGGGAAGAAAGAAAGAGGCCGCCGACGCTTACCAGCAGGCTGCGAACCGCTCCGTCCGCGATGCCAACTTGCAGTTGAGCGCAGCGCAAGCTGTGGTCAACGTTGGGGGTTTCGAGCGCGCTGAGACTTTCTTGAAGCGAGCTGAGGGCATCGATCCAAACACCTATCGGCTGCACGCTATTCGTGGTCAGATTGCCGGTCTTCAGGACCACAACGACGATGCGATCAATGAATACAAATTTGCTATCGGTCACCTTCCTCCGTCTGTGCCCGAGGGACCGCTGTATCCGGTATCGCTGCATTTGAGTCTGTACGAGATGTACCAACGAACCGAGCAAGCGTCAGCCGCCAGCGGTGAGCTAGAGGCCGCTCGCGCCAGTCTGAATAAAATTACTGGAGTAGAAGAGGCCAGCCGTCCGGAATTTCTGCGGTTGCGGGCTCTGGTTGAGGCCGACTCCAATCAGTTTGACGCCGCCGAGAAAGATTTGAAGAGCGCCACCGCCCTCGATCCTAACAACCTCAACATCATGTTGAACTACGCCAACCTGCTCTGGAAGATGAATCGCAAGCAGGAAGCGTCACAGATGTATTCGAAGGCGCTGACGATTGATCCCAACAGCCACTCCGCGCTGACCGCGATGGGCTATCTCGCGCGTGAGACGGAGAACATGGCGAGCGCGGAGAAGTATTTCACCAAGCTACAGAGTCTTTATCCTGACGATTTTGTTTCCTACCTGGCATTGGGAGATCTTTATACGTCCGGCAAAAAATTTCCAGAAGCGCAGCAGAGTTATGAGAAAGCGCATCAGTTGGCCCCCGGCAACGCGCTGGTGGTCGCGGGCGGCACGAACTCCGCCCTGGAAGGGCAGCAACTCCCAATCGCTAAGAAGTGGGTGGACATCGGTGACGCCAATCCCGCGATCGCTCGCAGCCCCCAGGTCATGCGCGAAAAAGAGCGTTACCTGACGCGTACGGGGCAATATGAGGAGTCCGCCAAGCTCGGATATCACGTGATCGAGAAATTGCCGCGGGATCCGGAAGCGCCGGTATATCTGGCCTACGACCTGGTGTTCTTAAATCGGTACCAGGAAGCTTCGGAAATCGTGAAGAAATACGAGCCGATACTCCCAAAAGATAAAGATCTTCACTTGATTGCAGGTTACATACTCACGCATAACGGGCAGCCGCGCGAGGCGGAAGCTGAATTTACCAAAGCGCTGGACCTGGAGCCCAACTCGACGGGCTATGTGAATCGCGGATACGTCCGCAATGATCTGCGGGAAGCGACTAAAGCGTCGAGAGATTTTGAAGCCGCGCTGAAACTGCGTCCTGACTACGGCGAAGCGCACCTTGGATTGGCCTACTCCTATCTCCAGCTTCGTCGCGCCAAGCCCGCCTTGAGAGAAGCCGAGCTCGCGGCCAAATTGATGGGAGAATCCGCATCCACGCATCTGGCGAGAGCGGAAGCTTATCGTCAGCAGATAATGTTTCGGCAGGCAGAAGGCGAATACCGCGCGGCCCTGACCTTCGCCTCGAAAGATGTACAGACTCACTTCGCGCTTGCCGATGCTCTTTACCGCCTGCACCGTTATCCGGATTCCATTGAGGCGCTGAAGAGCGCTCTGGGCTTGGGGCCGAATGACGCGCTGGTTTATGCCGAAATGGCGAGGTCCTATGCGCAGATGAATCGTACCGCCGACACCATCCAGGCGGTGACGCAGGCTGAGAAGCTCAGCGGCGATCGTAAAGTATGGCTTGCCACCGGCGAAGCCCTGCTCTTACTGAAAGATCGTAAAGCGGCGATGCAGCGCTATTCGAAGGCCTTGAACGCGCCTGGGCCCGACCGGATCGAGATTCGTTTGGCATTGGCACGGTTGTTCGCTCAGGCTGGTGATTTCGAGGATTCCCAACAGCAGGTAAGTTTCGGTCTGGCCGAAGCGCGGGTTGAAGAAGGCAATGGAGTCACCGCCGAAAATCTGATTGAAGCGGCGCAAATCATGATGTCGATCGATCAGTTTGAGCTCGCCAAGAAGTTCTTTGAACGGGCACAAGCTGAAGGAGCGGACGAAGAAACAGTCAGCATCGGACTTGCGAATGCGTACCTCGCTACCGGAGAGACCGATAGCGCGAAACGCATGCTGGCGAGTGTAGGCAACGACCCGGCGAATAGCGAGAACTACGAATACTTAATTGCCAAGGCAAACATCTATCGCCAGGAGCAAAATAATTTGCCCGCCCTGACGACGTTTGCGCGCGCAAATCAGTTAGTCATCGGAAATGAATTCACTGAGCGCGCAGAGATGGCACTTGCCGATCAGGAAGGCCTGCCGCTTACTGAGAATATCAGCCTACAGTCGGAGGCGTCGCTCAGTCCGATATTCGAAGACATCAACATTTACACGCTGGACGCACGACTGCGCGGTCTCACTACCGGTACGCTTTTGCCGCCGCCCAGGGTGTCTTACGAGACTAGAGGTGATGAGAGATACAAGCTGCACTTCAAAGGATGGCCTACCGTTAGTGGGCTGGTTGAAGAGCGTAATGCCCGCGGAACTATTTCGATTCCCAGTCAGTTTTTAATTCAGAAGCGAAACACTTACGACACGATTTTTAATGGCGGGATCAACCCTGTATGGCATATAGGCAACAACACCATCACATTTAATCCCGGACTTCAATTCACGATCCGGCGGGATACGCTGGCGCCCAACGCCATGAACCAGAATCTGTTTCGCCAGTTTCTGTACCTGCATACCAGTCCGATTGGGAACTGGGTCACGATTTCCGGCAGCGCGACGCGCGAGGCGGGGCCTTTTACCGAGCAGAATTTGCATTCCCGCGATGTAGCCGCGTCCATTAATTTTGTGGTTGGCCGTCCCTGGGGCAAGACAGCATTGATAACCGGATATCAGGCGCGGGATGTTCTGTTCCGTCCGTTTATTCGCGAGTATTATACGACGGACACTTATGTTGGGATTCAACGCCGATTTCGCACCAATTGGACAACCTCCGTCTACGCGGAATATCTGCGATCATGGAGAGTGGAAGGCTCGCTATTTGCGATTGCGCAGGCCATGCGACCCGCATTCCGTCTCGATTATCTGCCGTCCGGACGCTGGGCGTTCCATGCGTCAGGTGCGTGGTCGCGGGGAGAAGGTTTTCACGCGTACGACAACATTAACAACGAATTTCTGGTTTCCTACACGAGAGGTATAAAGCGTTCCGTGAACGATGGCACGGCCGAAGTTCCGGTGACGTATCCCATGCGGTTTTCTT
Source organism: Acidobacteriaceae bacterium (assembly GCA_040003205.1). GTDB lineage: Bacteria > Acidobacteriota > Terriglobia > Terriglobales > Acidobacteriaceae > JALYIM01. Next base: position 10,819 of record JBDUDA010000022.1, on the reverse strand, counting down.
TCGGAATGCAGCAGCAGACATTTTATGATTTCTCAGGCAGCAACCGCGTCAAGATCTTCCCCGTGATACGGTTCAGTTTGTTTTAGGCGTAAGATTTTAATTGTCGCCGATTTTTCCAAGGTAGTTTTTTCATGGCCATCGATGCTCCCAGCGCGGCGCCCGAACTTCCCAGAGCTTCGAAGTTAGAGGACGAAGCGGCCGCATCCCGAACCCTAAGGGCCCGAGTTCTGAGCGGAAGCGTCATTCTTCTCTTCAGCTCAGGATTTGTCGGCGCCATGAATTTGCTGTACAACCTGGGCGTCGCCCATTGGCTGGGAGCCGACAGCTTTGGACATGCGAGCGCGGTTTACACCGTGCTGATGCTGCTCTCTTCCGTCACGCTTTCTTTCCAGTTACTTTGTTCTAAGTTTGTAGCGAAGAACGACTCGCTAAAAGAAAAAGTTGGAATCTATCGCTATTTTCACCGCCGCTCATGGATGTTTGCGATCAGCATCAGCATTCTTCTCGCCTACAGCAGCCCCGTAGTTTCCCGCTACCTGAACCTTCCCACGCGCAACTATATCTACATGCTGGCGGTTGCGACTTTGTTTTACATTCCTCTGGGCGTGCGCCGCGGGCTGATGCAGGGAATGTACGATTTCGGACCGCTGGCATTCAACTTTGCCTTGGAAGTGGTTGTGAAACTTGGCGGCGCGATGCTGCTGATGGCTGCGGGATATGGAGTTACCGGAGTCATTGCTGCAATTGTAGCTTCCGTGGTCGTGGCCTATGTTTTCGCCCGGCCGCACCGCACGCTCATCAGTGATGGGCAAACCTCCCTGCCTACCGCCTGGGGAGAGGGCATTCAAGCATCAGTTTTTTTCATCGGCCAAGTAATCATTAACAATCTCGATATTGCGCTGGTCAAGCATTTCTTTTCCGCGACTGACGCTGGAGTGTATGCGACCCTGGCGCTGGTTGGACGCGTGGTTTACATGTTGTCGTGGTCGGTGGTGAGCGGCATGTTTCCGTTTTCCGCGCGCGCACAATCCGGCGAGCGCGAAGGTCAGGCGGTGTTGGGGACGGCGCTATTGCTGGTCATTCTGATCTCGTCGCTTTTTACATTCGGAATCTGGGTGGCCCCTCAAAGCCTGTGGCACATGCTGCTGGGTGCGGGATTTCCGCTGGCAGGAACTCCTTCCTACACGTCACTCCTGATGCTGTACGCGCTGACCACTGGTATTTACTCCCTCAGTGTCGTGTTGATGAGTTACGAGATCGCCCGCAAGATTGGAAATGTGAGTTGGCTGCAACTGGGATTCAGCGGCGCGATTATTTTGGGGATTTACCTCTTCCACAATACCCTGCACGAGGTGATCGCCGTCCAGACCGTCCTGATGCTGGTGTTGCTGGTCCTAGTGGCGGTGCCGTACATTCGCATGCAGCTTGCCCACAGCCGGGCTGCTGTGGAAGCGCCCGCAGCTCTGGGCCGCCTGACGAAAGTCAAACGGGTAGGCGAAGAAGAAGTTATCGCGGAGTTTCTCAAGAGCGAATTTTTTCAGCCCGAATTCAATAACTATCGCGAACCCTTTCGTGAGTTGGTCAACCATCCCGATCTGAGCAATGAGAAAGACAACAAATTACGTCGCGCCCTGCTTTTCCGCCGGCGCGGAAGGATGTGGCGTGAACTTCCTCCCGATACGGAGTGGTGGGAAGTTGAGTTGCTCAACGAGGATTTAAATCGCATTCGAGTATTCCCTCGCAACCAATGGCGCAAGCATGCGGACGAAAGTTATTACCTGTTGGACACGGCCAGACGCATACGCACGAGAATAGTTTCCCGATCGTCAAACGACTTCATCAACAAGCTTCGTTCTCTTAGCAGAGAACTCGCGGAGCAGCGGCAGCCAGCGCCGCGCAGTTCAGTGCTGTTGATTGGCGTTGACGAGAGCGGTCCCCTGACAATTATTGAAGGGAACCACCGCATGACGGCGGCGACCCTGGTGGCTCCGCAGGAAGCTCATCGGCGGTTTAGATTTCTATGCGGATTCTCGCCGCGAATGACGGAATGCTGTTGGTATCAGACCGACCTCTCGAGTCTGTGGCACTATGCCGTGAATTCTTTCCTTTACATTTTTGAAGATCGGCACGGAGTTATAAACGAAGCCCTGAAGGACCAGATGCAGAATCAACCCGGCGGAATTCGCGGCTCTATCTAGAGGTCTAAAACAGTTGACTGCTGCTACTGAAAGGTCATGGATGAATTCACGTCATCCGCTTCAAGCCTCGCACCGGAGGAAAGATTTCCGGATGTATCGCAGCCGCCAGCGCGATTAGACCCTCCAGCAAGGTAGGCGCGGGCGTGTTAAGAAGCTCGTCCGAAATGCAGTAGACGCGGGCATTTGTAACACAGCGGGTTTCCGTCCAGCCCCGCTCGCGGACAATCTTTTGTAATGGGACGCGGTCTCCGGCTCCGCACCACGCCGCAATAAACACTTCCGGATCTTCAGCCAGTACCACTTCCGCTGACGTTTTCGCGCCTGGTTCCCCGATAAACCGTCCGCCTGCGGCTTCGACCAGCTCCGCCACCCAGGGCTGCGATGCGATCAGCGGCTTTCCCCATTCTTCGCAAAAGACTCGTGGGCGCGATAGAGCGCGAGTTTGATCTTTAATTCCATGGATGGTGTTATCCATGTCCTCGACCACCCGCCGACCGGATTGCGCGGACCCCATTACTCCAGCAATTATGGCGATGTCCTGGTAGATATCGGCAAGCGTTTTCGGAGCGAGGCCGAGAAAGCGCGTTCCCGACTTCAGGATTTCGATCACGGCCTTTTCTTGATACGGCACCGATGCGAGAACCAGGTCTGGATGCGCATCCAGAATCTGGGTGCTCTGCGCAGTCCAGGAGTCCGCAACAATTATTCTCCCAGACAATTCCGAACAGATATCAAGACAGTACTTCGTACAGGCCACAATGTGATCGAGCTTTCCAATGGCTTTTAAGATTGCCGTTGCGCTGGGCTGAAGGCAGACAACTCGAAGGGCAGGGCCGGAGGTCATAGAGTCTCGATGTTATAGCTTCGGGAAGTAAGTCTTGCCGAAGTCTCAGTCATCGCACGATACAATAATCGCGATGTACTCGGCCAAACTACTCGATCATTTTGAACATCCCCGAAATGCGGGCGAAATCGCCAGGCCTGACGCAACTGTACAACTTGAGAATCCGGCTTGTGGAGACGTACTGAAATTGACTATGCGAATCGTCGAGGGTCGAATTAGCGAAGTTCGATTTCTGGCAAAAGGGTGCGTTCCGGCCATCGCGTGCGGTTCCGCAGTCACGGAACTCTCCCTGGGAAAAACCGTGACTGAGGCGGGCAAGATAAGCCGGGAAGAAATCATGGCTGCGGTTGGCGGCCTGCCCGCGACTTCGAGTCATGCAAGTCATCTTGCACTGGACGCGTTGCGAGCTGCGCTGAGTCAGCGCGCAGCGTAGTTCAGCGATGGTCCACGGCGTCGGGCCAGTAGATTGTCCATCCGCGCTGCTTCGCCATTTGCTCCAGGTCAGAGTTTGGATTCACAGCGAATGCGTGTTTCCCTATGGCCAGCATGTCGGCGTCCCATTTGGAATTCCCAAACACGGCGTCAGGATCGCGCTGTACGATTTCGCGAATCGCCTGCGGCTTGCCGGGGCCTGACGGAACTCGGATTAAGCGGTCACTGATAACCCCATCGTGAATTTCCACCGAGGCCGCAAGAACATTTCCCCGCGGTATTCCGAAGCGCTCCATGCCCGCACGTATGACCCACTCGTTGGTGGAGGAAACCGCCCAAACCTGGATTCCGGCAGCGTGCAGCCGGGACACCAGTTCCCGCATTTCGGGAAATATCTGAGGTGCGATGTGTTGCGCAAAAAACTCCTCCGACAAGTTTTCTAGCAGGCTTTCCTGCAATCCACGATGAATGGTGACCATTTCGCCGCACATGTCGTCTTCGCTGACGAGGCCGGCTTTGTAATCAGCGTAGCGAGCCATAACCCACTGGCTCACTCCTTCGGACAGAACGCCGCGCTTGAGTTCCCATTTGAAAAATCCTTCGCCCGCGTCGCCGCCCCACAGAGTTCCATCGCAATCAAAAACAGCGATCTCCGGTTGCAGCCGCAGCACAGTGTCAACGAACGCCAAAGCCTTGCTAGGCAAAAGGGAAGTGCTGCGCGTGGAATCCATTGCCGATAGATTACTTCAACTTCGAGGGAGCGTGCGCCGGAGCGCCTCGTAATCTTCGGGAGTGTCCACGTTGGTTGCAACGAAAGGATCGTCGACCGCAACGTATTCGATATGCTGTTGATTCGCGTGTTCGAGCTCGCGAGCGATGCTGGTTGCGGGGGCGCGCAGGAAGGCCTCGATCATTTCTCGTCCAACCATAAATGGATGCCCGTGCTTTCCCTGGTATTCCGGCACCACCGCCCAGTTTCCCGCGTGGCTGGACCGCTCGAAGGCCGTCACTAAAAGTTGCAGCGTGTCGATTCGGGGGGGCGGACGGTCCACCAACGTGATCATGGCGGCGCTGCGTCCATGATTAAGAACTTCACGCAGTCCAACTTGTAGGGAACTGAACTGCCCGCGCTCGGGCGACGGATTCCGAACCAGGCGGCCACCGCACGCATAGACCACGGGCATAAGCTCGCTCTCATTGTTTCCTGCAACCACAATCACCATGTCGTTGACGCCGTTCAGCGCATGGATCGCAGCCGAAAGAAACGTATGTTTCGGAGGCGTTGCGGGCGATTCCTCAGGTGGCCATGGAAGAAAAGCTTTGTTCTGGCCCATGCGCCTCGATTCGCCCGCAGCAAGGATTACTCCGCAGTGGCTGGGTGCCCTGGACATGGAGGGAAGATAACAGAAATTCCGGAGCGAGGTATGTGTCCGCTAGCGACCAGGTTTTGGGGATGCAGGGGGAATATGTTGCGGAAGCGTACCCTTCAGCAAACTTCCTAATCCAGCGGCGGGGCACCGCAATCCAACATAAAAATGCGAAAACAAAGCGTAGACGGCGCTAACTTCGTCGAAGCGCATTTCGTAAATTAGCTTCTTGAAGATCAGGGGATCGTCCGCAAACAGATCCACGCCCCATTCCCAATCATCGAAACCGATAGATCCTGTAATAATCTGTCGCACTTCGCCTGCATAGCGGCGGCCAACTAATCCGTGCTCATTCATCTGACGCGCGCGCTCGTCAATCGGGACCGTGTACCAGTTCTTTAATTCTCCTCTGCGGCGGTCCATGGGATAGAAGCTCACGTAGCGATGCTGCGGGAGATCGGGAAAAAGCCGCGGATGCATGGCCTCCCTTTGCCGGTCCAACGTCTCCTGGATAGCTTTATTCCATTCTGGCGAGTGGGGTTCCACAGAGCGGTCGGCGAGTTCGCTATAGATCTTCACGGTGGATTCGTAAAGGCCCAACTCGATCACGGAAAGATAGGAAGTCGTAGGTTCCAGGTATTCATTGAGTCCTAACTGCGATATTTGTAGCTCGACCTGGTTTAGCTCATCGAAAGAACGCCGAAAGTGTATGAGCATGAGGTCAGCCTTGTGTCCCAGCAAAGAAAATAAGCCGGACTGGCCGGGCGTGTTTCGCTCCATCTTCCCTAGAACACCCGTGGCCTCACGAACGATAGAGGTTTTCTCTGCCGGACGCAGCTTCCGCCAGGCCGCCCAGCGAAAGCGCATCATCTGGTGCAAAACGCTGTATCCCTCAATGGTAAGAGGCACAGCAGGGATCCCAGCAGACGAAGCCTCCGAATTAGGGGAACGTGAAACCGGCATTACGAAGTCCTTAAGTGTTGTTAGCCAAAAGCTAATAGCTGAAAGCTAAAGCTGAAAGCTCTACCGCTTCCCAGCAGCGGCATCAACCGCCTTAAGCTTGACAGCAATATCAATGAATGCCAGCGCGGCCCGGCTCAAAGCTTTGTCTTTACGAAAGACCAGAGCAAGATCGCGGCGGATACGCGCGTCGGACATGGGGATGGCCGCGAGCACATTGGCGCGCACGTCTTCCTGCACGTTTGAGCGCGCGATGAAACCTACGCCCACATCCGCGGCTACGAAACGCTTCAGCAGTTCGCTGGAATCGAGCTCCATGGCATAGCGCGGTTTCAATTTGCGCTCGCTAAAAAGGCTATCCAGTCCGTCGCGAGTGTGCCCCAGTTTAGGAACCACCAAGGGATATTTCGCGACTTCGCCTACGGTCGCCGATTTTAATTTAGCCAACGGATGTTTCGGCGGCGCAATTACAACCAACTCATCTCGGTGGATCGGAAGCACCGTCAGGCGGGGATCGCGAATAGGTAGCGAGATCACGCCGAAATCCACGCTATTGTCTATCACGCATTCCAAAATACGGGCGTAATCCGAACGCTTTATGTTGACCGCTACATCCGGATACTGCTTCTTGAACTCGGCAAAAACTTCAGGCAGGATATGCAGACACGTGCCCTCATTGGCGCCCACCATAATCGCGCCGCGAGGCACGCGCTCCGTCTCCGCTATCGCCACCAGCACGGTCTTGCGCCCGTCGAGAGTGTCTTCTGCGTATTTTTGAAACAATTTGCCCGAAGAAGTAATCGAGACTTTGCCGCCCGAGCGGTCCAGCAGTTTGGCTCCTACTTCGTCTTCGAGCAAGCGTATTTGCGAGGAAATCGCCGGCTGGGTGCGAAATCGCTTCTCCGCCGCGCGTGAGAAGCTGGAGAGCCGGGCAACCTCAAGAAAAGTTTCTAGCTGATCAAAATCCATAGGAGATCGTTAGCGGTATGTATGTAACCCATTAACCCGGCAGCCCAAAGTCGAGTTGTCGACGCAAATACGCGAGGAGACTTGAACCCCCTTCGCAGCATTTACTTTCCGGGTAGGTAACAGAACTTCGAGGAAGAATTGTAGCAGGTGCCTACTGGCTCGTGGGGCGTACTACAGACTTAGGGTCGAGCTCAGATCGGAAAAAGTTCAAGATAGGAAAATGAAAAAGAACCTAAACCCGGCTAATCATTCTTGGCTGAGGGGCAATGGAGTGGATCTTCGGCAATCGTTCAGATTCAAGATGGAGTCTCTCGTCGAAGTCTCTGAATTCATGGAGGCCGTCGCTGATAGCGCTGAGGCCGGCGTTCGATTTCTCGAGCACCGAGAGCAGGTATTTTCGAGCTACCGGACGGTCAGAGGGGTGGATCAGCTTCCACCATCGCTGCACCGATTCCTGAATGTCGCCCTCAGACTTGGCATCTTCAACCAATGCGTCGATGAGTTTGTAGACCTTGCTCTTAACCGCCTGATAAGAGATGGAAACTTCCTGAGCCATCGTCACTCTCCCAGCGTCTTCTAGCAATACGGTAGCCAAACGATTAGGTCAAAGATTGCCTCAACTTGGGTGGGACCAGGCCTGCGCTATTGCAAGAAATGGGAAATCGCATATGTTTATTGGTAGAAAATCTATAACTTAGCTTTGCGGCGTGATTGCACACTCTAAAGCGAAACCCAGTCGCACATCCGTAACGGGTAGTAGAATGTGCCGCACTCACAACCACCACTTCGAATGATCGATTGCTGGGTCGCACTTCCTGCTCGACATTCCACGTTCAATTTCTTTTTCGGAGGGTTTAAATGCGGCATTTCCTGCTGGCAGTCACACTCATCGCATTAGCTGGAACGGCCTTCGGGCAGGAGCCCGCTCTGGCAGACGGCGACCGTATGTTCCTGCCGCGAGATATGTTTTGGGGATTCGGGCAGTTTGAAGTTGCTCCGCCGCACAACGAGATTGATCCCAACGTCTGCCGCGCCGACGCCGGCAGCTTTGGAGGGGTCAACGCACCCTGCACGGCCTTTGCACGCTATTCGCTGTCAGGATTGCTGGAGGTGCGTCCCTTTGGACGCGGTCCTCTGCGCCGCTTCATGCTCTTTGGCGAACCCAATTTCCTGTTTGGCAGGAATCTGCCGCGCACACTTTACACGTGGTCGTTCGATGCGATTGGCGTCGAACATTCGTGGGGCGCGGCCATTTATCTTGGCAAAGGCTTCGAGGCCCGAGTCACGCAGCACTTCCTATTCGACCGGTTGGGTTCGCGAGATAAAAATCTCGGCGCCGCCGACCTCGGCCCGAACGGACCCTGGGGAAGGTATAACGCAATCGGCGTGAGGAAATATTTCGGCTCGCGACGTTGGTGAGAAGAATGGTGGCAAGCTGGCTGGAATTGGAGTCTAGTGCCGGGATTTAAGGGCGTAATTTCGTGCAGCACCGAAGCCGGTGACGCCGATGTGTCCAATGGAGAGCCAGCGTTCGAGCCGGTGGTGTCCACTGCGGTGCAGCAGATAAGAGATGCCGACCGAGGCGGCTGCGCCCGCGGCTTCCAGGCTGACAAATCCTGCGGAATTATTCACTACGTCATCGGGAATGAGAATTTCTTCGCGACCGCGGGACTGCATGTTGCGGGTTGAGGTATAGTCGAGCGCGCGAAAAACCGCAATCCCCGAAAATAGCAGAATGTTGGGTCGGTCCCAGAAACGATGGCTTGAGGTAAAGAATACGTTGTGACTGGTGGGGACTGCGTTATTGCTGTTCGCTGCGACGGGACTGGGATTGTCAGCGATCACCTGCGCTTCCGAGTGTGGTGGGCATAACAATGCCGATGCCGCCACCGCCACGCATATTAAGCCGAGCCGAAAGATTGCAATACGCTCAATCATGTCTTTCATTGTACGTTTCCACTCGAGCGGTATCTGTTTATCCTCCATGCGAGTGCCAAGATTTCACCCTCGCCGTTTCTCCCTCTATAATTGAACGTTTGCATTGGTTCGCAATTGGTCTTCGGAGGCCCAGCATGACTATGAATGCTTATAACGGCGTATCCCTGCCTACGAACGGCGCACGCATCGGTTATGGCGACGGCAAGTATCAAGTGCCGGACAATCCCATCGTCCCATTCATCGAAGGCGACGGGACCGGGCGCGATATCTGGAAGGCATCCGTGCGCGTTTTCGATGCGGCGGTCGAGCGCGCCTATAACAACGAGCGCAAGGTTGCGTGGTACGAAGTTTTTGCCGGAGAAAAGGCGAAAGCAAAATTCGACAACTGGCTTCCTGACGACACCATTGCTGCCATCCGCGAGTTCAGAGTTGCCATCAAAGGGCCGCTGACAACGCCCGTCGGGGGCGGCATTCGCTCGCTGAACGTCGCGTTGAGACAGATTCTCGATCTTTATGCCTGCATCCGTCCCGTGCGCTATTACAAAGGAACTCCTTCGCCGGTGAAGTATCCCGAGCGCCTTGACCTGGTGATTTATCGCGAGAACACCGAAGACGTTTATGCGGGCATCGAGTGGGAGCAGGGAACACCCGAAGCCGCGAAACTGATTGAATTCCTCAATAAGGACATGTTGAAGGGCGGAAAGAAGCAGATCCGGCTGGATTCCGGCGTAGGCATCAAGCCGATCTCGATTACCGGAACGAAACGACTGGTACGGATGGCCATCCAGTACGCGCTCGAGAGCGAGCGCCCGAGCGTCACCCTCGTACACAAGGGAAATATCCAGAAATTTACCGAAGGCGCGTTTCGCAAATGGGGATACGAACTCGCCACCGAAGAGTTTCGCGATCGCGTGGTCACCGAGCGGGAGAGTTGGATTCTCGATAACAAAGACAAGAACCCGAACATTACAACGGAAGAGTGTGCAAACCAGATTGAGCCGGGCCTCGAGTTTGCCACCGAAGATTTTTGCCAAGGAATCTATCAGGAAGTGAAGCAGGTGCTGGAGTCGATTTATTCCACGCATGGCAAAGGCGCATGGAAGAAAAAGCTCATGATTAACGATCGCATCGCCGATTCAATTTTCCAGCAGGTGGTGACGCGTCCAGAGGAATACGCCGTTTTAGCGACTCCAAATTTGAATGGCGATTACATCTCGGACGCCTGCGCCGCGCAGGTCGGCGGCCTAGGGATCGCTCCCGGCGCCAATGTCGGAAATGGCTACGCAATTTTCGAAGCAACGCACGGCACGGCTCCGAAATACGCGGACAAAGACGTCATCAATCCTGGATCGGTAATTTTGTCCGGTGTAATGCTGTTTCGCTTTCTAGGATGGAACGAAGCTGCCGACCTGATCGAGCGCGGACTCGAGACCACCATCGAACAGAAAACCGTCACCTACGATTTCTAGCGCCAGATGGAAGGCGCAACCAAGGCAAATACCAGTGAATTCGCCGACCACATCATCAAGAATATGAAAGCCTCGGCCTCGGTGGCGGCCGACTAAACACTTATCTCCATAAAATTCATTTGCTCCAAACTTGAAAGGACATCATGCGTAAGAAAGTTACGATTGTAGGTTCGGGAAACGTGGGCGCGACCACCGCTCACTGGATTGCGTCCAAGGAGCTCGCCGACGTTGTGCTCATTGATATTGTCGAAGGCGTCCCGCAGGGTAAGGGACTCGATCTGCTGGAGGCGATGCCCATCGAGAAGCGCGATTCATACGTGATCGGCACGCAGGACTACGCCGACACCGCAAATTCTGACATCGTTGTGATCACCGCGGGCATCCCGCGCAAGCCGGGCATGAGCCGCGACGATCTTCTGAATACGAATCACAAGATCATGAAAGATGTCGTCAGCAAGACGATTCAGTATTCTCCCAACTGCATTCTGATTATCGTGTCGAATCCGCTGGACGCCATGGCCCAGGCGGCTTTCAAGATGAGCGGCTTTCCACGCGAGCGCGTGATTGGGATGGCAGGCGTCTTGGACTCCGCGCGCTTCCGTGCCTTCATCGCGCAGGAATTAAAAGTCAGCGTAGAAAACG
>JBDUDA010000190.1:0-6101 GCA_040003205.1 Acidobacteriaceae bacterium | reverse complement strand
CAAGGGAGTGAAGATAAAAAACGAATACAGCATCAGAGAGAAAAATTGGCCGACAGTGATTTCCTGCCGGAAGATCAGAAACAGCATTAAAAATAAAATGCTGGTGCGCAGCGCGTTTACCGATGTCCCTTGGATAAAGCTTAGACTTCGCAGGTATTTCACCTTATTGAGCTCGAGCTTCAGAATCTTCCCGGTGATTCCGTTGAGGCGGTCCACTTCCTGATTCGCCAAGCCGAGACTTTTTACGAGCTCGATGTTGCGCAGAGATTCGGTGGTGGATCCCGCCAGCGCCGTTGTCTCCGAAACAATCGTCTTTTGAATCTTCTTGATGCGGCGGCTGAGGACGGAGCTGATGATCCCCAGCAATGGAACGGTAATCAGGAATGCCGGTGCAATTGCCCAGTGGACTCGAAACGCATACACCATCACAAACACGACACCGACCACCGAGGTAAAAATCACGTTGATCGCGGCGGTTATAAACTTTTCTACATCGCTGCGAACTTTCTGCAATTTGCCGAGAGTCTCGCCGCTACGCTGGTCTTCGAAGACTTGATACGGGAGATCGAGTGAGTGACGGATTCCATCCGAGTACATGCGCGCGCCCAGTCGCTGCACGATCACATTTACGAAATAATCCTGAAAATTCTTGGCTAGCCGCGAGACGAATGCAACGCTGACCGCGGCCAGCAGGAGAAGGCCGGCCCCGCGGACGAATTGCGACTGGGTGTACTGGTGGTACTTGGTTGCATAGTCATCAATGATGTGGCGGAAAATCAAAGGGTCAAGCAGCGAAAAGATTTGATTGGTCGCCGCAAGTAGAAGCGCCGCCCCGAAGAGCTTCCAATACTGTTTGGAATACCGGTAGAGAAGGTCCATAAAGATATCAACACACGTGCCCTTTAGATGACAAATGAAGGTTTTTGATTCAGCCCGAGCGTACCCTCGCGGTCTTTCCACCCAAACGTACAATACAATCAACGCAATGCGTTTTACTGACCTTTTACGTGCGGCAGAGGTCGTTTCCCACGACCGCAATCCTACAATAAATGGGTTGGAGTACGACTCTCGCCGCCTCAAAAAGGGAGATGTCTTTGTCGCCATTCGGGGAGAATCCAGCGACGGCAATCAGTTCATCGACAGAGCGATCGCGAGCGGCGCGGTTGCCGTGGTTACGGATTCTCTGGCTGAACCACAGCGAAAAGACATCGCTTGGGCGCGGGTAAAAGATGGGCGCATAGCGCTGGCTCAACTTAGCCGGAATTTTTACAATGCTCCTGCCGATGAGCTTGGCATCGTCGGCATCACGGGCACGAATGGGAAAAGCACGACGGCGTTTATTCTGGAAGCAATTCTAGCCGCCGCGGCACGCAAAATCGCATTGATCGGTACCATTGAATATCATGTCGCAGGCAAGATTTTGCCGGCGCCGCACACCACTCCCGAGTCTCTCGACCTCAATCGCATCCTGGCGGATGCCGTAGCGCATGGCGCCACTGAAGCTGTTATGGAGGTTTCCTCACATGCTCTGGCGCAGAAGCGCGTTTTCGGGATTCCATTCGATGTCGCCGTGTTCAGTAATCTCACCCGCGATCATCTCGATTATCACCGCACCATGGACGGATATTTCGCATCCAAAGAAATTCTCTTTCGTGGATGCGGCACCAATCCTCCCCGCGTATCCGTTATTAACATTGACGACCTAGCCGGGCAGAAACTCGCCGAAGTGAGCGGTGGCGTTGGCTCTGACGTATTCACCTATGGACTGGATCAAGGAGACTTTCACGTAGGAAACTTGGACATTTGTTTGTCGGGCGCAACGTTTGATATGACGATGCCACACGGAACTGTAGTTGTAACTTCGCCGCTTATCGGCCGTGTGAATGTTTACAACCTTCTCGCTGCTGCGGCTGCCGCTCACGCTCGCGGGTGCGGAGCCGATGAAATTATCAAAGGCATTGCCACTCTGGCAAGCGTTCCCGGCAGGTTTGAGCGCGTGAATTGCAGCCAGCCCTTCACATTAGTGGTGGATTACGCTCATACGGACGATGCGTTACGCAATCTCACTGCCTTAGCGCGCGAATTTGTGCGCCGTGCGGAGCAGCCAGGCCGAGTGATCACCGTCTTCGGATGCGGCGGCGACCGCGACCGCAGCAAGCGTCCACTCATGGGAGAGGTGGCGGGGCGGGGCAGTGATTTTGTAGTGCTGACCTCTGACAATCCGCGCAGCGAAGACCCGCTGGCGATCATCAACGACGCGCTAGTGGGCTTGCAGCGAAGTGGCACCGAATATGTTATGGAGTGCGACCGCAAAGCGGCCATAAGGATTGCCGTGAACAAAGCGGCCTCGGGCGACATTGTGCTCATCGCGGGCAAAGGTCATGAAAAGGTGCAGATTACGCGCGAAGGATCGTTCCCGTTCGACGATGTAGAAGTGGCTCGCGACGCTCTCAGCGCGGCAGGATATGCCTGCGAATCTCCGAACGCGCCCGCAGGAAAAACCTCATGAAGTTGCCTGTCTCACGCATCAAAAACACTCTCTCGTCACCGGGCTCGTTTCGGTCAGACGCAGTCGCGGAGTCCTATTCCATCGACTCGCGCACGCTCATTCCAGGCGCACTTTTTTTGGCGGTTTTGGGCGAACGCCTCGACGGCCACGATTTCGTTGAGCAAGCGTTGCAGAAGGGCGCGGTTGCCGCGGTCGTCCGCACCGATCAATTACACCGCTTCGCCGATCAATCACGATTAATCGCAGTCGATGACACCTTGGTCGCCTTACAGACGTTGGCTTCGGCAGTCCGGCGACTGTGGGCTAAGCCACTGGTCGGAGTGACAGGGTCCGCCGGTAAGACCACCACCAAAGAAGCGATTGCGCACGTGCTTTCATCCAGATATCGCGTCCTCAAATCTGAGGGCAATTTCAATAATCATTTTGGATTGCCACTGATGCTTCTTAAACTCGAGCCGGAGCACGACATCGCAGTCATCGAAATGGGGATGTCCCACGCTGGGGAAATTGCCGCGCTGGCAACGATCGCGCAACCTGAAATCGGAGTCGTCACCAACGTCGCGCCCGTCCACCTGGAACATTTCAAATCTATCGCCGACATTGCCCGCGCAAAATATGAGCTCGTCGAGTCTCTGCCATCCAGCGGAACCGCAGTCCTGAACGCGGATGACGAATTCGTTTCGCAATTCGGGCGCGATTTCCGCGGCAAGGTAATCACCTACGGTACCCACCCCACCGCCCACGTTAGGGTTGAGAAAATTGAATCGCTGGGCTCGGCGGGATCTATCTTTGAAATCGTCGTGGGCGAAGCCCGCGAAAGCGCCACGCTCCCTCTAGTGGGAAGTCACAACATTCTCAATGCGCTGGCCGCGGTCGCGGTGGGGCTCGAGCGCGGTCTCTCTTTGCCGGAAGCATCCGCGGCCCTCGCCACTCTTTCACCCGCAGATAAACGCGGACAAGTGCTCCAACTCGGCAACATCACCGTTATCAACGATTGCTACAATTCCAATCCAATGGCCTTGAATGCCATGGTTGATGCGCTGGCAACCATGTCTGCCCAACGGCGAATCGTTGTAGCCGGCGAAATGTTGGAACTGGGCGACGCCAGCGAGGAACTGCATCGCAAAAGCGGCCGGCATATCGCCGATAAAAAGGTGGATGTGCTCATCGGCGTGCGAGGCGCCGCAGCTGCGATGGTAAGCGCGGCACAGCGAGCAGGGACTGCGGCGGAATTTATGGATTCCCCCGAGGAAGCTGGCGCGTGGCTCGTCAAAAACGCAAAAGATGGAGACGTGATTCTGCTGAAGGCGTCGCGCGGAGTGAAGCTCGAAAAAGCTCTTGAGATTTGGAAGTCGCGCCTCGGAAGCGCGGGCGTAGCAGCAAAGACTGGCAACTGAAATTCGGAGGCTGATTGCTCTATTGGCTGCTTTACCTGAAGCTGTTTCACTACTTTCCGCCATTCCGAATTTTCCGGTATCTAACTTTTCGTACCGCCTTCGCCAGCTTGACGGCGCTTTTTACCGGGCTGCTCATCGGTCCTCTCATCATTAACCGGCTGCGAGAATTCCAGATCAGCCAATACATCCGCGAGGAAGGGCCGCAGGCCCACCAGAAAAAAGCCGGCACGCCGACCATGGGCGGACTTCTGATCGCGATTTCCATCGTCGTGCCCACGCTGCTGTGGGCGGACCTGACGAATCGTTTTGTCTGGATAGCCATTCTTGCCACCAGCGCCTTCGCGGCCATCGGCTTTGCCGACGATTACATCAAGGTCGTGAACCGGCGCAATCTCGGACTGACCTCGAAAGCAAAGTTGGGATTGCAGGTCCTCACCAGCGTACTCATTGCGATTGCATTAATTGCGATGCAGACGCGCGGGCTTTATTCCACCAACCTGATGGTCCCTTTTTTTAAGCAGGTGCAGCCGGACCTGGTGATTGAGCGGCTGATCCATAATCCAAATCTGTGGCCACTGGCATTCCTTCCCTTCATTGCGTTTGTGGTGTTCATGATTGTGGGGGCGAGTAACGCCGTCAACCTCACTGACGGTTTGGATGGCCTGGCCATCGGCTGCACCGTGATTGCCGCCGGCGCATTGGCCGTTCTCACGTATCTCAGCGGCCATGCCACCTTCGCGTCGTACCTCGAATTGCAGCGCATGCCGCAAGTTGGCGAATTGACCATTTTCTGCGGGGCAATGGTTGGATCTTCCATCGGATTTCTCTGGTACAACGCTCATCCCGCAGAAGTCTTCATGGGCGATGTAGGTTCGCTCGCTCTGGGCGGAGCCATCGGCACGGTAGCCGTCATGATCAAGCAGGAACTTCTGCTGCCCTTCATCGGAGGAGTCTTCGTAATTGAAGCCATGTCGGTTATTTTGCAGGTTGGCTCTTTTAAGCTGCGCAAAAAACGCATCTTCAAGATGGCTCCGCTGCACCATCATTTTGAATTGCTCGGCTGGTCGGAATCGAAGATCATTGTGCGCTTTTGGATTGCATCCTTAATATTCGCCCTGTTCGCCTTGACCACGTTGAAATTAAGATAGTGCCTTGCCGATATGATTTCGAGTTTGATCCGTGAGTCTTGAGAAGTTCCTCAACGTCAACCCGTGGATTTAAAAAATAAACGCGTTCTAGTTATCGGCCTCGCTAAGTCGGGAACAGCGTCCGCGCTTTTTCTGAAGGGTCGAGGAGCGATCGTCACAGTTTCAGACGCCAAGCCTCCGGAAGAATTCGGAGACGAAATCCCACTCCTGCTCGGCCGCGGGATCACAGTCGAAACGGGCGGTCACCTAGAGCAAACCGTCCACAATCAAGACCTTATCGTCGTGAGTCCGGGAGTCCCCTTAGACGCACTGCCTTTGGTCCTCGCTCGCGCGCTCGGCGCAACCGTCATTGGAGAAATTGAACTGGCTTCTAGATTCATCTCCGGCTCTATCGTGGCCATTACCGGTTCGAATGGGAAAACGACCACCACCACCCTCGTAGGAGATATTCTGAAAGCCGCAGGATTTCCTGTCCTCGTCGGAGGAAATATCGGCACTCCGGCGATCTCGCTCGCTGATCAAGCTGACTCTAATTCTTTAGTGGTTCTCGAGGTCAGCAGCTTTCAGTTGGAGACAATTCAAACTTTTCGTCCGAAGGTTGCCGTGATTCTAAACATTACGCCTGACCATCTGGACCGGCACCGCACGCTTGCCGCGTACGCCGATGCCAAGGCGCGAATCTTCGAAAATCAGGGTCAAGAAGATTTCACGGTGTTGAATGCCGATGACCCCATCTGCGTGCAGCTGGCAGATCGAACGCATGGCCGGATTGTTTGGTTCAGCCGAAAGATAAAACTTAAATCGGGCGCCTACCTCGAAGACGGAAGAATTGTCTTTCGCGATTCGTCCGGCATGCGCGAAATCATGCCAGTCTCCGAGATTCCCCTGAAGGGTGCACACAACCTGGAGAACGTGCTTGCGAGTATTTGCGCCGGGGTACTTCTCGGAGGCGGTTTCGATAAAATCTGCGAGGCCGTGGGCAATTTTCGCGCGGTCGAACACCGGTTGGAATTTGTAGCAACCATTCGCGGCGTGTCGTACTACAAC
>JBDUDA010000189.1:0-6150 GCA_040003205.1 Acidobacteriaceae bacterium | reverse complement strand
GATCGCGCTCATGTTCATCCTGATGTGCTTCCTGTATATCCATCTCTCGGGCTTGCTGGTGCCCGCGATATTAGCGGCCGTCGTGATGCTGATCGTGGGATTTTTCTTCGCCACTGTTTCCGGCAGTCTGGTGGGGATGATCGGGTCATCGAATAACCCAATTTCCGGTTTGACGATTTCGACGCTGATCATCGCGGCGCTTCTCATGGTTTCGCTGGGAGTCTCCGGACTTTCTGGCGTCGCGGCGGTTCTGGGCGTGGCGGCTGTCGTTTGCGTATCATCGGCGGTCGCGGGCGAATTGCTGCAAGACTTTAAGGCTGGATACATCCTCGGCGGTACGCCGCGCAGAATTCAGATGGCAGAGTTGATCGCCGTCGTTGTGGCTAGTCTCGTCATGTACTTCCCTCTCATGCTGCTGCACGAAGCCAACATCAAGGCAGGCGGAATCGGTTTTGGAGACCGCCAACTTTCGGCGCCGCAAGCGGGACTGATGGCCACCCTCGCAGTTGGCATCGTGGGCGGTGACATGCCCTGGCCGCTGGTCGTTGTCGGAATTTTTATGGGCATCGGAATGATCATGCTGCAAGTGAAGAGTCCTATGCTGGTTGCAGTGGGAATGTATTTGCCGTTTGAAACCACATTCGCAATTTTTCTGGGAGGAGCATTCCGCTGGCTGGGCGATTGGATGTCGAAGCGCCGCGGATTTAACGAGGCGCAAATGGCGCGCGTAGAGAACTCAGGAGTGCTAACGGCGTCGGGACTGATTGCCGGAGAGGCCGTGCTGGGCCTGCTGTGGGCAGGATTGCAGTTTGCGCCGGCGTGGGCGCGTCCACAAATCTTCGCGCATCCTTCTTATGTGGCGGGGATTGGAGTCATGATCGGGCTTGCCGTGCTCATGATCAAGCTGCCGCTGTCGAGCGCGGGCGATCCGAGCGAACCGGCGCCGCCTACCGCAATGATGTAAGCAGAGTCGTACTTTCACTTGCATGGCGATCGTCGAAAATCTGGCAACTATCCGCGAAAGAATTGCTCTGGCTGCGCGGCATGTCGGACGCGACCCTGACAAAATTACCCTGATGGCGGTCAGCAAGACATTTCCCGCCGAACTCATTCGCGAGGCTTATGCTGCCGGAGTTCGAGTTTTCGGCGAAAGTAAAGTACAAGAATTTTCTGGGAAAAGTCTGGCGCTCGCCGACTTGCGGGGCGCTTCCTGGCACATGATCGGACATCTGCAATCCAACAAGGCTGCCAAAGCCGCCGAACTTTTCACCGCCATTGATTCAATAGACTCGCTACGGCTGGCGAAGAAGTTGAATCTATCAGCTGAGCAAATTGGGAAAATCCTGGACGTATTGATCGAAATCAATGTCGGAGAAGAGTCCGCGAAGAGCGGGGCAAGGGCAGATTCCGAAGAGCTGGAAGAACTTTTGCATGCGGCTCCACGTCTGAGCCAACTTCGATTTCGCGGATTGATGACCGTCCCTCCCTTCACCGACGATCCCCAGTACGCGAGACCGTTCTTCCGAAAATTGCGCGCGCTGCGTGATAGCATCGCAGCTCGCAAGCTGCACAGCATCAGCATGGATGTGCTGTCCATGGGAATGTCGCACGATTTCGAAGTGGCCATCGAAGAAGGGTCCACCTGCTTACGCATCGGGACGGCGATTTTCGGAGAGCGGCCGCAAAAGTTATCGTCATCTCAATGACACAATAACCTCAGGGAGGATGATCTGAGTTTTTCTGAACGGTTGCGCGAAATTCGTGATGGCTTTGAGCGTCCTTTTTGGGTCGCCAATGTCAGCGAGCTTTTCGAGCGGCTCTCTTATTACGCGGCATTCGCGTCCCTCGCGCGTTATTTACACGAGACCCTGAATTTTCGCGTGGAGCAGGCAAGCAGCCTCACCGGATTATTTGGCGGCCTGGTATGGTTTCTGGCCGCGTTCGGCGGCACGCTGGCCGACCGGCTGGGATTTCGGCGTTCCCTTTCGCTCGCATATTTCATTTTGAGTTGCGCATATTTTCTGCTGGGTTCCATCGGCTCACCCTGGCTCGCTCCCGTGCGCAATGCCATGCCGCTGGTCGCTCTCGTGGCAATACTTTTAATGCTCCCGGCGCTAGGGATCGCGCTGGTTAAGCCATGCGTTGTGGGGACGACGGCGCGAGCGTCCAAAGAAAACGTGCGCTCGATTGGATATTCGATCTACTACACGCTGGTGAATATTGGCGGCGCCGCCGGACCGTACGTAGCCTCCTGGGTCCATCAGCACATGCGCGTAGAAAACGTATTTCGTGTGGCCGCGCTGAGCGTGTTCGCCATGTTCTTTGCAGTGCTTTTATTTTTCAGGGAGCCGCGCCGCTCTGGTGACACGCCCACGGTCAGCTTCGCGCAGGCGGCCAGAAATTTTGGGACAGTGCTCTCGAATCCTCGCTTCATGCTTTTCCTGCTCATCTTCTCCGGATATTGGATCGTGTACTGGCAGGAATTCATTATTCTTCCTGTCTATATTCACGACTATGTGAATCCGAAAACCGACACGGAGCTCATGCTCATCACGGGGCCGCTTACCGTGATTTCTTTGCAGATGGTGGTCAGCTTTCTCTCAAGGCGCATGCCCGCGTTTACCGCGATCACACTAGGCACGCTGATGTCTGGACTGGCGTGGATCCTTCTCATCGTGCATCCCACCGTCCCGATGGCGATTGCAACCCTGGCAGCGGTTTCACTGGGAGAAATCACCCAGTCTCCGCGCTACTACGAATATATTTCGCGGCTCGCGCCTCCGGGACAGCAGGGCACATACATGGGTTTTGCATTTCTCCCCATCGGCATCGGATCGCTGGTCGGGGGCTGGTTCGGCGGCAAACTGATCCATCACTTCGGAGAAGTTATGCACCAGCCGACGCGAATCTGGTGGGCGGTGACGGCGACGGGCGTCATTACAGCAGCGCTGCTGTGGATCTATGACAAAACTCTGCGTACGATCCCCGTGTAGGGCGGACACTCCTGTCCGCCGGTTTTGATTCCTAAACCAGGGGCCAGAGGGGGGCCAAGAGTGTCCGCCCTACACGAGCGAGGTCACAGTGAGTTTGCGACGGTCATAACAGTATTGCTCCCACTTCGACCGCTCCCAGAGCGATCCAGCAGATTGATCGTTTGTGCTCGCCAGCTACCCAATAGCCCGTGGCAGCGCTGAAACAGAGGATCGCACTCGTCCATCCGCTTCCCCATGCAGCCGGTTTACTAATCATTTTCAGGAAATTATTCATGGTAGTGGTGACATCATGCCACAGGCGAGTGCTACCGCGACACTGGGGAAATCAATCTAATTGGCATTGACAGGCGGAGCTATTCGCCCAAAACCCCCGCTTTGTTTAGAATGAAAGATTGCCTATGAATCTTCCCGCCATACAGGCCGCGCTGCGCGAGCGCAACATTGATGCCTGGCTTTTTTACGATCATCATCATCGCGATCCCATTGCTTATCGGCTTCTCGGCATTCCCGACGGTTTAATGGTTACAAGACGGTGGTTTTACGTCATACCTGCTGAAGGTGAGCCGGCAAAACTAGTTCACAAGATAGAGGCCGGCCACCTCGACAGCCTGCCCGGCACGAAGCATCAATATGCAGGCTGGCAGGAGTTGTTCGAAAAAGTGAAGATCATATTGTCGGGATATCGCGACGTGGCCATGCAATATTCCCCCAATAATTTGATCTTTTACGTTTCTCTCGTGGATGGTGGAACCATCGACATGATCCGCGGGTTGGGGAAAAACGTTGTCAGCTCCGGCGACCTGGTCGCGTTGTTTGAGGCGACCTTAACGGACGAACAAATCAAGACTCATTTCGAGGCGCGCGATGCTATTGACGGCATTACCGCGGCAGCTTTCCAGGAGATCGGACGGCGTGTACGGAAAGATGGAACTAACGAGCGCGACATGCAACGCTGGTTCATGGAAGCGTTTGGCCGCGAGAACCTCATCACCGACGACCCTCCGATCGTCGCCGTGAACGCTCACAGTGGCAATCCGCACTACGAGCCTACCGATGCGACCTCCATCCCCATCCGTGAAGGCGATTTTGTTCTGCTTGATGTCTGGGGCAAAAAGAATACTCCGGGCGCAGTTTATTACGACATCACGTGGACTGGATTCGTTGGCAAGGCGCCCTCCACCCGCATGCGCGAGGTCTTCGAGGTTGTGCGAGACGCGCGCGATGCGGCAGTGCAAGCCGTACAAGATTCCATCGAGGCCGGGCGTGCTATTCCAGGATGGAAAGTTGACCGCGCCGCGCGCGACCACATCCAAGCTGCCGGATTCGGTGATTACTTCATTCACCGCACAGGGCATTCCATCGGCTCTGAAATTCATGCCAATGGGGCCAACATGGACGACCTCGAGATCCATGACGAGCGCTTAATTTTGTCCAACTCGTGCTTCTCGATCGAACCGGGCGTTTACTTGCCCGAATTCGGAGTCCGCAGTGAAGTGGATATCATGGTGCGCGGAAAGTCCGCCGAAGTGACTGGTAAAATACAAAGAGAGCTTGTGATCATCTGAATGGCAAATTCTTCAATACGGAAAAAAGAAATCGACGAAGTACGCCAGCCGGTAAGTACGATGTCTATTCTCGCGCCGACGCTTGGCTGGCTCATTCCAGGGGCTGGACATCTAATGCAGCGGCGCTGGGTTCGCGGGTTTCTGATCATGGCGTCCATCGCCATCATGTTCGGGCTGGGCCTGCAAATGCAGGGACGAGTGTACAAGCCGAATGGGGGAGACATCCTCGACATTCTCGGATTCATCGGCGATGTCGGCGCTGGCGGACTTTACATCGTTACGCGGGCGATGGACTGGGGACAGGGCGCGATCGCACATGCTACGGCGGATTACGGCACGAAATTTCTTATCGTTGCAGGATTGTTGAATTTCATAAGCGCCGCTGACGCGTACCACATCGCCATCGGAAAGAAACCATGAACCTCTCTCACTTCAGCGCTGCCGTGTTATTTGCCTTGTTCGCGTCTGTCGTCTTCGGCATCACGCAGCGCAGTACTTCGCGCGATCAGATTCGTTACGGTCTCTATTGTTTCGCCATGTTTGTGGGGGGCGTGTTTGTGGCGGGATGGGCGATGTGGATTCTGCGTCACTAGCGATCATCTTCTGAATTTTCTAGCCTTCCCATACAAACGCGTCAAAAATACGCTTCGTTTCAAATCCTAGTTTTCGATATAAATCCACCGCCCGCGTGTTGGCTTCTGTGACGGTTAACGACAGAAGAGAAAACTTTCTGGTACTCAGATTCGCTGCGGTGGCGGCCAGCAAACTTTCTCCAATTCCCTGCGAACGAAATTCCGGCGACACGCAAACCTGTGTGACATGTCCTACGTCGTGGCGGACCCGCGAGCAGAGGATGATTCCGGCCAGGCTGCGGGTACGTCTATTCACTGCGACGAAGGAAGATTCCGCGTCGAACACGCCGCATCCGGGAAAACGAACGATGTTGTTCAGAAAACGCACTGACCCATTCAGCGTTCGGTACTGATCGTTGATCTGGGAATCCACATGGCCGCGATACGCTGCGGTGACAAGAGCGGCCGCGCTCTGATAGTCCTGTTCCATCCAGCGACGAATTTCGATCGCGGGGTCGATGGGCTTGATCGGTCTGGGATCTTCACCCAACGGCAATACCATGAACAGCCGCGGATGCTGGCTGAATCCCTGCTCGATAAATGGACGCGCCACTCTTCCGGCCTCATGCACCAAGAGTTGCGCTTCCACGCGATGTACTCCAGGTGACTGTTGCAGGGTCTCAATCACGTGCGTAAGTAAGCGCGATTCTATTTCCGCTGGATGCGGCAGCATGGTGCCGTCGGCGACAAAGAGATCTCCGATCACGCCTTTGCTGCCTTCATAAACAAAAAAAGCGTAGCCGTATATCCGCCCGCGATCGATGGCAGCGTACCCGGGCAGAATTTTGGTGTCGACATAACGCAGAACCATGTCGGCAGAGCCGCGATAATCCCATGAAAGCACCTTGGCCCAGAGTTCGACCTCATCTTCTAGTAAGGAACGAAGATCGTCAGAGGAAAAGTGCCTGAGGTCGAGAATTTCCACGCAACTCCTGGAGTTTTGGGCTCTTGAGAAAAATG
>JBDUDA010000188.1:0-6168 GCA_040003205.1 Acidobacteriaceae bacterium | reverse complement strand
CAGCGGTCGACAAGATCGGAACGGGATTGTTCACAATTGTTCACAATCCGGAGGGCGAGCCGACAGCAAGTCGCTGATTTGCTAAGGAAATTGGCTCCTCAGGTAGGACTCGAACCTACAACCCTCCGGTTAACAGCCGGATGCTCTGCCATTGAGCTACTGAGGAATGTCGCGGCGGACGCTAAGGATGAAGAACGTCGCCTGGATTATTTCAATCCATATTATCACTCGGGTGGAGTAAGTGAAAAGTCGAGATGGCCCGTTGGTAGTCGTCCACTCGATCTCAGTTATTGCAACCTCGATTGGCCAGAGATGCGCGGGCCGAATTTGGTTCCCTGTCGGATTAACCTGATTGCTTTGCTTTCGGAGGCATGTTATAAAGACCAGTTTTGTGTCGCGCCTGTGCGGGAACCTTTGAACTCCCTAACTGTGAGCGGTCCGTGCAAAACATCCGACGCGGCCAAGCTCAACATCCCAGTTGAAGCCGTTCAGTGGAAGCGTGTTCGGAGCCGGTTGAAGTTTGCCTCAGGCTCGGTTTGAGCCACAGGCTAGCGTACCCGGCCAGCGTCGCGGAAACACGCAGTCCCAAATCATTTCTAAAGTTTCGGAGGATGCAATGCGCAGTTCCCTTTCTATTCTGGCGGGTCGCGGTGGACGTTTCCTGAGGAACGCATCCACGCTATTCGCAATCACGATTTTAGGCGCCTCGGCGGCGATGGCAGAGCCCGAAGCGGCTGGCGAAGCTGGCCTTAAACTCCCCGACCTCTCACAGGTTTTGTTTCTAGGTGTGGACGGCCACAGGCTCCTCAGTCTGGGCATCGTGTTTTGCGTTCTCGGCCTGGGATTTGGACTCGCCATTTATATGCGGTTGAAAAACCTGCCCGTCCATCGAGCCATGCGCGAAGTCTCGGAGCTGATTTACGAGACCTGCAAGACTTATCTATTCACGCAAGGAAAGTTTCTCGGCCTTCTATGGGTTTTTATTGCGGTCGTCATCGTTCTGTACTTCGGCTTTCTTTCTCCGGTACCCGGCAAGCCAATCAGCACGACGCTTCCCATCATTCTTTTATTCAGCATCGTCGGCATTGTTGGCAGCTATGGGGTGGCGTGGTTCGGTATCCGCGTCAACACATTTGCAAACTCCCGCACCGCCTTCGCCAGTCTTCGCGGAAAGCCCTACGCCATATATCAAATCCCGTTGGAAGCCGGCATGAGCATTGGCATGATGCTCATCAGTGTTGAGTTGCTCATCATGCTGTTCATTTTGCTGTTTATTCCGGGTGACTACGCGGGGCCATGTTTCATCGGATTTGCCATCGGTGAATCTCTCGGGGCAGCGGCGTTGCGAATCGCCGGTGGGATTTTCACCAAGATCGCGGACATCGGCTCTGACTTGATGAAGATCGTCTTCAAGATTAAGGAGGATGACGCTCGCAACCCTGGCGTCATCGCGGATTGCACGGGAGACAATGCGGGAGATTCGGTTGGGCCGTCCGCCGATGGGTTCGAGACCTACGGCGTCACGGGTGTGGCGCTGATCACGTTCATCCTGCTGGGAGTAAAGAATCCCACCGTGCAGGTGCAATTGTTGGTGTGGATCTTCGTCATGCGAATCATGATGCTCGTCGCCAGCGCGGTCGCTTATTTCCTGAACAGTGCCATCGCCAAGGCACGCTACGCGAACCTAAATGAGATGAATTTTGAGGCGCCGCTGACTTCGTTGGTGTGGATCACTTCGATCGTCTCGATGATCATGACCTACGTCATTTCTTATCTCATCGTGCCCGAACTCGGAGGCGACTCAACTCAATGGTGGAAGCTTGCCAGCATCATCTCGTGCGGAACATTGGCGGGGGCAATCATCCCTGAACTGGTGAAAGTATTCACATCTACCGAATCACGTCACGTAAGGGAAGTTGTGACTTCGGCCCAGGAAGGTGGAGCATCGCTGGGAATCCTCTCCGGCTTTGTAGCTGGAAATTTCTCGGCTTACTATCTAGGGTTCTCGATGGTCGCCTTAATGTCCATCGGCTACTACTTCAGCACCATGGGCCTCGGCGAGTTGATGATCGCCGCGCCGGTATTTGCTTTCGGACTGGTGGCATTTGGATTCCTCGGCATGGGTCCGGTCACCATTGCGGTGGACTCCTACGGTCCGGTTACTGACAATGCGCAGTCGGTTTATGAATTGTCACTGATCGAAAGCGTTCCAAACATCAAGAGCGAATTGCAGCGAGACTACAAGATCGACGCCAACTTCGAACGTGCAAAATTCCTTCTCGAAGCTAACGACGGCGCCGGCAACACCTTCAAGGCCACGGCGAAGCCGGTGCTGATCGGAACCGCGGTAGTCGGTGCCACCACCATGATTTTTTCCATCATCATGGCACTCACCAATGGTTTGACGGAAAATGTGGGCAAGCTTTCAATTTTGCATGCTCCTTTTGTCCTGGGATTAATCAGTGGTGGAGCGATGATTTATTGGTTCACTGGAGCTTCCACGCAAGCTGTGACCACTGGAGCCTATCGCGCCGTCGAATTCATTAAAGCCAACATTCGTCTGGAGGGAGTAGAGAAAGCCTCGGTGGCGGATAGCAAGAAGGTCGTCCAAATCTGTACTCAGTACGCGCAGAAAGGGATGTTCAACATTTTTCTCGCGGTCTTCTTCGCCACGTTGAGCTTCGCTTTTGTCGAACCGTTTTATTTCATCGGCTACTTGATGTCGATTGCCATTTCCGGCTTGTATCAGGCGATCTTCATGGCAAACGCAGGCGGCGCGTGGGATAACGCAAAGAAAATCGTTGAGGTGGAACTGAAACAGAAAGGCACTCCGCTGCACGATGCGACGGTGATTGGCGATACTGTGGGTGATCCGTTTAAAGACACTTCTTCGGTAGCTTTAAACCCGGTCATCAAATTCACCACGCTATTCGGATTGCTCGCGGTGGAGCTTGCCGTGAAACTGACCGCCCAAGCGGGCACCCTGTTCGCCCACGGACTGGCTCTGGCATTTTTCCTGGTTTCGTTCTTCTTCGTCTACCGGTCTTTCTACGGAATGCGGATCGGAACAAAATGGGTTACATCCGAGATCAGCGCCGCTGCTGCGGACTGACAGACAGTGATTTCAATCGGCTTACTTGGCTGGTGCTTCCTCTACGTTGGCGGAGATAGAGCACCAGTTGGATTTCCGTTGCAGATCTTCTGGGATTAGTATTACGTTCTGCGTCTGAAAATTCTCTCGGGCGTGAAATCCCGCTACATTACAGCCGTGAGGCATTTGAGATATGGCTGAATGGAGATTATTGATCTGGACTATTGCCGGGATTTTGCTTCTGGCGAACGGGCCAGGGACCCCCAGTTTCGGTCAGCGTGTCCCTTCTTCTCAGCGGGGGGCGATCACAATCGAAGGGTTGGTGCGCGATGCGGACGGGAAACCCGTGGAGAACGCATCGGTCTTTTTAGACGGAGAAGGACAGTCAAACCGCTTACAGTCAAAGAGCGCTAAGAACGGTGAGTTTGTTTTTACGCTAGCGACGGCCGGCTCCTATCGTGTGAGCGCTGAAAAAACCGGATGGAACTCCGCTGTTAGCAAATCCTTCCATTTGTCGCCCGGGCAGCGCAATCGAATAGATTTGATTTTAAATTTTTCTTCTAATCCATCTGCCGCCACTTCGGCTAGTGAGGTGCAACTCGAAGACAAGCCGAGCTTCGCGATTGCCGGAGTTACCGACTGGACGTCGGCGGGAGGTCACGGATCAGACGTCAACCTGCGGACCAGCGAAGCTCTTGCAAGAGAGGTGACTGCGCTCAAACCGGACGCCGCGAAAAAATCTGCTCCGGACGCTAGCGAAACAAACCAGTCGGAAAAGAATCTGCGAGCAGCCTTAACTCAGGCGCCGAACCGCTTCGACAGCAATCATCGCCTCGGAGAATTCTATTTCAGATCTCAACGATTCCGCGAAGCGATACCGTTTCTTGCAGCTGCTTATCGACTCAAGCCTGAGGATTATCTAAACGCCCACGATCTGGCTCTGGCTTATGTAGGCGTGGATGACTTAGTACGCGCTCACGAACAGCTTCGAAGAATGCGGACCAATGCAGATAGCGCTGAGGCGCATCGTTTGCTCGGTGATCTGGAAGAGCGGTTGGATGATCCGGTGGCGGCAGTGAATGATTACGAGCGTGCCGCTCGTCTCGACGGGAGTGAGCAGAATTACTTTGCATGGGGAACAGAATTGCTTTTGCATCACGCCGTTAGACCAGCTATAGAAGTGTTTTCCAAAGGCGCGAAAGCCCATCCAGGGTCCGCCAGAATGCAGGCCGGACTGGGCGCAGCGCTTCATGCCAGCGGCTCCTACGAAGAGGCTGCTCAGCGGCTTTGTCAAGCTTCGGATCTGGACCCAGAAAATGCTGATCCATATGTCTTGCTGGGGAAAATCGCGAAGGCATCAGCCGCGCCGCTGCCATGCGTTGAATCGAAGTTAGAAAGATTCGCGCAGGCACAGCCCGGGAATGCCTCTGCTTCTTACTACTACGCTATGGCTCTTTCCAAGCGCCCGGCTAGCGGTGGTTCAGCTTCGCAAAAGATAGAGGCACTGCTGCGTAAAACCCTGGATACTGATCCCAACTTTGCCGAAGCTTATCTACAGCTTGGAATTCTGCATTCCGGCCGAGGAGCTTCTGCGCAGGCGCTTCACGACTTCCAGCAAGCGGTCCAAGCCAATGCAAATCTCATGGAAGCGCATTACCGCCTCGGCACTGCCTACAAGAAGTCCGGAGACGAATCAAAGGCTCGCGAAGAATTTAAAACATATCAGCGGTTGGTGAAATTAGAGGCTGCACAAATCGAACATCAAAGGCAAGAAACTCGAAACTTTATGGTCGTTTCAAAAGGTCAGCAGCCTTAAAAGCAAGAGTGCTCCATTACCTGGAGAAGAGGCGAATCTTTTCTGCTTGAGCGACGACAAGTTCATCCAATGGGGGAAACGAGTGAGAGGGATATGAAGTCCGGTCCGGAGGCAAGGTTGCCGTCTGCAAGGCCCGCGCCATGATTTCCAGAGCTTTGCCGGCATTGGGTGGCACCACGACGGTCGCAGCCAATAAGCCTCGACGCACCCATGCCTGCCCGGTTTTTGGAAGACCATCCACTCCAGTGTATGGCACACCCAACCAGCGTCCACGAAGTGTGGTGTCAGCAATTTCATGAAGTGCTTTTTTCGCGCCGACTGCCATCGAGTCATCTTGCGCGGCGACCAAATCCACCCGGGCTCTTTGCGAGGTTGAAAGACGCAGCCAAGCCGTGACGGACTTGTAGGCGCTCGCCTCAGTCCAATTTGCGCGCAACAACTTAATTTCTATATTGGATGGTTTAGTCTCTGACATTCCCGCAGTGCGTTCTTTACTGGCGGAGCTTTCCGATGGGCCCTGAATATATAGAACTACGCCCCCCTTCGGGAGCAGGGACGCGAATTGCCGTCCTTGAATGCGTCCTATTTCCACATGGTCGGAAGTGATGCAGAAGGCTGGCACTCCGAAAGATTTCCGTAATTCGGAAATATATTCCACTTCACGATTTAAGATTCCCCAGGCAATACCCGCTCGCGCTGCGGCTTGGGCTACCTGCGGCAATGCCGTCGCACCCACCGGCTCAAGCAGGATTCCATCGGGGTGCCCATCTTTACCGGATTGAATAATTTTTAGAAGCTGCTGGCTTTGCGCGATGCTGTCGTTATCGGCATATAAGACCTGAATCTCGGCATTGAGTCTTTTGGCCGCCTCTTGCGCGGCGCCAGCCTGCTCCATCTGATAGTCGTTGTCGTCAGTGGTTAGAGAAACCACGAACTTTAATCTGTTCATGAAAGCCTCATCCCATAATGATGATAGCGTGCTTCGGGGAACGAGCAGGGTCACAACGGTAACGGGTTTAAGAATTTCACGTCCGATTGTGACAGCACGCTGAGAATATTGGACGCACTCGTGGCGACTCGTGCAGAATGCTAAATTGCGCGCTTTGGGAGGGAAACTCTATGTATCAAAACAACCGGATATTTTCAAAGGTTCTATCCAGCTCGGCTCTCCTCGGTGCCTGTTTCATCTTGTTCTCCTTCCACAGCGTCGCGCAGTCGAAGTTATCCACTCATTGGGAAGAACTAACGGCGGAAGATTTTC
>JBDUDA010000187.1:0-6190 GCA_040003205.1 Acidobacteriaceae bacterium | reverse complement strand
ACGCGGGCGACTTAGTTTACAAGGGTTGTGGAGGGGATGTCTTGCGATTGACGGGAACTATTGACTAGGCGGGTGTTCTGAGTGGGATTGCCCTGTTAATTTATCTAATTGTCTCGGAAGAGTCTAGGGTCTTCCCTCCTCGCAATCTCATTCCGATACCATAATGAGGATTTATGAAAATCATTTCAGAGCTAGAGTGCAAGGAATGGCTCAGCAAGAGACTTCAACCTGTGAACCTCAACGATGTAACTGACTACAAGTATTCGGTCACTTATCATCTCCCCGAAGACTCGGGCAAGAAAACTGCGCTTGCTCGCGCCATGACACACTCAATTGAGGATAGTCAGCCGGGACTATTTTGGATAACTGCGTGGGGAATTTTCCCGTCACCCGAGAACGTGGCGCTTTTTGACGGCTACCGGAGATCTCTTGGCGAAGTTCGACCTATTCATGAAGCTCCCGGTCATATTTTTGACACGTCCGATTTGCGTGACTTGGAGTGTTTATGTGATCTCGCTCTGTATTTCTATTGGGACGCGAGTCTTTTCGACGGCATGAACGCGATTATGGTTCGAACGAGCCACGATGAGACTATTTCCATTCACGCTAGAGACAAAGTGCGGCTGGGAAAATTGGTGGAAGGCCTACAGGGTCTCAAGCTGAGGCAACTAAACCAAGTCTAAGTATTCAATGCGCGACTGAAGTGTCGAAACGAGTAAAGCAGGCGGTGCACTCGATAAGCACGAAGTCTGTGTCAAGATAAGCCCCGTGAGCAAATAGCAAATTTCGGCGGGTTGAGATGCTCAGCACCATAAATTATCGAAGACCGAACCTTGCGTCCACATCGCACCAGGATATCTACTTGAGTACGGGGCGCGACTCGATTGTTCCATTGCCATTTTCATCGAACAATTCTGTCGCGGAACTGATTCGACGGTAAGACCTGCCATTGAAGTGGAAGTAGCTCAGTTCTGATTCAAACGCAGACATGTGCCAACCAACGACTATGTCCCGATAGCCATGACTGGTTGTGTGCGGCAGGCCATAGAGCCACCCATTGAATGACATTTTTGGTGTGGCGAGAAATACTGGTGTTTCAGAGTCGAATCGCACAAGCCACATGGCGCCGTTCGAGCCCTGTCCCCCGCGAGCGCAACCAGATCCTGCTTCGACGAGAATCGTGTTCCTATTTGCGGCTAAGGATAATGACTGAAAGGGGAGGGAGCGCAGCCATTCGCCAGAGGGATCATCAGCCGAACATTGCCAGCCAACTAACCTTGGGTCAGCCCTAAGGCGCCTCCTGACGGCATCTTGCTGCGCCGAAGAAAGCGGCGCTTCGTGAAGCTGTTGTAAGTCTGGGTGGCGACGAACTCGTTGCCAAAGTGCGCTTTGAGATTGCAACGCCGGCAAGCAAACAAGAAATCCAAGAAAGAGTGCTATCCGTTTAACCACAAACGTACCCTCGTGTTGATGGTTGGGCTACTGGGATTATCTTGTCAAGCCCGGAGCGGGGCTTGTCGTTAACATATATACCCGGAAGTTGGCTCCTTCAAGCCGCATTTTGGCTTGAGTGGGGCATTTCGACGGGAGGGCAAACCTGCTAAAGCATCCCGCCCGTTTGCACTTCGAGGACGGCGAGCGCCATCTCCAGATTATGAATCGCCTGTCCGATCTCGGGATGTTCGCCAATCTTTTCCTGTAGAGTTTTCAGTAGATTATTAGCTTTCGTGACATGCTCAACCGCCTGCGGAGCGCGCGCGTCTGGGGATTTGCCTTGCGTTTGCATGACTCGTTCCTCTGATAGAATTGTAGTCTCTTCGACGGGCGGCAGGCCGCAAAAACTCATTCGGGCTAAATCGCCATTGCACTCATTAAGGTTAGAAATTCCGCCCCTGTAAGCTAGGTGCAGCAAG
Source organism: Acidobacteriaceae bacterium (assembly GCA_040003205.1). Lineage (GTDB taxonomy): Bacteria > Acidobacteriota > Terriglobia > Terriglobales > Acidobacteriaceae > JALYIM01. The sequence continues at coordinate 4,277 of JBDUDA010000187.1, read as the reverse complement.
CTCGAACCGGCTCGAATGGTACCTGCACCTTCACCTACACCTATGACAAAATGGCTCGGATGACGATCCGGGTGGCACATCCGCGAAATAGAGAACCTTCTCGAAAATGTAGAGCGGACACTCTTGTCCGCTGCCTTCGACTTGCGTTCGCGCGCAAGCGGATAGGAAAGTAGATAAAAAGGAAGCTGCCCTTGTACGCTCTAAAATAGTAGATAGTGGCTCAATTCAAAGCTGCAACCGAAGGTTGTCATCTCCCAGCGAAGCAAAGCCGCTTGGCTTTGCGGAGTCGAGAGATCTGCTGTTAGACGGGGGAAAAGCAGGTCTCTCCACTGCGTGGTGTCTTCGCTACGCGAAGCCACGACTCCGGTCGAGATGACAGGTTATTTTGAAATTGAGCCACTGCCAAATAGTGCCTGCGGTTGACACCACTCGCCCACGGGTATAGTCTGCCCCGACAATGAACAGAATGATACTAGTGGTGATTGTTGTTTTTTTATCCATCACATGCCTTGCGCAATCCGATGGTGCGAAAACGCTTGTACTGCAAAAGAATGAAGGAGAGGCGCGGGTGAGACGCCCGCGTGGATCGCTACCCACACCCACTAACGAGTTCATACTGAAAGTGACACCCCAGAACAGTGGATCAAAGCACCTTGTCCTTGGGACGGAAGATATTCCGCCTGGGGGCATGATTCCAAAGCATAAACACTTGGAGCAAGACGAAATTCTACTGGTGCAGACTGGCACCGCACACGTCACGCTGAATGATAGGGAGTACGAGGTGCATGCCGGGGGTACGGTTTTCTTTCCCGCTCAAACATGGGTCAGTCTAAAAAACATTGGTAAAGACAGCATCAGTCTGGTTTTCATATTTTCGGCTCCGGGTTTCGAAGAGAACATGCGTTGCAGCTCCGTACCCTCCGGACAGACGACGCCACCCATAACCACCGAAGAACTTCGGGACTGCGCTCATCAAGGTCACGTCGAGTACGAAGCATTGACACCTTCAACAAAAGAATAGTCCCTTAGAGATGCAGTACGTTTCGCGATCGCACTACTCATTGTGCTGAGATCCCAAATCACGGAATTTGACGCGGGCAAAAATGCATTCTATAGAGGTTCGCACCCTCATAAAACCAGGCTATCTACGAGCGCAATATATATGCGAGTGTGTACACTCCGCACCCTCCCCACACTATCTATTACTCTTTTTCAGGTTATAAGAGTTCGCCCCTGTAAACTACTAGTGGCCGCAATTCAAGACTCATGTCCATCTCGCCCCTCAAGCCTCGAACGCTGCAAGTACGGGTACTCTTCTTCGGAATGCTGAAGGATCTTATTGGCAAAGAAGGCGACGCGCTGACATTGAACGAGGGGGCGACAGTCAATTCCGTTATTGATCGCTACCAGCAGGGCATTCCGAAATTGGCGCAGTTATTGCCGTCCCTCGCGATTTCCGTGAACCAGGAATACGCCAGCGTTTCTACGATCCTGCATGATGGAGACGAAGTTGGCTTGCTGCCCCCGGTAAGCGGCGGCGCGACCGCACGGAGAGATGTTGCACATGGAAATCAAGCGAAGGCTGACAGCAGAGTCGCCATCGTCCGAGAAAAAATAAATACTGCCGCCATCCTCGAAGCACTGAAACGTCCCGAAGATGGCGCGGTGATCGTGTTCGAAGGCATCGTGCGCAACAGCACTCGCGGTCGCCGCACACTCTATCTGGACTACGAAGCCTACGAAGAAATGGCGCTTAAGCAGCTGGACGCTTTGGCCGCCAGCGCGCTCGCAGAATTCAAAATCCGCGACGTTGCAATCGTCCACCGGTTGGGCCGCCTGGAAATTGGAGAGACCAGCGTGCTGATCGTGGTCGCGTCCGCCCATCGGGCAGCGGCTTTTGAGGCGTCACGCTGGCTGATAGACACGCTAAAACGCACCGTCCCCATCTGGAAAAAAGAACATTTCGAGGATGGTGTTGTCTGGGCCGACGGAGAGCCTTCTCCCGAGGAAGTACGAGGGGCGGCGGGCACCCATTCAGAAAGACCCGCATCTAAGTGAACAGTTTTCCGATGCGACCTCCCATCTTTTTTTTTGCGCTGATCACGGCGGCTGTTTTGTGCCCAGGCCGACATGCTGGGGCTGAATCATCGCCAGCGGTTTCTTTACAGCTCCAGGCGTTCCAGGCGCAGACGCCTCCGTCCCAGATTCCTAATAACAAAGTTCCCAAACCACCGTGGGCCGAGGGATCTTCCGGGACCGGAAAGTCTGCTCCCGCAAGTGCGTCTAAAACTTCCGAAACCCCGACGGAGTCCGGCAAGGCTGCCTCTCCCAACGCCGCGGCAGCGTCCGAAACCCAGGTCCCGCAATCCGACACCACCTTCAAAGTAGATGTAAAACTTGTGAACGTTTTCGTCACGGTGACTGACGAGAGGGGCGCGCCAGTATCAGACTTGCAAAAAGAAGACTTCGAGCTGTTCGAAGATGGCAAGAAACAGAAGCTTTCGGTGTTCGATAAAGAATCCGCTCTGCCGCTCTCGATCGCGCTCGACATTGATACCAGCCTCAGCACGCGCAAAGACCTTCCCCTCGAGCTGTCGTCGGCGCGCCGCTTCGCCCACGCAATTCTGCGTCCGGTTGATGGTCTCTCGCTTTACGGTTTTAACGAAGTGGTTAGCGAAGTAGTCCCGTTCACTTCGGACGCGCGGGCCATAGACCGCGGAATTGACCGCATCCGCTTGGGAGCGGCCACCGCGCTTTACGACGCTGTCTACCTCGGCTCGCAAGCGTTGGAAAAGCGGCAGGGGAGGAGGGTGCTCGTGGTCATCACAGACGGCGGCGATACCATGAGCAAAGTGGATTACAAACAGGCGCTACGCGCCGCCGAAGAAGCCGAGGCCATCGTCTACAGCATCATCGTGGTTCCGATCGAAGCCAGTGCCGGAAGAGATACCGGCGGCGAACACGCCCTGATTCAAATCTCCGAAGACACTGGAGGCAAATATTTTTACGCAACCTCCATCCCGCAACTGGATGAGGCCTTCCGTCAAATCAGCGACGAACTCCGCACCCAGTATCTGCTGGCATACTATCCATCGCAGCGACTGTCAGATTCAGAGTTTCGTCGCCTGGAAATAAAAATTAACAGCACGGCGTCCGCTAGCTCCGAACTAAAACTTCGTCACCGCTCGGGATACTACACCTCGAAGTCACGATAGGGATTTTCCGGAGTTACGGGGTGTGCGCCACGAAAACTCAACCTCCAGGCACGAACTCGATCGGCTGGCAGTGAAGATGAAGAGCTATGCAGCCTTGCGAGGCTCGGCATTCGCGATTTCGCGATAAAGCGAAATGTACTTTTCAACCATGTGTTGAAGAGAGAAATTCTCTTCAACATATTTACGAATGTTTTGAGGGTCCGTTTGTAGATTCGTGACTCTCTTTGCCATGTCTCGCACCGACCGGCAGACGTATCCGGAAACGCCGTCGCGCACAATCTCAGGCACCGATCCCCCGCGGAATGCAAGCACGGGCGTGCCGCATGCCATTGCTTCTACCATCACCAGGCCGAAAGGCTCGTTCCACTGAATCGGAAAGAGCATGGCGATTGAGTTTCCCAGAAGTTCATTCTTGGCCTGCAAATCTGCGAGCCCGACGTATTCAATCAGCTTGCCATCAATCTCGGGCTTGACCTTGGCTTCAAAATATTCCCGGTAAGCGGGCTGGATGTCGCCAGCGATTTTTAAAGGGATGCCTGTTCGTTTAGCGACTTCAATAGCGGTGTGTGTCCCTTTGATAGGAGCGATGCGTCCGATAAAACTGAGATATTGCTGTTTCTGCTCACGCAGAGCATATTGCTTGAGATCGATGCCGTGATAGATCGTCCGTATGCGCGGCACGCTTTCCGCATGGCACTGAAAGTCGCTGATCGCCACATAATTCACGTCCGGATAACGCGCATACAGCTCGCTAAATTTTGGATTGTGCGGACCATGCAGCGTCAGCACCATTGGCACGCTTGTGAACTGCGAAAGCGGAATTGCCTGAGCGGACTGTACATGAATCACGTCACAAGTCTGCGCAGCCTCCCGGACAGCCCATGCCGTGTGGTCCAATTCCTTCAGGCTGGTTTCGTCACCCGCCTTTATTGGCCACTGAGAACGCTCGTATCTTGAGCGGCGTTTCACGTTGACCGTGGATTCTCCATTGGCATAAACAACGATCAATATTGCAAGAACAAAGAAGAAGTTTCTTATTCGAGTAGGGGTCTGAAAGCAAAT
>JBDUDA010000186.1:0-6200 GCA_040003205.1 Acidobacteriaceae bacterium | reverse complement strand
GAACAACCAGCCAGAGCAAAAGAAAAAGTGGAAGGGCGTTCTCGCGCGGCGTCTGCTGTCTACGCATCGTCCACCATTGCAGCGCCGCGCGGACCATGGATGGACCGACAATTACGATCCACGGAATCCATGCCGCCAGAGCTACCGGAACAAAATACCAGAACGGCTGAGTATGGTGGTAAAGCGTGGTGCCGAAACGCGCCAGATTATGCTCGACAAAGAAAGTGCGGAAAAACTCTGGGTTTCGGAATTGGACAGCGATGTACCACGGTAAGGTGATGACGCAAAAGATCAGAACACCGGGAAGCCACAGAGTGCGCCGGATCGCCAAGATGTCTTGCATCGCCAGAGAAAATGTCACGACAATTGCTCCTGCGAGGAAGGGTGCCACGGGACCTTTGGCGAGCGTGGCAAATCCGAGAAATAGATAGAACAAACACAGGTGCTTCCTGCTTCCACCCTGGTGCCACGCGTACCACGCCAGCATTGCCACTCCAAACATCGCGGCGAGCGGCATGTCGGTGGAAGCTGCTCGAGCGAACCCGACAATCGCAGCGCTGGATGCGGCAATGAGCGCGCCGTCTAATTCACAGCCACGACAGAAACGCCTGAGAAAAAAATAAATCGCAACTATCAGGATGGTGGCGTCAAGCGCGGATGGTACGCGAGCGGCCCAGTCGCTGACTCCGAATACCGAGTAGGAAAGCATTGCTTCCCAGTAATAGAAAACCGGCTTCTCCAGCCACGGCAAGCCACCGAGAGTGGGAGTGATCCAATCATGACGGGCAAACATTTCGCGCGCGACTTGCGCGTAGCGGGGCTCGTCGGCGCCTACCAGTCCGAAATATCCCAAACCAAAAAAAAACAGAAAACCGCAAAAACCGGCGAGCAGCAGCCAATCCAGACGAGAGCGCAGGGCTGAAGAAACTTTCTCCGTTGCCGGTTCGTTGTTCTGTAGTTCTTCCATGCTCTCTCTTTGACCAGGGGCTCAGTCTGAGGTTTTCAAACCTCGCGCCAAGGCGTAGAGGCTGACCACCGTCCAGGTAGATTCCATGATCACAAATCCGGCCTGAAAAGGACGGAGAGCGATATAACAAAGGATGGCGGCACCGATTGCATTGAGGAGGTTGTAGACAGGTTTGCGCGCATCCATCCATTTCAGTTGATGGGCGATGTAGGCGACCAGAATTGTCACCGCCCCAGCAAGCGAAATCATCTGTCTGGCGAAAGAGATTTCCATAGTCAGCCATTGTACGGAAGTAAACCAGGGTTATGATGCAGGCGAGAAAGATTACTGGACGGAAGATTCAGGCCGTAGCTCTGCCAGCAATTGTTCGATCGCGTTGGCAAGGGGTCCGTTAACCGCGCACCCGCCCGCGCACTCATGGCCGCCGCCGCCAAAGCGTTCCGCGACAGCGGCGACATCTAAGCCGCCCTTGCTGCGAAGGCTCACGCGGAACCGTCCGTCGGGAAGCTCGCGAAAAAACGCTGCAACTTGCACATCTTTGATTGAGAGGGCGTAATTCACCAGCCCTTCGCAGTCTTCTTCTTTTGCGCCGAAGCGATCCATTTCTTCTTGTGTAACCCATATCCACGTCAGCGCGCCTTTGCGTTGCAAATGAGTGAGAGCAGCGCCCAGAAGACGCATTTTGGCGGTGGAATGACCGAAATAAACGTTACGCGCGCAGGCTGCGGGATCGGCACCCGCCAACACCAATTCCCGGGCTAGCGCAAACGTGTTCTCATTGGTGCCTCCAAACATGAAGGAGCCAGTATCCGTTAACACGGCGGTGTAGAGGCAGGTAGCGATCGCAGGGGAAATTTTCACGTTCGCCACGCGCGCGAGGCGATAGACCATCTCCGCCGTCGCAACCGCTTTGGGGTCAATCCAATTTACGTTTCCAAAAGGACGACCGGTGGAGTGATGATCTATGTTAATCAGAAAATGTTTTTCGAGACCTTCGAGGCGGGTACGCTGAATGCTGTCGCACTCCAGAATAATTACCGCTTCGTAGGAACCATTTACGCGCTCAGCCTGCACGACCGTGTGGGCAAAAGGCAAAGGCTGATACACGCGGGGAACTCCATCCCGTAATACCACTTCCGCGTGCTTCCCCATCGAGCGCAGGATTTCGCGGCAAGCCAGCGCGGAGCCCACCGCATCGCCGTCCGGCCTCGCATGCGAGGTCAACAGAAAGCGCTGATGTTTCTCGATATGCTTAAGTACTTCGTTCAGCATAATTCCCCTACTGCGATGGGGGCACGGATTGCTTGTTGCGCTTCTTCGAACGAGTCAGCAATTCGTCAATGCGATTGACGTACTGTCCCGAACGGTCAACCTGAAAATACAACTCCGGCGGCCGTCGCAGATGCAGGCGCTCCGCCACTTCTCTCCGTACATATCCTACTGCCGCATTCAATCCTTCGAGTGTTCGTGCTGCTTCTTCGTCGTCACCTTCCACCGTGACGTAAACTCGCGCGGATCGCGAATCGTCGGCCAGAGCGACGCTGCTAACACTGGCCAATCCGATTCGGGGATCGGCCAGCTCGCCTTCGAGGATTGTCTCTATCTCTTCGCGCAGGGATTCGCCCAGCCGCTCGCGATGATATTTGTGCCCACGATTTTCCACGACATTACCTCGACCATCCAGCTTAAAACGGATGAGAATATCAGAAAAACCCGGCCTTGGAGCATCCCCCCGCCAGCCAGAGCAAATTCTTCAAACCCGCAACCGACCTGCAAGTTGCTGAGTTCATATCCGATTAATGGCTCGCCCGAATCCGGCAATACTTAAATTCTTGAGCAAACAGGTCGAATAGAACACAGGAAGGACTCTAGAGGAATTCCACGAAGGAATCAGAAATGTCTGCCCCTCCGTTGTTCGCAACTCGCGTAGCGTGACGCTCCACGTTCCTCATCAATCCATCGAGGTAATCGCGCGAATCGGAAACGCTAACTACTCCGATGGAAGCCTGGTTCCATAAATTGCTGGCGCTTAACTCGGCGACGGCAACATTGAAGTGGGCGCGCAGCCGGTCTTTGATGCTCCGAACGACCTGGCGCTTATCTTTGAGAGACTGCGCTGCTTCAATGCGAATCTCAAGTGTAAGAAAAGCAATCGGCATCAGTTATGCAATGAAGGATCTGGATTAAACGATCGCTTCCGCAGCCACCCGCTCCGTCACGAATGCCTCGATGGTGTCACCAACCTTGACATCACCGTAGTTAGCGATTGAAATGCCACACTCCATGCCGTTACGAACTTCACTGGCATCATCTTTGAAGCGACGTAGAGATCCAACTTTACCCTTGAAGACCACGACGTTGTCGCGCAAGAGTCTAACTTCCGAATCGCGCTTAATGATGCCATCGGTAACGGTGCATCCGGCCACAGTGCCAACCTTCGGGATGCGGAAGGTATCCCGAACCTGGGCACGTCCCTGGTGAGTTTCCTTAATGGTAGGTTCAAGCAGTCCTGTCATGGCGCGCTTGATTTCGTCCTGTAGCTCGTAAATGATCGAGTGCAGACGGATATCGACTTTTTCCTGTTCCGCAAGTTCCTGCGCCTTGCGTTCAGGACGTACATTGAAGCCGATAATGATCGCGTTCGATGCCGACGCCAATAAAACGTCGGTTTCAGTGATAGCACCTACCCCAGACCGCAACAGCTTGAGACGGACTTTGTCATTCGAAAGCTTCGCCAGCAAGTCGCTTAGAACTTCAACCGAACCGCCTACGTCGGCTTTTAGGATGATGTTCAATTCCTTCATGCCGGCGGTCTTCAGCTGTTCAGCCAGGCCTTCCAGCGAAACTCTGGAAGTCTTGGCCAGCGTTGCTTCGCGCGATTTCTGTTCGCGATATTCGGAAATGCCACGCGCTTTCTCGCGGTCCGCAACTGCCACAAACTGATCGCCCGCCTGCGGCAAACCTTCCATTCCGAGAATCTCAACCGGGGTCGAAGGCGGGGCTTCCTCGATGGCATTTCCGCGATCATCAAACATGGCGCGGATTTTTCCGTAAACATTGCCCACCACAAAATTATCGCCATCCCGCAAAGTGCCGTTCTGCACCAGAAGTGTCGCCACCGGACCACGCCCACGATCCAGTTTCGCCTCAAGTACGACACCCGTCGCCGGACGCTCGGGAACCGCCTTCAGTTCCTGCAAATCCGCCACCAGGCAAATCATTTCCATCAGCAAGTTCAGGTTTGTTTTTTGCTTGGCTGAGACATCCACGAATACGGTGGTGCCGCCCCAATCTTCCGGCATCAGTCCCCGATCTCCCAGTTGCTTCTTAACGCGATCGGGCATGGCGTCGGGCTTGTCTACTTTATTCACGGCAACAATGATTGGTACTTCAGCCGCGTGCGCGTGATCAATAGCCTCCACGGTCTGTGGCATGACGCCGTCGTCGGCCGCCACCACCAGCACAACGATGTCGGTAGCTTTCGCGCCGCGTGAACGCATCCGGGTAAACGCCTCGTGACCGGGAGTGTCGAGGAAAACGATCTGGCGTCCATAGGCCGGCGACTGCTTATCTTGGATCGTGACTTTGTACGCGCCGATGTGCTGCGTAATGCCGCCTGCTTCCCCACCGGCGATATCGGTAGACCGGATCGAATCCAGCAGCGTGGTTTTGCCGTGGTCAACGTGACCCATGATCGTGACCACTGGCGGTCGAGGAACGCCTTCCTGGGTGCCCCCATCCTCGCCGGCTGAAGCTTCGGAGACTTCTTTTGCAGCTTGCTCTTCAAAGCTGATTACATTTGTATCGGCCCCGAAGAAGCGCGCCATTTCGCTGGCAAGTTCCGTGTCCAGGGTCTGATTGATGGTGGCGAAAACGCCACGCGCCAGCAAACGAGCGATCAAATCCTTGGCGCGGATTTCAAGTTTCTCAGCCAGATCTTTTACGCTGATGCCTTCATTAATCGTGATATTGCGGGTGATAGGCTGCGGCTCGTTCGACAGCGATAACCGCGGCGGAGGAACGTAGCCCTTCATCGGGCCTTCCTTCACGCCACGCGGAACGTAGCGCTGCCCTGGGCGTCGTGATGGAGCTCCGGGACGGCTTCCAGGACGCGAGGGACCGGTGGGCGCTCCGGGGCCGGGACCAACTCCTAAGGGACGAGTGCCGGTCGGAGACTGCCGCGTCGGATGCATGGGCCGCCGCTCTCCCGGACGCATGGGAGGTCTTGTGCCTGGGGCTGCCGTACCGGGACGCGGACGCTGAAATATTGGCTGTCCGGGAACAGGCCTGCCCGGAGCCGGGCGCATTGGAGCTCCAGGCTGTTGGGTCGGCGTGGCTCCAGCAGGGCGCATTGGCGCCTTATACACGGGGCGCGGCCCGGTCTGCGGCATGATCATGCGCGGCGGCGGAATTTGCGGACGAGAGGCAATCGGAATCCCTGGCCGAACAGCGGGGGCTTGCGGCGGAGTAACAGAGGCTGTTGGTGCGGAAGCCAGAGACGTAGCGGCTGGCCGCTGTGCTGGCGGTGGAACCGCGACTGGCCTCATTTCAGCAGGTTTGGTCTCTGCTTGTTTCGGAGGTTGCGGCGGCGGCACCGTGAATGTTCGCCGGACACCGGTATCGGGGACGATCAAGCGCGGCGGCGCAAGCGGAGCTCCGGGAGAGACCGAGGTTGTGGGCTTGGCGGCAGAAGGTGGCGCAACGGCTATTTTCGTTTCAGTCGGAGGCTGGACTGGCGAGACCGCCTTGGCCGCCGGAGTCGCCGCAGGCGGAGGCTGTTGCCGGCTTATGATTGCCTTCAGTACATCCCCAGGCCGCGAGATTTGCGACAAATCAATTTTGGTTTCTATTTCATCACTGGCCGGGCGGCTTTGGCGAGTGGTCCGGGCGGGAGCGGGCGCATCGGCGCCAGAGCGGAAGTGTGCGCGTACCTTGCGCGCCTCATCGTCTTCAAGAGAACTGGAATGCGTTTTCTTCTCAGTAACTCCAACTTCCAGAAGTACGTCGAGAATAGCTTTACTCTTAACTTCCAACTCCCTCGCCAGATCGTTGATTCGAATCTTGCTCATCCGCCCTTTCTTCCTCTACACCGCTGTTAACTCTGCATTGATCGTCCGGACTTCACTACTTTTTTATTTCGGTCTCATTTATCTCGGTTTCAGAGCCGCCGGAAACTTCATGCTGCGCTTCGTCTGAACCCTCTTCAACATTTTCTTGCGCTTGCGACTCGCCC
>JBDUDA010000185.1:0-6209 GCA_040003205.1 Acidobacteriaceae bacterium | reverse complement strand
GCGCGGCTTCACCTCGAAAGAAATTTGCGATCCCTTCAAGCGGTCCTGGAGTCGTCCAAGCGCGGCCTGTGAAAGCGGAGCTACGTAGACGGCGTTGAACATGGCCAGCGCCCAGGCGATGACGACAAAAAGTGAGAGGCTGCGAAGAAATCCCCAAACTCCGATGCCGCTCGCTCGCATGGCTGTGATTTCGCTGTCGGAGGCGAGACGACTGAGTCCGATCAGAATGCCCACTAACACTCCCATGGGCAATGTGTAAATCAGCGCAACCGGGACCGTGAAGAAGAAGAGTTCGGCCACGCTCGGCAGCGGCGCGCTATTGCGGACCACCAGTTCGAGAATGTGCGCCAGATCGCGAGTGAAGAGCACGAAGGTGAACACCGCCACTCCAATGAGGGCGTGCGAAGTTACTTCGCGCAGGATGTAGCGGGTCAGAATCCGCATCGGCGAGCCGTTCCCTTGGAGTCTAGCATGGGCTTTGCAAGCGGAAGGCAGGCTGGCGGCTTCCGTTACTAGGAGAAAATTACACGTCCAACGACTTGTTTTTCTCCCACCGACCTCAGAACTCAGCTTTGCATGTGTCACACCGCCGGTGCACGCCCGTTTGCTATAATCCGCGCACGCCACCGCTTGCAATGAACGAGCCGTCCACCCCGTTGATGCGGCAATACGCCGCGATAAAAAAAGACCATCCCAGCGCCCTCCTTTTCTTCCGGTTGGGAGATTTCTACGAGCTGTTCTTCGACGATGCCATTCTGGCGGCGAAGGAGCTGCAAATCACTCTGACGTCCCGCAATAAAGAGAAAGGATTAGCGGTGCCCATGTGCGGGGTTCCCCACCATGCGGCCGATGGATACATCGCGAAACTTATCCGCAAAGGATTTAAAGTAGCAATCTGCGAGCAGATGGAAGAGGCCGGGCTGGCCAAGAAGCTCGTCCGCCGTGAAGTGACGCGCATCGTGACGCCCGGAACTGCCGCCGATTCGTCATTAGGTTCGGAGGAAAATAACTTTCTCGCCGCTCTCGCGCAACATGGCGATCGCGTTGGATTCGCTGCCCTGGATCTTTCCACGGGAGAATTTCGTGCCACCGAATTTCGCGGCGAAGATGCCGGACGGCGGATTCAGGATGAACTCGAGCAGTTACGACCCAGAGAACTTCTGTATGGGAATTCCGCGCCCCTGTTTGAGGGCTCGGCTCCTGCTCTCGATTTCTCCATTCGCGATTGCACGGAGACTCCGTTAGACGATTGGGTGTTCGCTCCCGACCACGCGATCCCGCTACTGGAAAACCATTTTGGTGTTCTGTCGCTCGAGGGTTTCGGATTGGCGGGCAAGCCGGCAGCCGCCTCGGCAGCCGGGGCAATCCTTTATTACGTTCGCTCCACCCAGCGCGGCGCTCTTGATCACGTGGACCGCATCGGATTTTACGAGCGACAGAACTGCCTTGTGCTCGACGCGGTCACCGTCCGCAATCTGGAATTGATCGAGCCTCTATTCGCAGGAGAAGATGCTGGCCTGACTTTGTTTCGCGCAGTGGATGCGACGGTCACCCCCATGGGCAAGCGGTTGTTGCGTTCGTGGATGCTGCGGCCGTCCATTGATATGGGTGAGATCAATGCCCGGCTGGATTCAGTGGACACGCTCGTGAAACAAATGGTCCCGCGCGAAGAACTGCGGCGCGCGCTCGATGGAATTCTGGATCTAGAGCGACTGCTCAGTCGCGTGACGCTTGAAACCGCCAACCCCCGCGATGTACTCGCTCTGGCTGCGTCGCTGGAAAAAGTTCCGGCTGTGCGCACCGCTCTGGCACATTTCACCACAGCGCGCCTAAAAGCTCTTTATCTTTCCACCGACGAGCTCGGCGATTTGCGCAAACGCATTGATCGCACCATCGTTCCGCAACCACCGCTGGCGCTGAACGATGGGGGCGTGATTGCTTCCGGAGTGGATGCAGAACTCGATGAACTTCGCGACCTGAATCGCAACAGCAAACAGTTTGTCGCACAAATCGAACAGCGGGAGCGCCAGCGCACCGGCATCTCTTCGCTGAAAGTGAAGTTCAATTCGATTTTCGGATACTACCTCGAGATTTCGAAACCCAACCTGCACCTCGTCCCCGCAGACTACGAACGCAAGCAGACACTGGTCAATGCCGAGCGTTTCACTACTCCGGAGTTGAAGGAATACGAATCGAAGATTCTCGACGCGCAACAAAAGATTGTGGAAATCGAGCGGCGCTTGTTCACCGAACTTCGCTCGAGTATCGCCGGAGAAGCTCGTCGTATTCGCCAGACCGCGCTTTCGCTGGCCGAGATTGACGTGCTTTCCGGACTTGCGCATGTCGGAGCGCTGCACAACTATTGCCGTCCGCAATTCGACAACTCCGGCGAGTTGGAAATAATTCAAGGACGCCACGCCGTCATCGAGCAACAGGAACTCGTGTCGGGCGGCGACCGCTTTGTCCCCAACGATTTGTATTTGAATTCCAGTACTCACAATTTGTTGATCTTGACCGGGCCAAACATGGGTGGCAAATCTACTTACCTTCGCCAGACCGCCCTGATCGCAATTCTGGCGCAGATGGGATCGTTCGTCCCGGCACGCTCGGCGCGCCTCGGAATTACCGATCGCATTTTCACCCGTATCGGCGCCAGCGACAATCTTGCTCGCGGGCGCTCCACCTTCATGGTCGAGATGACGGAGACGGCCGCCATTCTTCACGCAGCTACCCCGCAATCATTAATTCTGCTCGACGAAGTCGGACGCGGTACCGCAACCTACGACGGTCTGGCAATCGCATGGGCTGCCGTCGAATACATTCATGCGCGCAACCGAGCTAAAACGTTATTCGCCACTCACTATTTTGAGTTGACGCAACTTTCGGAGCAGCTCTCCGGCGTGAAAAACCATCATGTGTCGGTGAAAGAAACCGGCAGCGGAATTGTTTTCCTGCGCAAAGTAGAAGAAGGCCCTGCGGACCGCAGCTACGGAATCGAAGTCGCCAAGCTCGCGGGTTTGCCGGCAGGCGTAATTGAGCGAGCGCGCGAAGTCCTGGCGAAACATGAAAACGCCGCACAAAACCTGAGCGATGAATTAGCGAATCACATGTCACGTGCGCGATCCTCCCCGCAGCTTACGATCTTTACTCCGCTATCTCAAACCGTGCTTGATCGTGTACGTCAACTGGACTTGAACCACCTCACCCCTCTCGAAGCGTTAAACTTGCTTGCGGAGTTAAAGAAGGAAATTGACTAAGTCTTCGAATCAACATTCAGATCTGAAGCGTCAAATCGGCCAACTGTTGGTCGTAGGCTTCGATGGAACTGAAATGTCCGGTCAACTCCAGGCGTTGCTCACACGGATCCAGCCCGCGGGCGTTATTTTGTTTGCGCGAAACATTGAGACAGCTCCGCAGACACACAAGCTTCTTCAGGACTGTCAGAAATCCGTCATTGCCCCGCTGCTGACCTGCGTTGATTTGGAAGGTGGCCGCGTCGACCGCTTCAGAAATGTATTTGGCAGAGCACCCGCCGCCGCCGATGTATTTTCCACTGGAGATCGAAAGCTATATCGAAAGCATGGCAAAGTCATTGGTGAATCCTGCCGCGCTCTGGGTTTTAACGTAGACTTCGCTCCCGTCGTGGACCTGGCATTCGAGGCTTCAAAGAATGTTATGAGCTCGCGTGCGGTCTCTGCCGATCCGAAACAAGCAGTGCTGTATGCGCGCGAATTTCTCGCAGGCTTGCAATCTGCCGGGGTCGTGGGTGCGGTCAAACATTTCCCTGGCCTGGGAGAGGCGAATCTCGATACTCATCACGAGTTGCCGAGCGTGAACAAGTCGTTCAGGAAATTATGGGATGAAGATATTCTTCCTTATCGCATCATGCGCCGCGAAATGCCGCTGGTGCTCATCGGCCACGCAAATTATCCTCAGGTGACAAACGATGGCTCGCCCGCTTCCCTTTCGAAGAAATGGATTACTCAGATCCTTAAGAAAAAGATTGGATATCGGGGATTGATTGTCTCCGACGACCTTGAGATGGGCGGCGTACTCAAGGCCGCTCCTATCGAGCAGGCGGCCGTCCAGCACATTCGGGCAGGTGGTGATGTCTGTCTGATCTGTCACATCGAAGAGTACGTTTCTCGCTCCTACGAGACGTTGCTCAAAGAAGCGGAAAGGAGTTCGGCGTTTAGGAAGCGCGTAGCGGAATCTGCTGTGCGCGTGGCAGCCTTCAAGAAAAAGTTTCTGCGAACCAAGAGAAAGACCGCTCTCCCGACTCAAACAAAAATAGAAAGCCTCTCGCGGCAACTATGGGAATTCAGCGAGCAGATTCGGATGGGTAGAATCCGATTGCAAGCGTCGCAGCAGCGGGACCGCGCATGATTGTTGCCGGAGTGATGAGTGGCACCTCCGCCGATGGCATCAATGTAGCGTTGGTGAAATTTCCTCGCACAACTTCCGCCGTTAAAACCTCAAGCCTGAAAATTGTAGGCGCCCTTGAGGTTCCCTATCCGAAACATGTCCGCCGAACCGTCTTAGGATTTATGAACGCGAAGCAAGCGAGCGTTGCCGACCTCGCGAGCCTCAACTTTCTTCTTGGAGAGCTGTACGCTGACGCTCTTTTAGAGACGGCACGTAAATTCCGCACAAAGATCGAACTAGTAGGCTGTCATGGTCAGACTCTCTATCACCGAGGCGACTCAAGCAAATTTCTCGGACGCAACATTGCAGTCACATGGCAGACCGGCGAAGCGGCGGTCATTGCGGCGAGAGTCGGCGTCCCTGTGGTTTCCGACTTTCGCCCCGCGGATATGGCTGCCGGCGGAAAAGGTGCACCCCTGGTTCCCTACCTGGATTATTACTGGTTTCGCGACAACAAAATCGGACGCGTCGTGCTCAACATTGGAGGCATTGCCAACCTGACCGCCATTCCCGCCGCCGCTTCCGCCGAGCGAGTTTTTGCTTTCGATACCGGTCCGGGAAATATGGTGATTGATGCGGTGATGGAGAGCTTGTTCGGCCGCCGTTACGACAAAGATGGCCGGGTAGCTGCGTCCGGGGCAGTGATCGATTCGGTGATCGCCGGGATCCTGCGCTCCCCATTTTTCCGAGGTAACCCTCCCAAGACTGCGGGGCGCGAAGAGTTCGGCCGTGAATTCGTCACACGATTCATTGAGCTTTGCCGCAGCGGAAATGCGAATGACGTTATCGCCACCGCAACCGCATTGACCGCTCGCTCCATCGCCGATGCGCTACAGCGACTGGTTCTCCCACGCGGCAGGTTTCAGCAGTTGATCGTCTCCGGCGGCGGCTGTCACAATCCCACGCTAATGAAGATGCTGTCGCAAGTGTCGCAGTCGCTAGGAATCACCGTTCACACTTCGGACGAATTTGGATTGCCTTCCGACGCCAAGGAAGCCGTCGCCTTTGCCTTGCTTGCTTACCAGACATGGAACCGGAAGCCCTCAAATATTCCGTCCGCAACCGGCGCAACGCGGCCCGCGATACTTGGGAAAATTTCCTATGCGTGAGGAAACGGGAACACCTGCGACCATCCTTCTTAGATGGCCTTCCTTGTCCGCAACACGCCTCGTAGTTCGGCTTCTGTCGCTTTTTGCGTTTCTATTGTTTCTCGCTTCCTGCTCGTCAAAACCCGATCCCGATACTCTGGTGATGATTATCGAGAGCAGTCCAACGAATCTTGATCCGCGCGTTGGACTGGACGCCGTCTCCGAGCGCATTGACGACCTGATATTCGATGACTTGCTTACCCGCGACATCCATCTGAACGTTCAGCCGGGACTGGCCGAGCGTTGGGAGGTCCCCGACGCGCGCACTTACGTTTTTCATCTTCGCCAGGGCGTGCAGTTTCATGATGGGCGCCCTCTTCTCTCGCGCGATGTTAAGTGGACGTTCGACTCTCTGCTGCAAGGAAAAATACGCAGCACCAAATCTGCCGCTTATCGCTTCGTGGATCACATTGACGCCGCCGACGATTACACCGTGATTTTTCACTTGAAGGAACCGTTCGCCACTCTGCTGTGGAATCTCGCAGGGCCGGCGATCGGGATCGTTCCCTACGGCAGCGGCGCAGAGATCAGCACTCATCCCATTGGATCGGGACCATTTCGTTTTGTCACGGCCGAACAGGATAAGCAGGTGATCATCGAACGCAGCGACAACTATTGGGGTGCCGAGCAGTTGAC
>JBDUDA010000184.1:0-6224 GCA_040003205.1 Acidobacteriaceae bacterium | reverse complement strand
GATGTTCGCCGCTGCCCTGTTGTTAGCCACTTTAGCCGCACCAACCGCCCTGAAAGCGGATGGCAATCCCTGGCCGCACGCAAAAGTTGCTGCAAACTAACTTCGCGCGAGGCAGTCTTGATTGTGGGCTATCGACGAAAGCAGGTATATTCCGATGGGTAGCCCACGTTCATGTCCCCCCAGCTCCGAGTACTGTTTTATTACCTTTGGATAGCGCCGCACGCGCTACAAGTCGTCCTTGCGGCAGCTATGATCCGGCGTCGACTTCAGCGTAAGTTCTTGATGTTTTTTTTGTATACGCTGTTTGAGCTGTGTCAGTTCAGCTTCCTGATCTTTCTCGCGTCTTCCAAGTCTCTTCTGAATCCATCCTACCGGGAGGCCTTCGCTTTTGGCACGGCAGCGAGTGTGACCCTCCGCTTTGGAATTATTTACGAAATTTTCAATGACTTATTCAGCGGGTATAAGGCGATCAAGCACGTGGGCGAGCGGGCATTTCGTTGGGCGGCGGCTCTGCTCTTGCTATTAGGAGCAGGGTTGGCGAGCGGCACTCTGACTGCGACGGTTCAAACCCCGTTGGATGCCTTGTACGTCATAGATCAGACGATCAGTATCATTCAGTGCGGCCTGCTAGTCTGCCTGTTCGTGCTGGCAAGCTTTTACGGCTTGTCAATGAAAAGCGTTTCCTTCGGAATCGCGCTAGGTTTTGGGATTTTAGAATGTAACGCTCTGGCGACTGCGGCGCTGCGCACCCATGTTGGCTCAAAATATTTTTGGGATTTTTTTGTAATGGGCATTTATCATGTCTGCGTGCTGGTCTGGTTGTTCTACGTGTTAATTCCAGAAAAGCCCAGTTCCCCGCCCCCGGATAGCCAGATTCCAGAACATGACCTCGATGCCTGGAATGACGAATTACAAAGGTTAATACGTCAATGATAATTTCCATTTTTCTTGTAGTTCTCGCGGCGCTCTGTTTGGTTTTCCTTTTGCGGGTAGCTGGGGGACGCCGCTCAACGCAAACAATTGCACTGGAAGATGCGACCTCGAAGATACAGCTGGTTGACGTAAATGCTTTTAGGAATTTGGTGGATCCGGCCGAAGAGGAGTTTCTGCGAGACAATCTCCCCAAGCGAGACTTCAGCCGCATCCAGCGGGAGCGCCTTCGCGCAGCAATCGAATACGCCGAATGTGCCTCCCGTAACGCGGCTTTTTTGCTGAGAGTGGGCGACGCGGCCCGGGGCAGTTCTGACCCGGCACTTGCTGATGCAGGGGAAAAGCTGGTTGCGAGCGCTTTGCGTCTGCGCTTGTACGCTTTTCACGCCATCGCCAGGCTTTACCTGGGAGTTCTATTCCCTGGTACGCGCATTTCTTTAATCAGCGTTACGGAACGTTACGAGCGAGTCATACGAATGGCCGTGGTGCTGCAATGCTTCAGCGACGGACGAGCGGTCTCCGCCGCTCGCTAATTTGAAGTCCGGGATGGATGTGGCGGGGCCGCAAACTGTGACGGCGGGTCAAGCGAGCATGTCTTCAGAAATGCAGCGCTCGACAAATTCCCAGAAAGCCATAAGCGAACATTCTTTAAGGTGGCAGCCGCGATGCCTCCCCCCTGGTCCAGAAATACGATCACAATACCATCCAGCGTGTTGTGGGAATTGTGCAGAGCTTCACGCCCTCGCTCGCTGAACATGGATTGAGCGAAGCGCAACTTGTTCACCGGCGAACTGTTAATGCTGGAGCCAACCGGGCGAACGAAAATATAACGCGCCCGTTTGTCTTTAAGGCCTATCCAGTCTCCTGAAAACGGCTGCGCGTTTTCACGCTGGATGGTGAACGCGTCCAGTCCACGCGGAACAGCGGGACCTCGATTTCGCTCGTTTGCAGGAACGGCTTTCGAACTATGAACGGAAGATTGTTGCATCCAGCCAGTGCGGCCGTCATCCAGCTTTACCTGCAACCAGGCTCCACGACGTTCGAGGACTTCAAACTCATCTTCTAATTGCGCGCGAAGAAGTGCTTTATTTTTCGCGCCCGGTGCATTTGCCACCGGAACGTCAGACTTGATCACACTCGCGAATTCCGGCGAGTCAAGCGGCGTCACAGCTTCTTGATTATTTGCTCTCTGCTCCATCGCGGAGATACGTTGCTCAACCTCAAGACGCTGCCGGCGGGCTTCAGAAATCTGGTTAGACAGCGCATTGGGCTCAACCACGGGAGGACCATTTTTTTGGAGAGACTCCGCCAAACGATCCAACATATCGTCTTCCAGACGCCCATTGGTTTCCAGAATTTTGTACCCGGGCGGTTCGGCTGCGCCGGAATACCATGCGGAGACTTTGGCCGCTATGCGCACGGTTGTGCGGTCTGGAGCATTCGGGATGAGGTCAATTTTAAATTCGTAATAGGGGCGCTGATACTGATCCAGCTTGATGCCTTCGGTTTTGATGAAGCCGTCCAGAGTTGGCAGGCGACTGCCGGTATATGCTCCGAGTTGTTGGAGCGCGGTTTTGGCAGCCAGCATCGCGACCGGATACTCCCGTTCCTTGGAGTTCGCATCCTGCGCGAAACTGAAAGACGCCAAGAGCCCAATCACGCTGAGTGCGATCATGTTGAGCCGTACGCCCCGCAGCAAGAAAAACATCGACCTCACTGTGCGACCTCGAGCATGAGACCGTATACCCAGCCCTCTTCGCCATCGGAAGTTTGCACGCGGGACCAATTCCGAGTCTGCAACAGCACCGTCACGAGCTCGCCTTGCGTGAGCTCCTTTATGGTTTTCGATTCGTTATAAGGTGAGTTCTTCAAGTCCGCGTTTTCGGCTCGAACGCTCGCAGGCCGTCCGCCTTTAACTCTGTGAGATGCGTCCTTAAGTTGCTGCTCTTTAGTATTGGCCTGCTCCAATGCCGCCTGTTCCTGGGCGAGTTGCTCCTGAAGATCTTGGACTTTTTTCTCCTGCTCCTGCTGGGAAGACTGCTGAAGTTGCTTTACCTTCTGCTCGGCAAGCTCCGTCATTCGGTCAGAGATCGCCACAAATTCCTGGTCCTCAACCTTCCCGTCGGATGGATGTTGATGGTGATGGTTGTCCTCATCAAAAACTGCGTCGATCCGCAGCTTGGTTTTTTTAGGCCCAGCGTCCTCCAGAATGTAGCGGACGGCGACTGTACCCCGATCGGCAGTATCGTAAAAGTGTTCAGGCGCGACCGTGCCGGGGCGCACTTTATAAAGCACTACACCATGACCATTCCAAGGCTCGAATCCTGTAGCCGTCTTGGCGGCCTGCGCACCTTCCAGTTCGCTCGCACCTTTATATTCCCAAGTGCCGCGGATGATGCCGTCTCCCGCTACTCCAGAAACAACTTTGACAGCTTCGTCAAAAGACGCATCGAGTTCAACCGACATTCCGGCTCCCCAGTGCGGTTGATGTTTCGTAGTGCGGGCATGCGCGGACATCACAGCGAAAAAAAGAAGAAGAACGCAACTCAAAATGTAGTGACGCCGCGCCTCGAAAAGTTGGGAGAGCATACTCATTGCTGATTTCCGGCCCAGGTGGATTGCGCGCAAGCGGCACTGGCGAGCGCCGATGCCTTTTCGACTCATGATAACAAAACGATTAATTGTGGGATTTCAAAGCGATCATCAGTCCGAGGACGACCGGCAAATAAATTACCGAAGCATGCAGCAGCCGGCTCGCCAATGCTTTAGAACTTGTTTGCGCAAGTTTAGCCGAATGGTAAAGCAGGAATGCTCCCGCCAGCAGCATTCCGACGGTGTAGGTGGGGCCTCCGCGGTCAACGATCGGCAATGCAGTCGTGATTATAAGAGCAATGGTGAAGCCGACAATCTCAGCGCGAGTGAAGCGGGAATCGGCGTCGAAGCCGGGAAGCATATGGTATCCCGCGCCCGCATAGTCTTCTCGATACATCAAGGCGATGGCAAGGAAGTGAGGAAATTGCCAGAGAAAAAGAACGGCGAAGAGATACCAGGCGCCGCGATCAATACTGCCGGAACTTCCTGCCCAACCGATCAAAGTCGGCATAGCCCCCGGAATTGCGCCCAGCATGGTGCAGAGCGCGGTCTTCCTTTTCAGGGGCGTGTAAATCAGCAGATACGAAAGCAAAGTGGAGATTGCGAGCGCGGCTGCGAGCCCGTTAACCGTCAGCCAGAGATAGACCCCTCCGGCAATACTTAGGGCAATGCCGAATGTGAGCGCTTCCATCGGACTCACACGTCCGGATGGCAGGGGCCGATTGGAAGTGCGGCGCATTTTGCTGTCCCAGACACGCTCCATCCATTGATTTAACGTGGCGGTGCCGCTCGCGACCAGCAGAGTGCCGATCAACGTATGGATGAGTCCAGCCAATTTAAATCCACCTCGTCCACCGAGATAGTAGCCGGTAGAGGTAGTCATTAAAATCAGCAGATTCACTTCGGGCTTGGTGAGGGTGTAGTAATCCCGCAGCTTTGAAGTGTAAGAAGTGACTCGGCCCGGATCTGCTAGTACTCGCGTGGTTGCCATTTATATAAAGCTTCGAAGAATGAAGGTCGAAATAGTCATGCTACACGATGGGATCGGATTCAGCAGCCGAATCTGAGTCATGAAACTGGTTGCGTTTGCGATAAGCGACTCCGAAAACTCCCAGAGTCATCAGCATGGGAGGAGCTATGAGGACGACGATCCCGCTGCGTAAGGCTTGAATCATGCGAGCTCCGGCGGATGACGCCTGGGTATAACAGAGCGCGCAACTCTGCGAAAAGGCTGGCACGGGAACGAGAAACAAGGTGATTGCCGCCAGGGCCAAGGTCGCGAAGGATAATTTTCTATGAGTCATAGGACAATAATTTAATGGTAACTGGAAAAAGGCGCGCCCACCAGAATTCGGAAGCTGTCAGGCCACAAATAGTTCATGGTGGCCAGCACGAAGAGCGTGAAAATAGCCACAAACAGCAAAAGGCGACGCGTTTCCATCCACAAGTGCATGAAGAACAGCACTGCCAGTCCCGCCTCCAACATAGCGAGGGCCAGCATGCGGGCAAACATCTGCTGGCCGTCAAGATGCTGGTAGGCGATAGCAAATTGAATGCCTGCGATGAGAAGTATGAGAACGTAAACGACCAGGTCTTTGCCCAGGCCACCATGCTTGATTTCGTGCTGCTTTTCAGCTGGATTCATAAAGGTGTCTCCGCGCAAATCTTAGTGCGCAACATTCAGCAGGTAGACAAAAGGGACCACAAACATCCAGACCAGGTCCACGAAATGCCAGTAGAGCCCGAGAATTTCGATATCGTCCGAGTTGTAGCGTCCGCCTTTGTAGCGGAGGCCGACGACGATTAAAGCCACGATGCCGCCGGTCACGTGCAGCAAATGCAATCCGGTGATGCTGTAAAAGCTGGCGCCGAAGGTCGCGGTTCCCCACGGATTGTGGAACATGGTCGCCCCTTGGTGAATCATCCCAAGCCATTCGCGAATATGCAGTACGGCGAAAAGTATGCCACCTCCCGCAGTGATGAGAATCCAGTTGAAGGCGGAGGCGTTATTCCCGTTCTGCGCCGCACGCACGGCAATCAGCATGGTCAAACTGCTGGTGACCAGAATAAAAGTCATTACCATGGCGTTGATCACGGTCGGAGAAAATTCGAAGGGACGCGGCCAGTTCGGAGTGGCATTCCGCAAAAAGCCATACGCCACCAGGCATGCGGCAAAAGTCATCGCGTCGGAAATGATGAACAGCCACATCACCAACTTCTTGGTGGGGACGGAAAACGGCGATCCCTCTGACAGCGCTACCGCATGCGCTCCCATGGTTAAATTGGCTTCGCTCACGAGAACTCCTGTGCTCGGGGTTTCAGATCTTGCTCCATAAAAGAAAAAGAAGATATAGCCAAAGAACATCCATGAAGTGCCAGTAGTAAGAAGTTGCGTCCAGTGTGCTGCGGCGAAGTGTGGAATGGCCGAACTTCCTGATCACTCGAATCAGACCGCCCAATCCTCCGAATACGTGCAACGCGTGCGCCGCGGTGAGAACGTAAAAGAACGAACTGCTGGGGTTGGTAGCGAGAAACAGGCCTTGGGATTTCAGTTGCAGCCAGGCCGCATATTGTCCTGCGACAAAAAGAAATCCAAGGATGAGCGTTGCATACAGCCATCGGGCCGGGCTCACTGCCTGAATCTTCACACCGCCCATATAGGTTGCGATTTGTTTGCGTCCGAATTCGAGGGTCACACTGCT
>JBDUDA010000183.1:0-6252 GCA_040003205.1 Acidobacteriaceae bacterium | reverse complement strand
AAGAGCGGGACTTTCACCGCGAACGCTATGAAGAAACCCAGAAACAACCATAGTGCCGCCGAGGAGAAATGCTCAACCTGTCCGTTTCGAATTGCAGCTTGGATCGCAACAAAATCAAACGTGCCGGTTTTGGCGTAGAGCCACAGAATGGCAGCCAGCATGAAAACCGATGCGATCATGGTGTACAGAAAGAATTTTACTGCGGCGTAGACTTTGCGCCCGTGGCCATACATGCCGATCAGCAGCGCCATCGGAATCAAGGTCGCTTCCCAGAAGAAATAAAACAGGAAGAGGTCCAGAGAAGTGAAAACGCCGATGAGCGCGGTCTCCAGCACCAGCAAAATAATGAAAAATTCTTTTACCCGCTCGTGGATGGACTTCCACGAAATCAGCACACACAAAGGAGTGAGAAAAGTTGTGAGAACGACCAGCCACATGGAAATACCATCAATCCCCATGTGATAGTGAATATTCGGATTCGAAATCCAGAGCTTGTCGAGTTCGTACTGAAATCCCATCTGCCCGCGATGAAAACGCACCGGCAGATGCAAGGACAACACAAACGTAAGCAAAGTTATGACAAGCGAGAAGACGCGGATGTCGCGATCACGACGGGGAAACAGCAGCAACAGCAAGCCGCCCGCCAGCGGAATGAATGTGACCAGGGTCAGAATCGAGCTGTCTAAATTAAAGCTGCTCATCGGCTTCCCATCCAGACCATGTATCCGATCACCACGGCTGCGCCTGCCGCTACCCATCCCGCATAAGAACGAATGTTGCCGGACTGCATGTGCCGCATGGTATCGGACGCATCGCGCGCACTGTCAGCGGAGCCGTCTATCCCTGCATCAATCACATTCTGATCAATTCCGCGCCATAAAACTACCGACGACAATTTCAGCAGAGGCTTCACGAATATCGAGTCATAAATCTCGTCAACGTAATATTTGTGCAGCACCGTCGTGTAAAAGCCATTGAGCGAGGTCGCGATCCGCTCTGGGAGTTCCGGACGCTTTTGATAGAGCATCCATGCGAGACCAAGACCAAGAAATGCGGCGGCAACGGAGATTGCGGTGAAGAGTAATTCCGTGCTGCGCCCGGTCTGCGGCTCCGGCCCTTCAGTTTCCTTTTCGGCCGGAATCATCTCTCCGGCAGCAGCGTGCTCGCCGTTAGCGGAGGACGTCGAGTTGTGAAACACCGGCGCAAGAAATTTGTCGAATCTATTTCCACCGCCCAATGATTCTGGAACTCCGACCCAGCCCCCAACGACAGAAAGGATGGCTAGGATCACGAGCGGAACCAGCATTACCCTGGGACTCTCATGCACGCCGCCGTGCCCGTGATGCGCGTCGGCCGCGTGTCCGTGGGCATGGCTGTCGGCAGAGGCTGCTCCTCGATACTCCCCGAAGAAAGTCAAAAACCAGAGCCGGAACATATAGAAGGATGTCAAAAAGGCGGTTGTTACGCCTAGCATCCAGTAAATCCAGCTTGCCTGATACGCGCGCCACAGAATTTCGTCCTTGCTGAAGAATCCCGCGAGGGGAGGAACTCCAGCGATGGCGACGGTTCCAGCGGTCATGGTCCAGAAAGTCCAGGGAATTTTGCTGCGCAATCCGCCCATCTTGCGCATGTCCTGCTCACCGCCCACCGCATGAATTACCGAACCAGCGGCAAGGAAGAGCAATCCTTTAAAAAACGCATGCGTCATCAAATGAAAGACGGCGGCCGAAAATGCAGCGACGCCGCAAGCCATGAACATGTATCCAAGCTGCGAAATGGTCGAGTATGCCAGCACTTTCTTGATGTCGGTTTGCGTAATGCCGATGGTGGCAGCGAACAGAGCGGTCAGAGTGCCGATCACCGCAACCACGGTCAATGCCGTCGGAGCACGCTCAAAAATCACATGTGATCGCGAAACCATATACACGCCCGCCGTCACCATGGTCGCAGCGTGAATGAGCGCCGAGACCGGCGTAGGGCCTTCCATCGCATCAGGCAGCCAAATATACAGTGGAATCTGTGCTGACTTGCCGGCGGCGCCTACCATCAGAAGCAATGCGATCGAGGTCAGAAGTCCCGCGCCCGCGGTCTCTGGACTCATCGGCTGCACACTCTGAAATACCTGGCTAAAGTCGAGCGATCCAAAATGTTTGATCAATAGAAAGAGTGCGATCAGGAATCCGAAGTCGCCAATACGGTTGACGATGAATGCTTTCTTCCCCGCTGAGGCGGCTGAACCGCGCAGAAAGAAAAATCCGATCAGGAGGTAGGAAGCCAATCCCACGCCTTCCCATCCGATAAACATCAGCAAGTAATTGCTGGCCAGGATTAGGGTCAGCATGAAAAACATGAACAGGTTCAGATAAGTGAAGAAGCGGTAAAAGCCGCCCTCTTCCCACATGTATCCAACTGAATAAAGATGGATGAGAAATCCCACGCCGGTTACGACCAGCAGCATGACGAGGGAAAGCTGATCCAGATAAAACGCAAAGTCCGCCTGCAAGCCCCCGGCGCGAATCCACGGAGCGATAACTTCAACATGCGGCAAAGCCAGGGAAGAGAATTGTGAAACCACCCACAACGCCATGGCAAAAGCGCCGCCGCAAAAAGTCAGCGCGACAACGGTGACTGCTCGTCGCGAAGAGCGGCGTCCTAGAAAGCCGTTGATGGCGGCACCGATCAGCGGCAGTATCGGAATCAGCCAGAGATGTAGATTCGGCGTCATAATTTGAGCAGGTTTACCTGGTCCACATTCAAAGTCTCACGCGTGCGATAGACCGCGATGATGATTGCTAACCCAACTGCGGCTTCTGCGGCGGCCACGACCATTACAAAGAAAACGAAGACCTGTCCGCTCAACGCATGCCACTGCGCAGCGAATGCCACGAACGAAAGATTCACTCCATTCAGCATGAGTTCGATGGACATAAATATGGTAATGATGTTGCGCTTGATCAGAAATCCGGTGACCCCGCAGGCAAACAGAAAGCCGCTCAAAATTAAGTAATAGGAAAGAGGAACCATTAATTCCCCCTCCTGTTTTGCTGCACTGCTTCGGGTTTGGCTGCAAGCACGACGGCTCCCATGATCGCGATCAGCACCAGAATTGATGTGACTTCAAACGGCAGCAGGAAGTCGTGAAACAGCAGCCAGCCAATCTGCTGCGGGGAGCCAGGCAGCGCTCCGGCTGCGACGGAAACTGTTCCGCTGCGCTGCAAAAGAACCCACGTCACGAGCGCGCTGGCCGCCAGCATTCCCGGTACGCCGATGTAGAGCGCAATGCGGCTGCCACCGGAGTGAGCTTCTTCTCCCGCATTCAGCAGCATGATCACGAACACAAAAAGAACCATGATCGCTCCCGCGTACACGATGACCTGCACGGCCGCGACAAACTCCGCGCCCAGCAGCAAATACTCCACAGCCAGCGATCCCATCACGACCACTAAGGACAACGCGCTGTTAATGGGATGACTCTGCACGAGCAGGTTCACCGCTCCAGCCACGCAGATTGCGCCGAAAAATAGAAATAGAATCAAGTGAAGCATTTTTCTAAGCTGCTAACTGAGTTCGTTCTACGATCTGAGAGCGACTACCAAAGCTGTAACCACAAGATTCGCAATTGCCAGCGGCAACAAGAACTTCCATCCGAAAGACATTAGCTGGTCATAGCGGAATCGTGGAAGCGTGCCCCGCACCCATATATAAAGGAACAAAAACGCAAATATTTTTGCTACGAACCAGAACACCGGCAGCAACGCTTGCAAGATAGGAGGTCCGAAAATGGGCCCATGCCATCCGCCCAGAAACAACAACGTAGCCAGGCATGCGACCGTAATCATGTTGGCGTACTCCGCCATGAAGAACATGGCAAATTTCATGGCGCTGTACTCAGTGTGATATCCCGCCACGAGCTCGGTTTCAGCCTCGGGCAGATCGAATGGGATGCGGTTAGTTTCCGCATACGCCGCCATCAGGTAAATAAAGAAGGCGACGAACTGCCCCTGGAAGATGTTCCAGCGCGGAATGAATCCCCAGAAGTGTCCACCTTGCGCGTCTACAATATCGCGCAAACTGAAACTTCCCGACAAAATGAGAACCCCGACCAGCGATAATCCGAGCGCAATTTCGTAACTGACCATCTGCGCGCTGGCTCGCAAGCCACCCAGCAACGAATACTTATTATTCGACGACCATCCCGACAGCGCGATTCCGTACACACCCATCGAAGTGAGACCAAGGATGACGAGCAAACCAATATTCACGTCGGTGATTTCGAGCGCCGTGTGGATCGGACCAATCGTCACCCAGTTGCCAACCGGGATCATGGCGATCGAAGTTAGCGCGAAAACCACCGCTATCATTGGAGCCGCAATATAGAGCGGCTTGTACACGTGCGGCGGCGTTATGTCTTCCTTAAACAAAAATTTGACGCCATCCGCCATCGGCTGAAGCAATCCGAAGGGGCCGACCCGTGTGGGACCCCAGCGGTTCTGGATGCGCCCTACAACTTTTCGTTCCAGCCATACGGTGTAGGCGACCGCCGTCAGCAGAATAAAAAGTGTCAGCACAATCTTGATCACCGACACGAGGATGAACATTCCCAGGCTCAATGCGTTTCTTTATTCCTTTTCAAAGCTTTATTCTGAATTCCGATGGATCTGTACGTGATAGCGGAAGTCCGGTAACAAATTCGAACACTGCTTACAAAGACTTTTCTACGCGGTCAATCGGCTGCGATTTCTTCCGCAGGTTGTTTGTGATGATTCTCCAGCACCGAATTTAGTGTGCGGGAGTAACGTCCCAGAGTGCCCGAACTGAACAGATCGTCATTCGCGGGCACGATCAACGCGGGGTCGTGCAAAGCTCCCGGCCCCGACAATTTTGTGTGCTCATCATTTCCGGCCATCAAATTCAGCCTGGAGATGTCGTAACTCGGCAGCAATCGCTGAATCTCATCCAGAATCGCCACGGGATCGAACGGGCTCATCTTTGGTTCGAGTCCGCGCGCCTCAAGCCACACACTGTGACGATCGGCCTCGCCCGATTGCGCCCCGCGAGATTGTCCCATGTCGGCCCGCGTGCCGCGGCCAAAAGGCACAAGTTTCGGAACGTCGTAACCGGTTGCGTCCGCGATGCGCACAATCATTTCGAAATCAGACTTGGCGCCGCTCACCTCCCCGGCTTTTTTAACTAATTGGATATCGCCGCAAGTATTAGTGAATGTCCCCGATTTTTCGTAGGCATTGGAAGCGGGCAAAACGACGTCGGCGATAGCGGCGGTCTCGGTGAGAAACATGTCTTGCACGATGACGAAGCTCTTCGCGAGCGCGGTAGGGTGCAACTTGAATTGATCCACCGGATTCGCGCCCACGACATAAAGCGCTTTCAATTTGCCGGAAGTTGCGCCATTCAGCATCTCCGGCATGGTGAGTCCAGGGACGCTGGGCATCTCCTGCCACTCTTCGCGGAACTTGCTGGCGCTGGAGACTGACTGATACCCAGGAAGGAGGTCGGGATACAAACCCATGTCGGCAGCGCCCCGCGAATTCGCGTAATCGGAAAGGCACACAAACTTCGCGCCTTGAAGCGCTGAGCCGAACTGCACCAGCAAAGCAATATCTTTGCCGCGAATTTCCGATCCAAAGATGATGACGAGGTTCTGTTCGCCGCGCAGTTTATCTCGTAGCGAAGTCAACGAGTCGTGGTTGCTATCGCCGCTCGATGGTCCGCTGACCGCGGAGTCATCTCCGGCCAGAAATGCGCCAATCTTTCCCTCAGCTCCCGCCGCAACCTGGGAAAACCTCACAGCCTGCCTGCTCAATTTAATTGTCTTTGAGTTGATGACGTAGAGCCGCGCGCCATGCAGTCGCACAGCATTTCGAATCTGCCACGCAAGCAGCGGATGCTGGTCGGTAGGATTATTCCCAATCAGCAATATCGCTGGAGCAGTTGCCACATCCCGCATACTGGCTGTAAGACCATCTTTTCCAGCGAGCGCTGCCGCAAAGGCGGGGAAGTCGGCCGTTCGGTGGTGATCAATATTGTTAGTCTTCAATACGACGCGCGCGAATTTCTGTAGCAGATAATTTTCTTCGTTGGTGGTGCGGTTCGATCCGATAACTCCGATCGCGCCTCCGCCGTTCGTGTCGCGAATTTCCGCCAGCTTTTTCCCAACTAGTTCGAAAGCTTCTTCCCAGGTCGCCGGAGTCAGGCGGCCATCCTTGCGAATCAACGGTTGCGTCAGCCGGTCTT
>JBDUDA010000182.1:0-6261 GCA_040003205.1 Acidobacteriaceae bacterium | reverse complement strand
CCTCGCTGTAGGATTCGGGAATGCCATCGTCAGGCGTCGGGCGCTCGCTGTAAGGGAGCAGCGCCTTGTGATCTACGCCCGTAAACTTCAGGAACGTGACAATTGAGGTGTAATGATTGCAGATCGTACGGTGGGCCAAACCGCGGTTGCGTAGAGCAGCCATGTAATCACGAAGGTCTTGGCCAGTAACGGCCTGGCTTTTTACGCAGGTGAGGAATTCCCCCGTCTGCTGCTCGTAGGCGGTGACGGTCTCAGGGTCTAGCGGTGTACCGTCTTTCTTATTTGTGGTGCGCTTGAGTTGTAAGAAATCCCGCTGGAACTCCGCCAGGGTCGGCTTAGTGGCGATTGCCTCGCAGATGCCCAGTGCCAGCGCATGCTCTTTCTTGTGCATCGCGTCGAGCGCAAGAAATGGATCCTGCCCTACTGGCTCGTATCGGCGCTTACCGTTTTTGAAGCGTAAATAGTAGACGCCTTCTGGGTGGTGCTCCACCTTTCCGCCTAGCAATGCGTGTAGTGGTTTGAGGCGTCCTTTACCTGCATAGACAGGCTTGGCGAAAGGGTGACCTGTGGCGGTCTTGACTCGGATGGAAAGTGATACTCGGGCCATGGTGTTCTCTCCTAATAGCGTCTAATACTCACGACTAGGGGCAACACACAGGGCAACACGAAAGAATATGTGCACTATTTATTGGGATTTTTGAAGCTGGTGCCGAAGAAGGGACTCGAACCCCCACACCCTTGCGGGTACATGGACCTGAACCATGCGCGTCTGCCAATTCCGCCACTCCGGCTAAGTGTTGTGCAGCGGTGCCTTGCGGGCCGCTTTTCAGGAAGGACTACGAGGAATATTCTACAGGGGTGCCGCTGCCTGTCAAACCGCGTCGCGAGCGCCGATAACGATCTGCATCAAAATATTTAAGGTCCGCGCGAAAATTTCCCCGGGAGAAACAATGCTTCCTGACTCGTCTGAGGATAATCCTACAAACCAAATACCGGATGTTAACAAGCAACTTAGACGCCTGGCGCATGATCTGAGCAATTCGTTGGAGACGATCCTGCAAGCGGGCTATCTTCTTGCCCAGTCAAAACTAGGCGAGAAAGAGAAGCAATGGATAGGATTAATTGACAAGGCTTCCCAGGATGCTGCCCGCATCAATCGGGAAATACGCGATCTGCTGAAGGCGCAAGCTTGAAGCGATTCGAGCCGCAAATTGCGCCAAAGAAAAGCCCAGGATAAACGTCCTGGGCTTTTCCTCGTCCGTTACGCCGACTAAAAAATCAATCGCTGTCAGCCAGCGAGCTTCGCAGACATTGAAATATTTGCCTTGAGCACCTTAGACACCGGACAGCCGGTCTTAGCGTCTTCGGCGGCTTTTTGGAAAGCTGCCGCGTCGGCGTTCGGCACTTTGCCAACGACGTCGAGATGCACTGCTGTGATGGCCCATCCGCCCTCTTGCTTTTCCATGGTTAGATTGGCCGTAGTGTTGATGCTTTCCGGCGTGAGATTTGCGGCTCCCAGTTGCGCCGACAACGCCATGGAGAAGCAGGCCGCGTGCGCTGCGGCAATCAGTTCTTCAGGATTTGTTCCGGATGCATTCTCAAATCGTGTGCTGAACGAATATGGTGTGTTGGACAGCACGCCGCTGGTAGCGGAGACCTGTCCTTTGCCATCCTTCAGCCCGCCTTTCCATACTGCACTCGCCTTGCGTTCCATTCGACTCTCCTCAAATAACTGGTTTTTGGCTCAGTGTTTGATTGTAGTGGCATTGACAGCTAAACCGCTGGGATAGTGCCTTCGGCAGTCGGGAGATCGAATCGCCCGCACACCGACGCCGTGAAATAGGAAACTTAAGTAACCTTGTGCTTGCCGTACCACGGGGGCACACTATTATCTTCCCCGAGCCACTATGAATTCTCCTGGACCTGAAAGGCGTCGCCCAAGATCGAAAATGGTGATCGGGGTGAAAGTTGCGTCCGCAGGTACTTTTGGAAAAGGCGGAGAGCTCGTACATACTCTGGATGTAAGCGTGGGAGGAGCCAGGCTGGGTGGTCTGCGAGACCGCTTAAATCCAGGCGATTTGCTCACGCTGCAACGGAACCATCAAAAGGCCAACTGCAAGGTCGTCTGGGCGCGTGAGGTGAGCGATAAGGAAATACAAATCGGCATCGAGCTTTTGGATACCGATGGAAAAATCTGGGGCCTGGATCTTTCTCAACACGAAAGCGATCGCAAAAAAGCCGATTCAGATTTCATGGCGCTCCTATCAAAAAAATAGCTCGCAGGCGAACAATAAGCGACTTAAAATCTGTATCTTCTCAATTCGCTATTCCCTTCCACCCCTGAGACACCCCACTAGTAACTTGAATCTTGCTTTTGTCTAAGACACACTTAAATGCCCCTAAGACTTTTTCGAGGGCCTTGCGAACATGCGCGGTGCCAACTCAAAACGTATCTATGAGCGCTACCCGATTGATATTCGGGTCACGTTGAGCGTTTTTCGCGCGGGCGTGAAGCACGATTTCTGGGGACGCACCTCCGATCTCGGAGAAAAGGGCATCGCGGCCACCGTGACGGGGAACCTGGAGGTAGGCGAGATTGTCTCAATGAGATTCGTGGTTCTAGACGCCGCCTTCGATGCGACAGCTTGCGTTCAGTACCGGCGAGGGTGCTTCTGCGGTTTTGAGTTCCTGAAGATGAGCACAGAACACTTGCAGCAGCTCAAAAAAACTTGCGAGCAACTTCGTTCAGTGTCTGCGGCCGTCACTCCGGAATACTGATACGACGAGCCTTCTGCTCTGCTGACTCTTCCTCAAAATTTAAAGGCAGCTTCTTATAGCGGTAAAAACGAGCGTGTCCACGCCGTTTCCAGTATTGCGAATCGTAATAATCCGTCCGCAAACCGGTGCTAAGCACACTGAAAAACGCGCGATTGCGAGGGTCCGTCACGATTCCAGCATGGCCACGCCAAACCACCAGATCTCCCGGCTGAGGTCGCTTTACATAACGAAATTCCGGTACACCGTTGTAAAGGTTGGAAGCTGGGGCGTACGCAAAAGGATAGCCCGCCTGCTCATAGACCTTGTGGACAAAGTGAGAACAGTCGTGGGCAGAACGAAAACGCTTTTCAAACGCAGTCTCAAGGATGGCAGAACCTTCCTCGGGGCTGATCAGGGTGGCTTTGGCTGGTTTGGGCGAGAGATTTTCATCGAGCGGCTTCTTTCGGGCAAGCGCCGATTGCGGGAGGAAAGTCGCGAGAAGTAGCCAAAACGCGGCTTGTCGGAAGAACGGCATCGACCAGGTTTGATGCCATTCCCTGACTCATGGGAAGTCCCGCGGGAGGCGGAAACCGATTACTTTTGATCACTTCCAGAGGTCATCGATTTCGCAAAAACAAAAAAACCGCCGGATTTGTTAGCCGGCGGCTTCGATCACGATTGATCCGTCTCAAACAGAACTATTCTACTTTTGGCAGGATTCTCCCACCATCTTCACCGAGGTTACCGTCAAGTGTCCATGCTCGGACGTGTCTTTTTTGGCTCCGGTGTCTTTGGCTGCGTCCTTTGCGTCTTCTTTAAGGTTATGCATCTTCGCATTTTTCACGACGCCCGTTGCACTTACCGTATGGCCTACGTGCTTTGAGAGCGCAACCCGTGAACTCCGAACTTCCCACGTGCTGCCGTCGTCGCCGACCAGAGTGAATTCGTGAGCATCCTCGCCTTTAGCAAGGCAGCCCGTAATCGTCCGCACGTCGGCCTTCGATTTTGCCTGCGCGACCTGTCCGGCCAGCAATACTCCCATCACCAGAAAACCAAGCAACAAACTATTTGTCTTCATTCATTCCTCCGTAGAGATTTAGTTCACACCCGGTAATTCACAATTGTGCCTGATCTCGATCAAAGTATCATGAGTCGTGAGTGTCTGCCGTTTTCGCGCTGAAAATTACCGGAACGACCTGACGACATTCCGGAAACGGCAGGACGATTCGACTGCAATCAAGTTTCAAAACGCGAATCTGATTTCCGCCGGCATGGCAATTGCGGCTGCCGCATGGTTACTTTCTCACTGCTTTCACTTCCAGGTATTCGGCTTTCACCTGAGTAGTCCCGTCTGTGGGTTCATTCATGGAAGTCCACAAGTTCTCGAGGTCTGCGGTTAAAGATTTTTGCTCTTCCGCCTCCAGTTTGGAGAACGCTACGATTGTCGGACCAAAATACTTTTTAAATAGTGCAACTGTGCCGGCCGGAGAAAAAGGATATTTGAAATTTAAAGTACATGGGCTGGTTTGAATTGACGACGCATACGGAGACAATCTCTGGCGAACTGTGGTTTCGTCTCCCCATAGAACCGGTGGGGGGATATCTGTGCGCGGGGGAACGTATTTCGCGGTGGCGGCAAACATCCTGCCGGCAAAACCCTGCGGAGTCCAATTGGCGAGGGCAATGAGCCCGCCGGGACGGCACACCCGTCCCAGTTCCGCAGCAGCCTTTTCTGGGTGGGGAGCGAACATTACTCCAAACATCGAAACCACATAGTCAAACTCTCCGTCTTCGTACGGCATGTCTTCAGCGTCGCCTTCTTCAAAGCGGGCTTTTACGCCTTCCTTTTGCGCCCGCAGCCGCGCCTGTTCCAACAGATTGCTTGCGATGTCCACGCCGGTAACCGTGGCGCCGGCCTTAGCCGCGGGAATGGCAGAGTTGCCGGTGCCGCAAGCGACATCGAGAACTTTGCTGCCTGCTGGAATCCTTAGACGCTCAACAAAATCTTGCGCTTCCGTTTCAAGGTAATGGCCGATCTCTCCAAAATCGCCAGCCATCCAGATGCTTTTCATGCGAGATTTCATGGCTACTTCTTCCGGAGTAATTTCCATCCCTCACCTCGAGGGCAAAGATAGCACAGGCTCCTCCGGAGAAGATTACTGCGCGCAGATAGGTATATCGGAGCTTATAGGGGTCCTTCGACTTCGCAAGTTTGCTCGCAAGCGAGCAAACTTGCTCCGCTCAGGATGACATTCATCAATTTGTCATGTTGAGCGGAGGGAGCCGCGAAGCGGCGAGCGCAGTCGAAACATCCCTATCCGCACCACCAATACCGATTGCCCTGCATCGCGGCGTAGAATCTCTGCCGCAATGAACGCGGTTCCATTGGACAAGGAAGGGCCTTCAACAAGCCGCTACGCTATGTTTTTCTTAAAGTGTGAAAGTTGTTTCCTGCGTACAGATTTGCCACTTTTAAGCGCCAGTACAAAGTCTGTTATTTCAGTCACTTACAGGCCCTCTTAATTCGCGTTTTGAACTCAAGAATGGCCGTCTACGTGCTAAAGTCTATGCAGGAGCACAAACGAAATCTATGCGATCCGTGAAGCTTTTAGCACTGTCTTTCCCCCTCGCGTTGCTGTTGGTTGCTTCGGCATCGGCCAACACTTGCAACTCCTTCGCCACTTACACCTGCCTGCAGGCAACCCCTAACATCGTCCACGTTGGTGGACAAGCTGGCACTGGTCAATCTGTTGGCACCACTTCCGGGTTAATTACGGGCAACAGCTTCACGCTGACCACTGCGAACGGCTCGTCCGCGACTGATCTGATTGTGGCAGCCGCGTTCCTGAACACTGCTCCTGCTGGAACTCTGAATGGAATCAGCTTCACCAGCCTGACCAGCTTCCCTGAAGGTGCAGCCACCAACGCCATCATTTCAACTATGCAAGGTCTGGGTCTTTGCTCCACAACTTGCAACCTGACATATGGCTATGTTGATCTGCACACAGCGCTGGCTGCGAATGGAACCGTCACCGTCAATATTGCTGGGCTCCCGGCGGGGACCGCGCTTTATGGCTTGGCCTTGAATACCAACAAGAAAGGCGCGGCCGGAATCAACTTCATTACTCCGAACTCGGAGGCCGGCATTTACCAGCCTGTCGCCGCAGTCCCGGAACCGGGATCGATGGCTCTCCTTGGAACTGGTTTAGTAGGCCTTGTGGGTGCTGTGCGCCGACGTCTTAGGGGCTAATACCTCTGCCGATTTCGGGACGTGGTCCCAAAAGCCCCGGATTTATTCCGGGGCTTTTCTATTGGTGATCTCTTATGGTCCAGCAGGTGTCGCTCAATTTTAAAATGACCGGTCCCTTCGACCGGAGTGGAGGGAACTGATTTTCATCTAATAACATGTCTCTCGACTCCGCAAAGCCTGACGGCTTCGCTCTGCTCGAGATGACAAGGATGAGTTGAGATTCAATTGAGCCACATCAAACAGCGATAGCGCTT
>JBDUDA010000181.1:0-6273 GCA_040003205.1 Acidobacteriaceae bacterium | reverse complement strand
GGTGCGCGACCCTTCCATCGCAGAGAAGATTCGCATCCTCCACTTGATGGAAGCCCTGGGCATCAACTCCCTCGACTTAGGTTTGCCGGGCGCTGGTCCACGCGCCGTCGAGCATGTGGAAGCCTTGGCTCGTGAAATTTCAACTTCCAAAATGAGGATTCGCGCCAACTGCGCCGCGCGGACTCATGAGAATGATATTCGTCCGATTGCCGAGATTGTTCAGCGCACCGGGGTGAACATCGAGGCGGCGACTTTTATTGGATCGAGTCCGATCAGGCGCTACACCGAAAATTGGACAGATGACTTCCTGTTGCGGACAACTGAGAAAGCGGTCAAGTACGCCATCGAAGTCGGGCTCGACGTTATGTACGTCACCGAGGACACGACGCGATGCGATCCTGAAACTGTTAAGCGGCTCTATTCCAGCGCCATCGAATGCGGAGCTCACGCTATCGTCATTTGTGACACAGCTGGCCACAGCACTCCCATGGGAACGTATGCTCTCGTGCGCTTTGTACTGGATGAAGTAGTAAAGCCGGCCGGAAAAAAAATTCGCGTGGACTGGCATGGGCACTGTGATCGGGGATTAGCCGTTGCGAACTCGATGGCCGCGCTGCTTGCGGGGGCCGACTGCGTGCATGCATGCGCGCTTGGAATCGGCGAACGAGTTGGAAACACTCAAATGGATCAAATGCTGGTGAACTTGAAGCTGATGGGTGTTTCTCCCTGGGCGGAACAAGATCTCACGAAGTTGAAAGACTATTGCCAGGCGGTAGCGAGAGCCACGGCAGTTCCGATTCCGGCGAATTATCCGGTCGTCGGGGATGATGCGTTTCGTACTGCCACCGGGGTGCATGCCGCCGCCGTCATAAAAGCCTATAAGAAAAACGATATCGAGCTCGCAAACGCCGTCTACTCAGGTGTGCCTTCCCACATGTTTGGCTTGGAGCAAGTCATTGAAATTGGTCCCATGAGCGGCAAATCAAATGTGCTGTTCTGGCTGGAGCGACGAGGGGTGATGGCGACAGAAGAAATTGTTGAGCGGATTTATAAACGCGCCAAGCAGTCGGACCACACCTTAAGCGAATCGGAAATTATGGAGTGCCTAGGTAAAGAGACGCCATGAAGCTGGAGATTTAAGGATGGCGCGGCGACGAAAGGTCCCCACCATTATCAGTTACACTGCTTCGTGGTTTCCGGAGGCCGCATGCGACGATTCCTCTCTTTTATATTCTTGACACTTTTCTCTATCCCACTGCTGGCGCAAAAACATCCTTTCACTTTTGAAGACATGATGTCGCTGAAGCGCGTCAATGAACCCGTCGTTTCGCCGGACGGAAAATGGGTCGCATTTAGCGTAGTGGATGTGGATCTCGCCGCCAACAAGAAGACTCCTCATATCTGGATCGTCCCGATCGCGGGAGGAAGAGAGCGTGAAATTATTGCCGATCAGGATGGTGATCGCCCCCGCTGGGCTCCCGATGGAAAACGCTTTGCGTTCGTTTCAAGTAAAGAAGGCGGCTCGCAGATTTGGATCGCGGATTTCGACGGAGCGGCAGGCAGTGTAACCGGCGTTCATAAACTTACGTCTATTGCGACTGACGCGGACGGCGAACTCTGGTCTCCGGACGGGAAAAACATTCTCTTTGTATCGAATGTGTATCCGGAATGCACCGATGAAGCATGTAACCAGAAAAAAGTTCAGGAATCTGCGAATACAAAAGTGAAGGCCATGATCTTCACCGGACTGCTTTATCGCCACTGGAATGGATACAAGGAGAGCAAGCGCAGCCATCTGCTGGCAGTTTCAGCGCAGGGTGGTTCAGCGCGCGATCTGACTCCGGGCGATTACGATTCCCCGCAGTTCAGCTTGGGAGGCCAGGATAACTATGCGTTCTCTCCCGACGGGCAGGAGATTTGTTACAGCTCGAATCGCGATGAAGTTGGCGCGACCTCGACTAACAACGATTTGTGGATCGTTCCGGTGGAGGGCGGAACCGCGAAAAATATTAGCGCTGAAAATAAAGCGAGCGACTCGACTCCGCTATATTCGCCCGACGGCAAATACATCGCCTATCGTGCGCAGCAGCGCCCAGGATACGAGAGCGACCGTTTTAGGTTGATGTTGTACGACCGAAAGAGCGCCGACAAAAAGGATTTGACCGCACGGTTCGATCATTGGGTCGAAAGCTTTGTATGGGGGTCGGATTCGCGTGCGATTTTTTTCAGCTCCCAGCACAAAGGGCGTTCAATTATTTACGCTGTTGACGCAAGATTGGCTGTCCGCGGCGACGAATTAGAAAATTCCAGGCGTGCTTTGGTGGCTGATTACAATGATGACGTTGCAATTACGCCGGACGGAAGAACGCTCGTCTTCAGTCGCAACTCCCTCAGTGCGCCCAACGAAATCTTCTCCAGTCCGACCGATGGCAAGGGGTGTCCCGCAATGACGGGCGACGTGGATCCCGGGAAAGGGAGTTGCTTGCTCAACAGAGCTGCGGCCCTCACGCATGTGAATGACGCAGCGCTCTCCCAAGTCAGCATGTCCAAAATTGAGTCCTTCCTGTTTACTGGCGCGAGTCAAGAAAAAGTTGAAGGCTTCCTCGTCAGGCCTCCGAACTTCGATCCTGATAAAAAATATCCCGTGAAGTTTCTCATCCACGGCGGTCCTCAAGGCGCCTGGGGAGACGACTGGAGCTATCGTTGGAACCCTGAACTGTTCGCGGCCAGTGGATACGTTGTCATCATGATTAATTTTCATGGCTCAACTGGCTACGGACAGAAGTTCACAGATGCCATCAATGGCGACTGGGGCGGAGCGCCCTTCGAAGATTTAATGAAGGGCCTCGACTACGCCGAAAAGACCTATCCATTTATTGACAAAGACCGCGAGTGCGCTTTAGGCGCCAGCTACGGCGGATACATGGCTAACTGGATTCTCGGACACACAAACCGCTTCAAATGCATCGTCTCGCATGACGGCATGTTTAACACCGAATCGGCGTGGGGTACCACGGAAGAACTCTGGTTCAACGACTGGGAGTTCAAAGGCACTCCTTACAACAATCGCGATCTTTACCGAAAGTGGTCTCCGCATTTGTCGGCGACGAACTTCAAGACTCCAACTCTGGTCGTCCACGGGCAGCTTGACTACCGGTTGGATGTCTCTGAAGGCTTCCAACTCTTCACCACATTGCAGCGGCTCAACGTACCTTCCAAGATGCTTTATTTTCCGGATGAAGGTCACTGGGTTCAGAAGCCGCAAAATTCGCAGCTCTGGTACAGAACAGTTAACGACTGGGTGGACCAGTGGGTGAAGAAATAAGCATCCCGCGGCGGACGAAGAACGAGGTCAAGGAATGGACTGTAATTGGAATGACAGGACGCTATTTCCAATGCTCGCCGTCCCCAGCGTAAGGGTAGGACCCGGAATACCGCTCGCTGGTTGAATCGAGACGTTGCCGTCGACATCCGATTGCGATGTTAGTTGAGATGTAGCCAGGATTGCGGGCAGAGAAGTTTGCGTGCCGGGATTTTGTGGGTTGGCGGGAAGCCATGGCACGGGCGCATTTCCCGGCAAACGGCCGACCGCGAGATCGAAAATTACATTTGCGCCCATGACTGGATGAGGCGGCACGAACGAATCCGTCACTCTTAAAATCACAGGTCTAAAAGATTGTCCCGCCGCTGCCACTTGTGTCAGTCCCGCTACTGATTGCAGTTGCAAAGAAACCGTCGCCACAGTAGTGCCATTAAAAGTTTGGCACGGTGCGTCCGCCGGCGCGACGCAAACGCTCGCCTGTACGTCCCCGGAAGCAGCCGGAATATGCAATAGCGAGCTGGCGTAACCATTTAAGTCCGTAGTAGCGCTGGCAGCCGAAAAAGACGCCGTGCCTTTGGTAAGGAAATAGTCGACGGTGCGCGAGTTAAGAGGAACGCCATTCACCAATACTCTCGCTACCAGCGGAACGTCAACCGTGGCGCCGGTAGCAATCCAGTTCAGCGTGGTGTCCAGAGAAATGTCCAGGGAAGCGGACGAGAATCCGACCACCGTCGCTTGCACAGTTTGCGGATTGAGATAAGAAGCAGGCGCCAATTTGGCGGTGATCGTTGTAGCGCCTGCGACAAGTACCGTCACCCTGGTCGCGGCCTCTCCGCTGAGATCGCTGAGCACGGTGCAACTCGCGGCGCCCCCACAAAGTGATAGCGAAGCTGCCGGGGAGGAAGTGAATAGGACACTAGCCCCAGCAACTGGAGTAAGGCCGTCGGCTGCCAGAACCTGCACAGTGACAGGTGTAATCGCCTGGCCCCCGATCGGAGTGCTCGGACTCGCTCCTGAAATCAGAT
This sequence comes from Acidobacteriaceae bacterium, assembly GCA_040003205.1. GTDB lineage: Bacteria > Acidobacteriota > Terriglobia > Terriglobales > Acidobacteriaceae > JALYIM01. Next base: position 1,926 of record JBDUDA010000181.1, on the reverse strand, counting down.
GAATGGTGTCGGATGCGCTCGCGCCATATGTAATTGCGCCGGGAAAGGTGAAGCTCGAGCCTCCGGCCGCGTTGAAGAGCGAAATGTCTTGCACGCCATCCCGCATGGCTGGAGTTGTCACCAGAAGTCGTCCTGCGGATATTCCTACAACTGCCGCCGGAAGTTGGCCAACTGCAACCGCTGTGCTGGCCAGAAGCCCAGATCCGTGGATGGCGATGGTATTGCCTCCGGCAGCGCTGACTCGTGAAGGAACCACACTGTCGGCAAAGAAAGCGCTCGCTTGAGCACGATACTTAGACGGAAAATCAGCGCGACGATCAGGTGAGACGGTTCTAAACCTACCCGGCTCAGTCGCACGAACAACCGCCAAGTTATTCTGTTTTGCCGGCATATTTGCCACCATGACAATGTCTTGATCGATGTCACTGCCGGCAGACGCGCTTACTATGATTGGCGCAGCTTCGCCCTGCGCCACCGTCCGCCCGAGAGACTGTCCGACGGACTGCGACCATCGGGGATCCAGGGACTCGACGCTGAGTTGATATTGGGCTGTGCTCGAACCATCGGGGATCGGCAAACCGGCGATGTCGAAAAAACCTTGCAGCCGCGGGTCATTTGGCCCCCAACGATTCAATTTGTAAGCCGAATTATCGTTCCCGTCATCGACCGAGTCTCCTGAATGCCTGCGAAATAAGAAACCCGAAACTGAGGAGGCCGCGAAGCGTCGCGAGGGCTGACCGGATGCCGGATCAATCCAGCGCGCGACCACATTAACTCCCTGTACGGGTAGACCGGCATGATCGCCAGCAGTCGCGAAGCGGACAGTTCCATGAATGCTTATCGTGTTCTCGAACAACAGCCGCTTTCCAGAGAAGTCTGCCTGATTCTGAATGGTGACTGGATACAGGCGGGACATCGCGGCTTGATCGTCGACTTTTGGTTTTGAGGCATTTGGAAGACACGACGAAATGTGAACGCAGTTCGGCGGGTCGGCCGCATGCATCAGGGGGAAGCCCTCGAAGTCCTCGGCTGTTGGCGGTGGATGCTGAGTCAGAACATTCACATTCAATTGTGACCAGTCGAGTCCGAATATTCGTCCGATCAATCGAACTAATTGATACTTCATATCCGGCAACTGGCTAACGCGCTGTGCGCACACACCGTTCAGAACGATCAAAGCATGGGAAAATTTCCCCTTAACGCCGAAGTTATCTATCCCTCCAAATGCAGCGTTCGCGGAGCATCTGCTTACATTTCCTTCGCCCGGTCCCAGCATTGCCTCGGTGACACTTCCGTTAAGGTCGTAGATAACCCCGACGGGGATCGTCGGAGCTGAGGGCAATAGATCCGTGGGCAAAGAGAGCGAATCAACCCCCTTCGAATCATTCCTCCTGCGACAGAAGTTAGTTTTGCCTACATCCTCTTCCAACCGGCCAGCGTGAACCGCTTTCACGGCTGCGGTTGGAATTGTTGTCCACTCCGCGAATGCGGTCGCTACGAAAGCGTCCGCATTAGACCCTCGCAAGATTGGACTTAGGTCGTCCTGGTCGGTGAAGTAAAAAATTGTGCCGTTTGCCCATGCCATCGGCGTCTCTGCATTCTCAGAGAATGAGCGCACCTCAGCCACGTACCTCGGACCACCCCCCAACGCTCGCAGAGGATAAAGACATGAGGAAGTGACGACGAACAGGGCCAGGAATGCCGACAATAAGGCGCGAAGCAACTTTCTCGGTGATATCCCTAATGCAACTTGGCAGACTCTGTCGGCTTGCGAAGAAACCTCTCGAGGGCTGCTCGACGCGCTCAGATCTTTCGTGACCGTTTTCATGACTTATTTCTCGACATGGCGCTTTCTTGTGTGCGCGATGTAGCGCCAGGAAGAGTGAATATGTGAGCGCGGCGAGGCCAGATTCCGATGTCGTTTTT
>JBDUDA010000180.1:0-6281 GCA_040003205.1 Acidobacteriaceae bacterium | reverse complement strand
CAAGGCCCTGGTTGAAGCCTACGGAGGCACCATCTCGGCCTCCAGCGCACCGGGCACGAGCACCCGCCTTACGGTTGAGTTGCCGGCAAAAAGCCTTTAGTCAGAAAACATGCCTATTTCTCTTCAGCCTGCCTTAAGCTTTGTTGCGGGATCATGCAGACCGTTGAAACCGACTTGATGGTGAATCTCATGGAAAGAACAGAGTCTCTTCGGCAGAGAGAAAATACTCGTCACTTTAATTTCGCTTTGGTGCTGCTTTTGTTCGCTATGTGCAGCAACGTTGCGAGAAGTCAGACTGCATCGAGCAACCTCACGCTTACGACCGACGCGCAGTCTGGGGTAACTCAGCCGGCAGGCTCCGCTCCTCTAACGATCACTTTGCAAGACGCCCTTCAGCGAGCGCAAAAGAACAGTCCGGAATATCGCACAGTGCTGACCGAGGTGGGCATCGCGAAGGAAGATCGCGTACAAAGCCGCGCCGCGTTACTTCCAAGCGTGAATTACAACGCGGCGTTCTTATATACGCAAGGCAATGGCACCGCGTCTGGACGTTTCATTGCCAACAACGGCATTCATGAGTATCTGAGTCAAGGCAACGCTCGCCAGGTCTTCTCCGTCGACAACATCGCTGAATATCGGCGCACCCGCGCTGCCGAAGCTGTGGCCAAAGCCCGCGCGGAAATTGCGAAACGGGGGTTGGTCTCGACCGTAATCCAGACTTACTACGGTTTTGTCATAGCCCAGCGAAAGTACGCCAACTCGCAGCGCGCTATCGGTGAAGCACAGCATTTTTTTGACGTCAGTCAGAAGCTCGAAAATGGTGGCGAAGTGGCCCACTCTGACGTGGTGAAAGCGCAACTTCAGTTAGAACAGCAAAAGCGCGATTTAACAGAATCAGAATTAGAGATGAATCGCAGCCGCCTCGAGCTGGCGATCATACTTTTCCCCGACTTTAACGAGAATTTTTCGGTTGTGGATGACCTCCAGACGCCTCAAGCCCTCCCCGGCTTTACTGAGGTCCAGGGGTTGGCGGCCAGGAACAATCCACAGCTCCGCGAGGCTGCGGCCGCGTTGCGTGAAGCCGGGCAAGGAGTATCGAAAGCCTGGAATGGTTTTCTTCCTTCTCTAACCCTCGATTATTTTTACGGAATCGACGCCAACCGTTTTGAGACCAGCACGAACGGTATTCGCAACCTCGGATACGCCGCCCAGGCCACCCTACAGTTTCCGATCTGGAATTGGGGAGCAAACGTCAGTCATCTCAAGCAGGCTGGCCTGAAACGTGATCTTGCGCATCTGCAACTGAGCTTCGCGCAACGAAAATTGATCGCCGACCTGCGAACTTTTTATGAGGTTGCGGGCGCTGCCCGCTCGCAACTGGATTCGCTGGCGCGCTCCGCTGAGCTGGCCGAGGAAAGTCTCCGCCTTACAACCTTGCGCTACCAGTCCGGTGAAGCCACCGTTCTCGAAGTCGTAGACGCGCAGAATACTTTTACGCTCGCCCGCAATGCCTTCAGTGACGGACAGTTAAAATATCGACTCTCCCTCTCCAGCCTGCAAACTTTGACAGGAAACTTCTAATGATCATTCCACTCAAGAAGCGCTCGCTGATGTTTGCATGCGCGACGTTAATTCCCTTTTCGTCTCTACTTCTGTTGGAATCATGCTCCAAGGAACCGGCCGAAAAGGAACCTACAGTTCCGGTACAGGTGGTAGCTGTAGAGAAGACAACATTGGAACGCAAGGTGACTGCCCAAGCTGTCCTATTTCCGCTTCAGCAATCAGCGCTTGTGCCGAAGATAAGCGCTCCCGTGAAAACTTTTAAGGTGACGCGCGGCAGCAAGGTGCGCAAAGGGCAGCTGCTGGCTGTGCTCGAAAATCAAGACCTCGCAGCTGCCGCACGAGATACGCGCGGAACTTACGACCAGGCCCAGGCCACTTACAAGACGACGACCGCCTCAGACGTCCCCCAGGAGATGCAAAAAGCTCAGCTGGATGCAGAAGCTGCCAAGGGGCTGATGGAGGCTCAGGAAAAGATTTACGCCAGCCGCCAGGACTTGTTTCAACAAGGCGCTCTGCCCCGTAAAGAACTTGACCAGGCCGGAGTAGATGTCACCAATTCGCGCAATCAGTATCGGATCGCTCAGAAGCATCTCGAAGATCTCCAATCAATCGGCAAACAGCAGGCTTTGAAGGGTGCTGCCGGTCAACTGGAAGCAGCCAAGGGAAAATATCTGGGAGCAGCGGCCCAACTTAGTTATTCCGAAATCCGCAGCCCGATAGATGGCGTAGTCACCGACCGCCCGCTCTTCCCCGGCGAGATGGCGGCGGCAGGCACACCCCTTCTTACCGTGATGGATGTTTCACAGGTCATTGCCCGCGCGCATATACCCCAACCGGATGCGGCACTTCTTAAAATCGGAGACAAAGCCACCATACAGGTGCCGGGAATCGATGAGCCCGTCGAAGGGAAAGTTACAGTCGTAAGTCCGGCGCTGGACCCAAACAGCACTACCGTCGAAGTCTGGGTGCAGGCCAAAAACGCAAAACAGAGTCTCAAACCTGGCACCAGCGTCACAGTTTCCATGCTATCGAAGACCATCCCCGATGCGTTGGCCATACCAGTGGCCGCCCTCCTGACGGACGAAGATAAAAGCACGTCAGTGATGCAGGTCGGGGCCGATAACCGCGCCCACAAGAGGGTCGTCAAGACCGGAATACGGGATGAAGACCAAATTCAAATAGTCGAGGGTCTGCAAGCTGGAGACAAAATCGTGTCCCCAGGCGCTTATGGTTTGCCGGACAACGCAAAGGTTGAAGTGCAGGCGCCCGAAAAAGCGGACGACAAGGAAAAAGACAAGTCAGCTGACAAAGCTAAAGCGACCGATAAGCCCAAGCCCGGCACGAAAGATGCAGACGACGACAAGTAGTTCGGCCAGCGCTGCACAATCGAGTGGTGAAGAACATTCACAAGGTGCATGCAGCGACGCAGAAGCAAGACGATTAAAATATGACGACCATCGTAAAAGATAACCCGGAGGCTGGCACAAAAGGCGAGAGCAAGGCGCCTAACTACTGGTTTGCCCGCCACTCTCGTTCCGTCATCTTTTTAATTGTGACTCTGGCATTACTCGGTGGCTATCTCGCTTTGACCATCCCGGTTTCGGTGTTCCCGGATACTAACTTTCCGAGGGTTCTTATCAGCGTAGATAACGGTGTAATGCCGATTGATCAGATGATGGTCACCATTACCCGCCCGCTTGAAGAGGCTGTCAACAGCGTTCCGGGTTTGCAAAGCGTCCGCTCGATAACGAGCCGCGGCTCCGCCGAAATTGATCTTTACTTCGAATGGAAAGTTGACATGTTTCAGACGTTGCAATATGTCAACTCAGCATTGTCCAGAGTGCAACCTGACCTTCCTCCCAGCGCCAAGGTTGAAGCACATCGCATGACCTTCGCGAGCTTCCCGGTCATCGGCTATAGCCTTACCTCTGATTCCGTCCCTCCCACGCAACTTTGGGAAATGGCTACCTACCAGATCAAGCCGCGGCTCAATCGTCTGGATGGCGTTTCGACGGTTTTAGTTCAGGGCGGGCAAGAACCGGAATTTCACGTAATACCTGACAGCTCGAAGCTGCTGATTGCAGGCGTCACCGTTACCGACATCCTCGATAGCGTGCGCCGCACCAACTTAATAGACTCGCCCGGATTGTTGGAGGAAAACCATCAGCTTTATCTCGGCTTGATCAGCGGGCAGTTGCAAAATACTGAGCAGATCGCCAACACAATTGTTAAAACCACGCCCGCGGGAATTCCGGTTCGCATTGGGGATGTTGCAACCGTTGAGAGAGGCGTAAAGCCGGTTTATACGATTGTGACTGCAAACAAAAAACCCGCGCTGCTTATCAACGTGAATCGCCAGCCCGAAAGTAATACGGTCCAGGTCGCAAATGAAGTTCATTCCGAAATAGATCGTATTCGCAAAACACTGCCGGCTGGGATTGATATTCGTCCGTTCTACGATCAGTCGTTAATCGTTAATGAATCCATTAAGAGCGTCAGGGATTCGATTCTTTTGGGTTTAATTCTGGCGTCAATTATTTTGGTGGTTTTTCTGCGCGATTGGGGCACATCAATCGTAGCCGGGCTGGTCATTCCCGTGACAATCTCGTTGACGTTCATTGCTCTAAAACTACTGGGGCAAAGCTTCAACCTGATGACTCTCGGCGGTCTGGCCGCTGCCGTCGGACTGGTTATTGATGATGCCATCGTAGTGGTTGAAAATATCGTCTTGCATCGGGATGCGGGTCAGGGCCGGCTGGAGGCCATACAAAAAGCTCTTAACGAAATCACCATTCCGTTAATCGGCTCAACGATTACTCCCATCGTTGTTTTCTTGCCACTTATTTCCATTACTGGTGTGACCGGGACCTTCTTCCGAGCGCTGGCCGTCACGATGGGCGTTTCCCTTCTTACGTCCCTGGCTCTCGCGCTCACTTGGACGCCGAATCTCAGCCAGTACTTCATAAAGGGAAAACGTCATTCGCACTCAAACCTTGCGGCCCCAACCGCTCGGGAAGAAGCGGAACAAGATGAAGTGAGCCGATTGCTCGCCGCCGAAGAAGCTTCGGTGAGCGGATTTTTTTTGAAGATCGTAAACTTTCACGAGAAGTGGCTTAGTCGCGCCATGCGGCATCCGATATGGCTTCTCGGGCTATCCGTATTGCTGATAGCAGTGTCTTATGGTTGTTACAAATTTCTCGGGTCCGACCTGCTGCCGGAAATGGATGAGGGTGGTTTTGTAATTGACTACATCATGCCGGCGGGCAGCTCGCTGGCAGAAACCGACCGTGTTGTCGGCCATGTCGAACAGATATTGCGCGAAGTGCCAGAAGTGGAGGGCACTTCCCGTCGCACCGGACTGCAATTGGGCTTAGCTGCCGTTACCGAGGCTAATACCGGCGACATTGTCGTAAAGCTGAAGGACAAGCGAAGCCGCGCCATTGACGACATAATTCAAGACGTTCGCAGCGACATCAAGTCGCAAGAGCCTGCATTGGACGTCGAGTTTATTCAGGTTTTACAAGACATGATTGGTGATCTCACGAGTGCTCCGGAACCCGTGCAAATCAAGCTATTCGCGGAAGACCCGGCGCTTCTTGCGAGTTGGGCGCCCAAAGTGGCGGACTCGATCACAAAGGTCAAGGGCGTAGTGGACGTTCTCAACGGCATCGATAACACCATCAGCGGTCCTGCGTTCATGTTCCAGGTAAATCCGTCGGTCGCGGCGCGAGCTGGCTTCACCCCCGAAGAAGTCGCCCTGGATGCCGCTGCCATGTTGGAGGGAGAGGCGGCGCCGACGCCGGTCATTAGTAATAGTCGCGCATACACACTGCGCATACGATTCCCTGCGTCCAGCCGCGTTTCTCTGGATGCTATGCGGAGTACGTTGCTTGTCAGCAGTAGCGGCAAAACCGCGACCCTGGGTTCGCTGGCGGATATTACGACTCTTCCAGGTCAAACAGAAATTCGCCGTGAAAATTTGCAGCGTCAAGTTGCAGTTACCGCGAGGCTCGAAGGAGTGGACTTAGGAACCGGGATTAGTGGCGTGCAAAAAGCGGTCAACGATCTGCATCTGCCACCATCAATACGGGTAGAGTATGGCGGTACATTCCAGGAACAGCAGAAGAGCTTTCATGATCTGGTTTTAGTGTTATTGCTGGCAATCGTATTGGTCTTCATTGTTCTGTTATTCGAGTTCGGCACCTTCGCTGCTCCCATCGCTATTCTTGCGTCAGCCTTGCTTTCAACTTCCGGCGTTTTTATCTCGCTGCTGGTGACCAGGACTACTTTCAATATTTCTTCGTTCATGGGCATGATTATGGTCATCGGCATTGTCGCAAAGAACGGAATTCTTCTTCTCGATGCCGACCAGAAGTTTCGCGAGCATGGATACTCTACGGAAAAAGCCATCCTACAGGCGGGCCGGCGTCGGCTGCGTCCCATCGTCATGACTGCCTTGGCGACACTAGCAGGCATGCTTCCACTCTCATTTGCAATTGGCGCAGGGTCGCAGATGTTGCAGCCCTTGGCAATCGCAGTGATAGGTGGCATCGTAGTTTCGCTGGTCTTATCCCTCATCATCACGCCAGCCGTTCACTTCTTCATGACGCGCGAACCGGCGAAGACACCCGAAGGCAGTTATGCGCAAGCGGATGCCTGATTGTCGACTTCAGCGCGCAATCCGTGCCGAACCTCCGCGCATCACGGACTCGACCTCG